>MAYW01000236.1 GCA_001723765.1 Candidatus Scalindua rubra
CTTGATTAGAAGAGAATATGGAGTGCATCGACCGTGTCGATGCAGCCTGCCCTGGTGCGATCCGCCCTGCGGTCTGGGCCAGGGGCAGTAACACGGTTACTGCACTCCAAAAAAGCGCCAAACAGTCTAATACAAAAAATTGGGAATGCACCCTATTGATTAACTCCTTTAAATTGGATATTAGGTGTAACTGTATGGATGAGGATACGATCTTCAAGATCGAGTTTATTGATCCGGTTTTGAATTTCCCGGGGAATTTCCGGATTCTTTTCTATAATACGATAAACAGGATGATCTATGAGAACAACGAAGAAGGGGTTTTCTTTGCTAAATTCATCGCCCCGGCCATGGGCGCTAAATGTAATAGACAAACCAACTTCAAGGCGTTCAAATATGTTTTCCCAATCAGAAAGGAACGGGTGGAGTATAAAGCCATCTGGTAATTCCAGTTTACGAAAACAAAAAGTAAGGTATGGATCGGTCCCGCCAATTAAGTCAATGTAAACGATTTTTTCTCTGTGGATATGGGGAAGACGTTCCATTTGTTCTTCGGGAATATGAGCGTCTGGTATGCCAAGTTTGATACTCAATGTTTTTGAAAACAGTTTCGCATGTTCTTCAATTACTCTTTGAGGAAGATTATTTAATATCTTTTCAATGATATCCTCTGGTATGTCAACCTCCTCCGTATTCAATAAAATACGTTTTATATCTACTTTTGCAGCACCGCAATTCTGATGGGACGTAATACGTTTGAGTATGCCCCGGCCACATAAACTCTGAAAATTTTCAATATATTTATTTTCAGGAAGAAGAATATCTATATCATGGGAAAATGGAATATTGTATCCTTCCTGAGAACATAATTGTTGAATTATTTGATAAATTGGATCGGTTGGAATTCCATATTTCTTGCGAGGAAGTAAAATCCCGGACCCCCCCATATGGAGGTGATTCCCTACAATACCACCATCCATACAAACCACTTTTCCATCATTTCCCCAAAAGGCATGTAATATTAAAGGATGCTCAAACACATCATTCAGTATCCTCTTAAAGGTATCCGGTTTTACCATTCGAGGGGAAGGAATATGCTCTCGAAAATCCTGGAGAGCAGCTACGTCTTTCTCAAAGTCAGGGGGGCTGGTATAGCTTAGTTTGGAAGGGTTGCCAGACAGGAATGATTCGGTCCCTCTATAAATCGTTCCGGTGGATGTCCAAAGCTTGAATATACTCATAAATCTCCTGAAGATGATAACGCGTAACTTGATTATATAGGAATTTCTATCTATTTTAAATATATAATAGTTAAGTCTTTAGATTATTCTAAGCGACTCAAACCTACCCGTCCGAACAGCTTGGCCGGGCGGGAAGGTATGAGTTACATTCCGTTTAGTAGGGGGTTTAAAATCTTAAACCCCTACTGACAGGTTAGTGTATGTAACTCATGGCTTCCTGCCCGAAAGACAGGTCAGGCGGGTAGCCTTGATGATGCGAAGGATTGGCAATGTCCACCCTTCGCATCAAAGTCCGCCGTAGGCGCTAATTAAAGAAGTTACCTTTTTTCTACCATTTAACCATTTGTCCTGGGAACTCTTACTGCTGTAAGGAAGAATCCCAATTTCTTCATAGCATCAGTGAAATTGTCATAATCAACGGGTTTAGTAACGTAAACGTTACAACCCAGCTTATGACATTTTTCGATTTCCCGCGAATCGTCTGTAGTAGTAAGCATGATCACAGGCATCTTACTCAACTCAGGATCTTCCTTTATCTGACGCAGAACTTCAACGCCGTCAACCTTAGGCATTCTGATATCCAGCAGTAAAAGATAAGCCTTACCTGATTCCCTATGAGGCCCTTTGCCCCTCATGAATAAGAAGTCCAGGACTTCCTGCCCATCCTTGAAACGCAAGAAATTATTCATGGCTCTCGCACGATTCAAATTCTTTATAATAAGTGACGCATGTCCTTCATCATCTTCTGCAATAATAACGATTACATCTTCAGCATTCTCTACTTTTTCTTCCATTCAACACCCCCTCTTAATTAACGTTTCGGAAATTGCGGAGCTAAGTTCTTTACTAATATACAAACAGCAAGAACAATGTTCAAGACTAAAGACTTAAAAATTATTTATATTCTTATAATCTCTCATCTCTATATCTCCTAACTTTGATTGGGAGCATTCCCAATTTGTTGTAGATAATAAAGGTGGATTCGCTTCGCTTAATCCACCCTACATGTAACGGATGTATGGTACGATGTAGGGTGGATTAAGGCCAGAGGCCGAATCCACATATACACTGCTTCCTGCCTCTCGCTATTTTGTTTTACAAAATAGCTCACGCTGGCAGGGATACAAAAAACTTACTCCCTTTTCCAGGCTCAGATTCTACCCATATCTTTCCGCCATGCAGGTCAAGTATCTTGCGAACAATGGTCAGTCCCAATCCCTCTCCAACCACACCATCACCAGGGTTAAGGCGGTGAAATATCTGAAAAATCTTATCCTGATGCCTCTCTGCTATGCCAATCCCATTATCTTCCAGGCAATATACATTATGCTCGTTCTCTTTTCTTCCTGAAATTTTGATTATGCCTTCTCCATGATGATCAAGATATTTAAAGGCGTTGTCTATAAGATTAGAAAAGACCTGGTTTATTTGCGCCTTATCACCTCTGCACGATGGCAATTCATCGACCTGAAGTATTACATTCGTTTCCTTTATCTTATATCCGTATGTCTCTATAACATTAGAAATGAGTTTGTTCATATCCAGTTGTTCGATGGTAAGTACCACACGGCCCACACATGAAACGCGTAAAAGCCCCGAAAGCAATGTATCCATCTTGGATGAGCTTGTGACTATGAATCTAAGTGCATCAGGAATATCTACCTCAAGTATTTCAGCAAGTTTCTTTTTTACGTCAGAAGAAAAGGCTCTTTCATTTAGATTTTGACGTACTTGCTCAAGGTCTTTCTCCAATTCCTTGCTGAAACCCTGTATATTCAACAGCGGAGCCCTTAAGTCGTGTGATGTTACGTAGATAATCTGTTCCATTTCCTTATTCTTATATGTCAGTTCATCGAGCATGTGTTTTATTTCTTTTGTTTTATCTTCAACCTTTTTCTCCAGATTAAGCGCATAATCTTGTAACTGTTTCTTCGATTCACTTAATTGTGATGTCATATTATTAAAAGAAGCGGCAAGTTGACCAATTTCATCCTTAGACTTTGCCTCCATTCTAAATACAAAATCACCCTTTGCTATCTTCTTCGTTCCTTCTAAAAGTTTTCTAATAGGTCTTGTTATACCTGTAGCAATAAAGATTACAATTATGACTACAACCACAGTGCCCGCAATCGCTATTATGATAGTAATATTTCTTAAACGTATAATGGGAGCAAAGGCTTCAGAGACATCCTTTTCCGCTAAAACAGCCCAATCCATCTCCTCAATATATCTGGAGGCGCCAAGTATCTGGATACCACGATAATCCGAATATATACCAATCATACCAACCCCATTCTCGAATGCAGCCCTAACGCCCACTGTATCAACAACCTGTTTGAGTATGGCGTCTTTTATAAACCTTGATTCAGTAATCATTAATTTATCTCTATTCACAATATACAATTCACCTGTCTCTCCAAATCCCGTTAATAGTTTTTCCTGCTCTAATTCCTCTCTAATCCCACTGCGAGTAACTTTTCTAAGGCTATCGCTGTTATACCTATTAACGATTATGCCGATAGGTTCTTGTCCCTCCTTGCTTAGAAGTAATCTTGCCGTCTCGTATGAATTTTGTTTAAATTCTGGAGAATAATGCAAATTACTTATGTAAGAATCTCTATTCATTGTTTCTGAAAAATATACTTCTCCTGAAACGTCTTTGTCTATAAGGCCGTTCTCTGTTGAACTGATTACCTTGCCGTCAAGGTCAACTACAAATACTTCAAGAATATCAGGGTTAAGGGGCTTCTTGTTCATAATAAGGTGTTTATTTAAGCTGTTTGTATAGTGCCTAACCCTATTTTCTCTTTTTACAATTTCTTCCGCGCAATCCCTGATAAAACCATCAGAGCTAAAGTCTATTACCCTGGATTTATTTACAGCTATTAAATGTGAATAATACCCTTCGGTGTCTTGTTGGGTTGATGCGCCACCTCGCCCTCTATCCTCCTGTTGTTCAAACCTGATTCGGTTGACGATGACGCCAATATGTTCCCGTTCAACCTTGTTTAAAAGCAGTGTGGAAAAGTCAATTAATATCTCTTTCAGGTGAGCGTCATAATGTGGGTCGCTTACAAATGCACTTAAATATTCTGCTTTGGAAAAATATCCTTTATTCGATACGTCTTCACCTACACGACTTTTATCTGTAGAAGCAATAACTTTACCCTTAAGGTCAACAACAAATACCTCAAGGATGCCCGGTTGCAAGGACTTCTTGTTTGTGATAAGATGGTTCTTCAAGGCGGTTGTATAATATTCTCTCCTGTTCTCTTTCATGGTAATTTCTTCTGTACAATCTCTTATGAAACCATCAGAACTAAAGTCAATGATTCTTTCCTTTTTCTTTTCTAAGAAAAGATGGATATGTCCGGACAATACATCAGCAGCAAATTCTAATTGATCAAAGACATTTTGTTTTACTGTCTTGCTGACGAAGTAATAAACAGTCACAACCATAATAATCCAAATTAAGATATCCATAGGTA
Source organism: Candidatus Scalindua rubra (assembly GCA_001723765.1). Taxonomy (GTDB): domain Bacteria; phylum Planctomycetota; class Brocadiia; order Brocadiales; family Scalinduaceae; genus Scalindua_B; species Scalindua_B rubra. The sequence goes on from MAYW01000236.1 coordinate 4,727, forward strand.
AGAACAATAATAATATTTTCCTTCTGATAGTCATTTCAATATTATATTCTTTTTTTGAAAATTTTATCAAGTACAAAAAAAATTTAGACAGGATTTACAGGGATGTCACAACTCTAAGGATTATTGTTACCACTACAGATACAGATATTAGTTTAATGCAAAAACAACCGAACCAAAAATTATTACATCTATTAAGCGCCCATAAACTGGAAATTCCACCATTGAGAAGTCGCGAAAAAGACATCCCCTACCTGGCGCAAATCTGGTACTTCGCTACGCAATGCACCTGAATGACAAAATCGGGTAGGTTTCGGACAGGCACCTTTCGGACGGATCAAGGAACAAGAGGGGTCAAGTCCTTCCTTGACTACAGAACAAGAGGGGAAGAGAGGTCAAGAGGGGAAGAGGGGTCAAGTCCTTCCTTGACTACATGCCCTCTTGAGTGTATTGTATAGCTTTAATAATTTCTTATCTCTCTTCATTCTCTCGTTAAAACGATAACAAATTGTTCCTACAGTCCTGGATGTATAATAAAGTCCTTTATTTTTTGAATAAAGTTGTCGTCACCAAATATGGGGCTTTGATACTTCTTTGAATAAAACTCCTCTACCTCCCCATCGACGTCTTGAGACAAATACTCTTTATACATTTTTACAGCCTCTATTCATTATATGATACCAGGCACCACAAAATTCTATTCGTAATGGTCGTGACATTTTCTCATTATAATTAACAAATGACATGTAGTCAAGGAAGGACTTGACCCCTTAGCGTAGATAATGAAGGTGGATTCGCTTCCCGCCTTAATGACGAGTCGGGCAGGCGCTTAATCCACAAAAGCTTTTATTAAACATTTTTTCTTTAACACACCGTAGGGGCGTATGGCAATACGCCCGTACTAAAACAGTCTATAAGGTGACAATTTCCAGTCAAAAAAAGCCTGCCCTTGTGCGATCCCTGGCCCAGACCGCAGGGCGGATCGCACCAGGCAG
>MAYW01000237.1 GCA_001723765.1 Candidatus Scalindua rubra
GGAGAGTGAATCTCACCGGTTTGTGCGTAAAATGGTATTCTTGAAATAAGTGCCAAGTAAAAATACCTAAACCCTTAATTATTAATAGCCTCGCACTTTGTCCGAAGGACTCTGTGGGAAAGTGTTGTTCCTTCATTACTGGATCCTAGCACCATTCCTAGCACCATTGATATTGAACTCTACTTTTCCCAGTATTATATTCCGACAAACTTACATGTGTAATAAAGGAGGGCAGACTTGGGATAATCCCGTTCAAATCAGATATTCAGCGATTCAATGCTGCCGGCGTTCAAACCTCATCAGAAAGTAATAGTAAGTCCGAATGTCCGGTGTCAGACTGGCAATAGAGGGTTGGTAAAGCTGAAGGACGAGCGGGTTCTAATCGCTGAAATGCGGTTCAATGGAGACGAGGTAACGCTTATCAAGTACAATGAGGAAAACATTAAGGTATCAAGGAAGGACATTGTGTTCTTTCATAAGATCGTTTGGGTGAAGGAAATATAACTGGAGTCATATGGCAAAATTCTTAGACACTACCGGTGTTTCCTATCACCTGGAGAAACTCATTAAGGGCGCTAATGATAGACTTATTCTGATTAGTCCTTATCTCAAGTTTAATGATCGAATAAAAGAACTTCTTGATGACAAAGACCGTCTGAAATTAGACGTTAGATTAATATATGGTAAAAACGAGCTACAACCTGAAGAAAGTAATTGGTTAAAAGATTTAAAGAGCATCCGTTCAAGTTTTTGCAAAAACCTTCATGCCAAATGTTATTTAAATGAAAATGAAGCCATACTTACTTCAATGAATCTTTACGAATTTTCCCAACAAAACAATAACGAGATGGGAATATATGTAACAAAAGAGAATGACACTGAACTATATAATGAGATATACGAAGAATCAATGAGGCTTGTTAGAATTAGCGATGAGATTCAAATTACAATTTCCAAAGTACCAAAAGACCCACCTAAAAAGACTGTTTTCAAAAAATCAAAAGCTACTCCATCAAGTAGCTCCGGTCATTGTATTCGTTGTGGCACAAAAATAAAATTAAATCCTTTGGTACCTTATTGTAAAAAGCACTACAACTCATGGAAAAAATATCAAAACCCCAATTATGAAGAAAAGCATTGCCATATTTGTGGCAAAGAAAATTCATCGACAATTAAGATGCCAGCTTGTTATCCTTGTTTTACGTCAAACAAAACCAAATTAAAGTTTCCTGTTGGGAAATGATAAAGTGTTGGCTAACTCCTACCCCACCGGACGGCTTAATCTGGTGGCGTTGGCCAAAATAATATGGGGTTTTTTACTAAACTGGCAAAAAGGAGGGCGAAAAAACACGAGTTAAGTATCGACACTGATACAATTATAGAATCTCTTGAAGATAACATTATTGAATTAAAAAAATCAGGTTTCTCTGATGAAGAAATAAAGGAAAAATAATATCGGATTTAGAACCAGAACGGGGAAGATTTGGAGACAAAATAACCAGCAAAGAGCTAGAATTTAGATGGGTATTAGGTGAATGTGAACTTTCAGAATCTTCAAGTCAGTTTTTCAAAGACGAGGGGATTAAATTGATTAAGGGTAAATATTGTCCAGACTGTTACGAACGAAGAGATAGAATAGAGACAATGGATTACTGGCATACGATCGGTAAACCACGGGGCGGTTGGAGTCTTTGTCGAGAGGGCTGTCAGTGTCGTCTTAAAACAGTAAAGAAGACTTAAAAACTTACACATTAAAGAGGAATTAAGATGAATAGACCAAATATGATTCCCTGTGCTTCTTGTGGTGTAAGAAACAACATTTTATCAAGACAGCAGGAAAAGGAATTTACGTGCTATAATTGCGGGGAAGACTTACAAAAAGCGATTGAAAAATACGATAAACTTAATAAAACCTTTGATGAAAAATCTGAACATTCAAGCTCGCCAGAAAGGATTGACGCACCCACATTAAACCAAGAAAAATATCCCGCTTTAAGAACAATCTCTGGAATTTATAACTTTCTTGCTTGGATAATGGGTCTTGGTGCTTTAGTGGCAGTATTCTATGGTATGTCACTATTGGATCGTTATGGGACAAAAGAGTTTGGTATTGCAATTATAATGATTTCTTTAATTGGTGGATTTATTGGTGTTGTTTCATTACTTGCTATTTCTGAAGGAATAAGGCTTTTTGTTAATATTGCCAAAGATGTGAACAAACTTAAACGAAATAGACATCAATGATGAAAAACATTATTGAGATATTCACTTTCGTTTTTCTAATAATAGCAAGTTCCTTTTTAATCGCATCTGAAAACACCATACAAGACTCTACAGGGATTCTTTATGAAGAACCACCTCAACCAATAACCTTACCACCTATTCATTTTGACGACATAGAGGGTACAGTAATTGTAAAGACATTTATTGATGACGGTGGAAATGTCAAAGAAACTATAATTCTAAAGGCTATGCCAAACACTGGTCAGAATGAATTCGCTGTGGAAACCATCCGAAATACACAATTCACCCCAGCAAAGAAAAATGGTGAGCCAATCGGAGTGTGGATCACAATTCCAGTGAATTTTGTTATTAAGGACTATCAACATGAATCAACAAGCATCCTGGATACTATGACCCCTAAACAAGCTATAGCTGTAGTTCTATTATTTGCAGTAAGCATATTTCTTTTCTTAAAATAAGCAAAAGGTGGAATCTGGACTGACTGTAGGATTGGCTGGGGTGAAATAGGAATACAATAATGTACGCCGAGATAACTGGACTGCTTCTGCTGTTGATTCTTGGGTTGGGGCTGGGGGCTTGGCAGGTGGAGGATACAAGTACGAATGGAATGGTGTTACAAGAGTTTGGCGTCTACCAAAAGAACGTATGAAAGAACATCATGATGAAGGAAGAATCTATTATACAAGGAATGGTACTGCAGAGTACATCCGATATCTGGATGAAATGCCAAGCGTCCCTCTACAAGACGTATGGCATGATATATCACCGATAAACCCACAAGCCAAGGAGCGCCTTGGCTACCCAACCCAGAAGCTCCTTGCTCTGCTCGAACGCATCATCGTAGCATCCAGCAACGAGGGAGATGTGGTGTTGGATCCCTTCTGTGGATGTGGCACGGCTCTGGATGCCGCTGAAGGACTAAAACGCAAGTGGATCGGGATTGACATTACACCCATAGCTGTGGCACTTATCGAAAAACGGCTGAAAGACGGCTATAGATCCAGGCTCTCTCCTTATGAAGTTCATGGTTTTCCTACAACCATTGAGAGCGCTCACGAGCTGGCAAAACGGAGCCGTTATGAGTTCCAGGACTGGGTGATAGAATACCTCCTGGGTGGCGTATCAAACGAAACCAAAGTAGGAGACGGAGGTTTTGATGGACACGCTGCATAAAAGTTTCATAAAGAAACATTGAAGGCTCTTTTTGAGGTAAAATCCGGCGCTATCAACAGACCTATGCTCACCTATTTCTACAACGCTATAGAAACGACGAAGGCGGACTTGGGTGTCTTCACCACCTTGGAGCCTCCTACCGCAGGAATGATTGAATACGCCAACGGGTGTGGATATTTCAAAGAGGATGTTTACGGTAACACGTATCATAGGTTTCAGATCATGACGGTGGAAGAGCTACTTGATGGAAAGCGACCAGCGATGCCTGGTTTAGATACAGCCCATGTAAAGTCCGCGAAGAAGAAAGACATAGAGGGGGAGCAGGAACAAATTCCTGGTACTTAAATACAAGCTGACATCTCCGTGTGACAGGCCAAGTGGACAATAGAGACCATGTTCCACCAAATTAGTAATTTGTCTGAGGGGGAACATTTTTCTGGACTTATAGTAAATGAACTGTTGGAATGTGTATTATTTATGAGTATATTTTCAATGCATAAGGGATACACACAAGAGGTAGGGAGGTATCATGCGTTTAGAACATTCCTCAAAGGAAGAGCTCAAAAGGGTTAGTTTGACGTTACCAAACTCGTTGCACGATGAGTTTGAAGAAATTCGTCAGAGAGTGCATCTTAACAAGGTTGAAGCAATCCGAGAAGCAGTAAACCTTTGGATCCAAAAGCAACTGGCTGAAGAAATGATTGAAGGATACAAGTCCATGTGGAACGAAGATCTTGAGATGCTTAAAGAGTTCGAGCATGTTGATCGCGAGATCTGGTAAAGATGTCAGTCCTTGAAATCTACCGCGGAGATGTTGTTCGGGTAGATCTACAGCCAACAACGGGACACGAAAAACAAGGCACATCACGACCATGTGTTGTAGTACAAAACGACATAGGTAATATGAATTCTCCTATAACTATTATTATACCACTTACCGATGCCAAGGGCAAGAAGATCTACCCGTTCCAAGTATTAATACATAAGGGAGATGGGGGGGCTTCCAAAGACAGTATCGCATGTTGTGAACAGATTCGGGTTATTGATAAAATACGAATCAAAAAGAAAATGGGACATCTTAGAGGGGAAACTATTGATAAAATCGATGGTGCTCTTTGCCACTCTCTCGATTTATAGCATAGATCATTCTCTATCTTGTCAACCCTCAATAAATGCCACCTAAAAACTCCTGAACACGGGCTTTAGTATTGCACGAGAACAGTCGAGTCAGACTCCCACATAATCTTCTATGTAGTCCAGAAAAACGTCCCTAACGGTTTTATTCTCGGCCACCAGCTTGGCTCGGAACTGTTGGAATAGTTCCCTGGGAATGTCTTTCAGAATGTAGCTCATACTGTTCTCTCTAAGCATTTGGCGGGCTACCCCCAACATTGAAGGGGCTTCTCCTCTCTTGTGTCTTTTAGTAACTTCCGGAAGGCAGTCGGAGCATATCTCCGCTCTACCATATCTTTCCGTCGCTTCCTTCCTTTATCCGCAAGCATCGCACCTGTTAAACCATTTCATTGCTTCTCCTATTGCTTTGAATGGGGTTTTAAGATTAAATTTCCACCGTTAGTTGTCATTCCTATGGAATGACTGTCTCTGGCGTACTGGGCGTCTCTCCTGGGACGCCTTCCTTTTTTCTTTGAGTAATTCCACGATTTCTTCAGCTATGTAGAGTAAGCATATACAGTTCAGTGTTCAACAAGCTATTGATTATACATAAAAACCTGGTTTTGAACAGATCAATATCGGAGTTACGAAGACAGCGTGGGGCAGGCTGGCGTGCTGATCGGGAACTATTTCAAGCCCCACCGATCACTGACCCGTACCGGGATCAGTGATGGTTACATGCATCATCCTGTTAACTGCTACAGCCCACTGCCACTTAATATACAGTTCCATCATTTCTGGATATCCTCTCAATTACAGAGTATATTCTCCTTGTTGTGAGGACACTTCAGATACGCTATTCTGTTTCAATAAAGTGATAACACAAAACAGTTGAGGAAAAAATGAGAAAAGAACTACAGGCTCTGATTGCTGCAATTATCATTGGTGGACTGGTTTATTACGGATTTTACTTAAGGGATCAGGATGATCCTCCACCGCAGATTCCCATGGAAGATTTTTTCAAAAACCCTACC
>MAYW01000238.1 GCA_001723765.1 Candidatus Scalindua rubra
TCCTACGGACTCCTTACGTTAGCCATTCTATTTTTCATACAATCATATAAAAAGCTTATTTAGTTTTACAATATTATTGGTGTTGTTACCTAATACCACAGTATGCTGTAGTTACAGCAAATAGTGGTCGGGAATGACAGTATACACATTCAAAATGATAGTAAAGCTATCCATATTATGCCTTCAAATTATTTCATGTTTGTTACTGTTTATGAATACTTCAACCGCTAATCAAATAGAACTGTACCTGCAGGAACACCGCTTGAAAAATGGCTTAAGATTACTTATGAACGAGGACCATTCAGCGCCCATCATAAGTTTCCAGGTCTGGTATCATGTAGGCTCGATAAACGAGAAACCGGGTATAACGGGTATCTCCCATCTATTTGAACACATGATGTTCAAAGGCTCAGAAAACGTAGAGCCGGAGGAACACAGTCGAATTATCCAACTAAATGGTGGCACGGACAACGCCTTCACTACTGAAGATGTAACTGCTTACTTTGAAAACCTTCCCAGTTCCAAGCTTGAATTGGCTGCAAGATTAGAGGCAGACAGGATGGAACATTTACGACTCACTGCCGATACTCTGGCATCCGAAAGGCAAGTAGTAAAGGAAGAGAGGCGGCTGCGTGTAGACAATTCTCTCTTTGGTAAACTGAGTGAGGGACTTTATGCCACTGCCTTTAAAAAACACCCGTATCGCCGGCCGGTGATAGGGTGGATGTCGGATTTAGACGCCATAAGCTTAGATGAATGCAAGGCTTTTTACAGTTCCCACTATGCACCAAACAACGCTACCATCATAATAACTGGGGACATAAACCCCCAGGAAACCATATCCACAGTGAAGAAATATTTTGAACATATTCCTCCTGCAAAGCATACGGTTGAAGTAATATCCATCGAAGACCCTCAAAAGCAGGAAAGGCAAAAAGATATCTACGTTGATACTCAATTCCCGTGGCTTGTTGTTGCTTACCACATACCTGAAGCAGCCCATGATGACATTCGGGTACTGGAACTGATAGGAAACATACTCACAGATGGACATAGTTCCAGACTCTACCAGAAGATAATCTACGAGGGCCAAGCAGCCCTATCAGTCTTTACCTCGGTGGACAGGAAAAAGGATCCAGGACTATTCATCATTACTGTCAGAAGTATAAAGCAAGGACATACACCGGAAGAAGTAACATCCGTAATCAATGAAAGTTTGGAAAAATTCAAAAAAGAAGCAGTAACAGAACGTGAACTTGAAAAGGCTAAAAATCAAATAGAAACAGGCCTAATCTTTGGTCTACAAACCAACTTCGTTAGAGGCATAAGGTTAGGATTTAGTCTTGCAAGGACTGATGACCCACTAAGGTTTATAAAAGATTTGGAGAAATATCGCAGTATAACGACAGCTGAAATACAAAGGATAGCGGAAAAATATTTTACCCCTGAGAACAGAACTATAGTAAGATTGCTGCCTAAAGGAAAGTAGCAAAGAAAACGTTAAAGGGTAAAGGTAACCCTGCCCGACGGATGAGGCTGTGTCGCAATGTCATTCTGAGGTTTTAACCGAAGAATGACATTGCGACACAGCCTCGATGGCAGGCGGGGAAGCCCGTATCGATTATTCTTATGTAAGAGTATGTTAAATATCACAAAGGTTTATTCACAACGCTATGTACTCATAATTATTATGGTTCTTTTTTCTCTCCTTACTAATAACAAACACTTGTGGGGTGAAGAAAACATAATACCCATGAAATACCAGAAAGCAACACTTGATAATGGACTCAGGATAATCATGGTAGAACACCATGAGTTGCCTGTAGTGGCGATAGAGATGCTGGTAAAGGTTGGTTCTGCACATGACCCACAAGAAAAACAGGGATTGGCAAATATCGTTGCACAACTCCTCCGTGAAGGCACGCACTCAAAGGGTTCTCTGGAGATATCAGACGAGATAGACTTCATAGGCGGTACGCTGAACATGGACTGTGAATACGACTCCACATCCGTTACAGCTACAGCCCTTGTAAAACATTTTGAGACTATACTTAACCTGGTTTCTGAGATTTCAAGATTCCCTACGTTTCAACCAAAAGACATAGAATTTCACAGGGATAAGGCCATAACGTCCATAATCAGGGAAAAGGATAATAAGAAGACCATAGCCAGCAGACATTTCAGTGAAATGCTATACGGCACACATCCTTATGCACATCCACCTATTGGCACTGTGGAAGATCTTAAGGCTATATCAAGAAATGAAATCATACAGTTTCATAAAAACCATTACCTTCCCAATAACTCTATCCTGACAGTAGTTGGTGACATAAACCCCGCAAACATACTTGCTGCCATAAAAGAAACCTTTGGTGACTGGAAGAAAGAAGATGTTCAAGAATCAACATTACCATCTATACTTAAAATAAACGGTTACAAGATACGGCTCGTGGACAAACCAGACCTAACACAGACAGAAATACGCTTAGGTCATCCGGGCATCAAACGGGATGATCCTGACTACTTTTCACTTATGTTACTGAACTATATTCTGGGTAAGGGACCTGCGTCCAGACTTTATACTAAGATAAGGGCAGAGAAGGGTCTTACCTATGGCGCCAAGAGTCGCTTTGACGCAAGAAAATTACGGGGACCGTTTTACATAAGGACGTATAGTAAAAACGAAACTGCAATTGAAACTCTTCGGCTGGTACTTGACGAATTAAGAAAACTGAAGTCAGGCAGTGTGACCAGGGAAGAATTGGATGACGCCAAGTCCTATTACGTTGGCCATTTTCCCTTGAGTATGGAGACACCAGCCCAGATAGCCTCCAAGATTATAGAGCAGGAATTTTACGGTCTGCCTGAGGATTATGTAGAAAAATATCTAAAAAATATCAAGGCCGTTTCTATGGAAGACCTTAATCATGCAATAAAAAGGATACTCGATCCCCATAATCTCGTAATCGTCCTCGTAAGCAAGGCGGAAGACATCCTGGAGGAAGCAAAGGCATTGGGAGAAGTGGAACTAAAGGGGCTATAAAATGTTTCATATTGCAATTGTAGCACATATGGGCTATAATAAATAAAAACTTTAATATAACAAAGGAGAATAGAATAATGCGCAAAGCTAAAACTGGTACAGTAAGAGCACGGATCAATCCTTTATTGAAGAAGGATGTTGAAAGTCTTTTCGAAAAATTAGGATTATCTACGACTGAAGCAATCAACCTTTTTTACAAACAGGTTAAATTGCGAAAAGGCTTACCCTTTAATGTTGTTGTACCCAATAAAGTGACGGAGAAAGTTTTCAAAGATACAGACGCTGGCAAGAGCCTCGTACGCTGTGAAGATACCGAAGATATGTTCAACAAATTGGGAATCTAATGTTAAAGCCAATATATACAAGGCAATTTGCAAAAGATTTGAAAAAAATGCAAAAGCCTGGAAAGTCACCAAAAAAGATCAAAAACATAATGGACGATCTTGTTAATGAGATTCCTCTTGATGTCAAGCACAGAGATCACAAGCTAATTGGTTATTATAAAGGTAGACGAGAGTGTCATGTCGAGGCTGATTGGCTTTTAATTTATAAAGCAACAGAAAAAGAGATAATATTTGAAAGAACTGGAACACATTCAGATCTCTTTGATTAAATTTCTAAGAGGATATGTGTTTCATTACCAAATGACCAAATCTCTGAAAAATGTCGCCGGAGAGTTGTCATTCTCGACTCCCCGCCTGTAATGGCAGGCGGGTTGCCTTGGAATTGTCAATGGTCAGGCAAGATGCTTTCCTGGGCGAGTTTGCCTTAGGCATGGCCTGACCTATATTAATTCAAAATTTAAAATGTCCAAGAAAAGTAAGGTGTTTTTTGTTGAAACCAGAAATGGTGAATCGCTTTCATCACTAGCTGAAAAGGTAAAACTCCTTTACGATGCTGCGGGGCTTAAGAGTATCACCAAAAGAGGTGATATGGTTGCCGTAAAAACCAGTTTTGGGGAAAAAGGGAATATTGGTCACCTTAAACCACCATTAATAAAGGCAGCTGTGGATAAGGTAAAGGTAAGTGGAGGAAAGCCCTTTCTAGTCGAGACAAATACTCTGTATGTAGGAAAACGTTCTAATGCAATAGACCATTTAATGCTCGCCCATGAGCATGGTTTTACAATAGAAAACACGGGGGCGCCTATCATTATTGGTGATGGACTATTTGGAGAACATGATTATATTGTCAAAATTAATCAAAAGTTATGCAAGAACGCTTATGTTGCAGGCGTAGCAAAGGCATCTAACGCCATTATCTCTATTGCACATGTTACAGGACATCTTGCTACAGGTATGGGGACAACGTTCAAAAATGTTGGTATGGGGTTGTCTGCAAGAGGAGGTAAGTTAGCACAACACTCTGGCGTGATACCTCAAATTATCAAAAAAAAATGCAAGATATGCGAGGTCTGCCAGATTTGGTGTCCTGTGGGTGCAATCACAATGGGAAAGAATGCTGCCATAATTGACCCTAAGAAATGTATCGGTTGTGGTGAATGTCTTGCTGTATGCCAATTCGATGCTGTTAAGATTGCATGGGATGAGGATACGATAAATTTACAAAAAAAAGTTGCAGAATATTGTCTGGCAATTTTAGAAGAGAAAAAAAATAAGGTAGCCTTCTTTAACTTCCTTACACACATAACTAAGCATTGTGATTGCATGGACAAACCTTTTGAACCGGACATCTCTGATATAGGCATTGTTGTTTCCAAAGATCCCGTAGCCGTTGAAAAAGCAACTATAGACATAATAAATGAGCATACGGGAAAAGATTACTTTAGACATATTTGGCCAAAAATTGATTATACAGTACAACTCAAACATGCTCATGAAATTGGTCTGGGCAATCTTGAATATGATTTGGAAAATGTTACCGCTGATAAATTAGCTCACTCCGTGAGCTAATTTATGGTAATTTAATCCGAAAATAAATTCCCGACGTGAGCTAAGCCAAAACTGAGCTTAGCCCTGTAGCATTGCCCCATGGAAAGCAGACAGGGAATCTAGAATTTTCATCGTGATTAACCAATAAGAGGTGGAAAATTCGAAAAGCTTGATCGAGATTTCCTCCCTTTCGGGAGGATTCCAGTACTGGATTCCTTGCGAAAGCAAGGTTTGTTATGTACATGAATATTTTAGTATCTACCCAATATCTTGTGGGAGATTGATATACTTCTGAAACTTCATCATCAGAATCACCATTTCCTTAAATTCACAAAACACTTCCTTTTCAAATTCTACATCAATAGAATTTATTCTTTTTAGCAATAAATTGCAAATATTTTTCTTGACTTTATCGCCGACCTGAGGGATACTATTTTTAAATGAACTATCCAGGCGGAAAAGGGGGTGTATATCAGAGGTTGATTAATCTCATGCCGCCCCATGAGGTCTACATTGAGACCCATTTGGGTGGCGGTGCGGTTATGCGTAATAAACGTCCTTCCAGACGCACTTTT
>MAYW01000239.1 GCA_001723765.1 Candidatus Scalindua rubra
CATGTACTGGTCAAAAAAGCCTCTGGCTTTAGTTCCTAATGGGTTTTTAAAGAACAAAGCTAAATGAGGCTGGATGCCTTTTTCACCTATTCTTTGGGCATATTCGACGAGCTTAATAAGGTCTAATATCAGGGGCGCAGCAAGGATAGAGTCTCTTCCAAGCCAGTTTATCTTAACGCTTATGCGTTGATCCAGCCAACCAAGGAAGTCTATATTGTCCCATGCCTCTTTATTGTCTCCACGCGGTGCGTAATATTCTATATTAACAGTATGATCAAAATCTCCATAACCAAGCAAAGGTTCTAAGACGCCCAATTTGTCACGCATCTTAATCTCAGCATGTTCGTCACGGGAAAGAACCTTGCCATCATTATTCCCAAGGATGTTCGTACTGTACCATCCTTCCAGCTTGAGGTTTCTTATCTTTAACATCTGACCAATGACGGTTTTCATTAAAGTTTGTCCGGTATTACCATCTCTTCCTGCCAGAGGCACATTCTCTACATCTGCTAATTCTAACAATGCCGCAGTCTCCAGTGTTATATTTGGTGTAAAATCAACAAAAGGGCAATTCTCTTCTAAAGCAGCATAGGCGTAAAGCATACCGGAAGTAAGGCCTTCATCATTATTCGTGATAGCCTTCTTAAATTTTTCCAGATTCCTGTAAGTTCCTGTACCCTGAGCCTTCAACGGAGAACCCAGATAGATGACAACTGCTTCATCTAACCCGTTAACCCTCTTAAACGATGCAATATCTTTTCTCAGACTATCAATCCTATGTTGTAGAGATGTGCCGTTTTTGCTATAGTCAGACGCCTTTGTTTCATCCACATCATGAGGGGTATGTACGGCCTTCATGGGCCTTATCTTTCTCAGTTCCTCTTTCACACTTTGGAGAAGGACAGTATCCAGGACTCTGTTGATGGTTGCAGCCTCATAAGCATCATTGTTGTTTACGTCCCATCCACCAAAAACAATTTGAGTCTGGTCTATCAGGTCATGTTCATTAAGACAATCGTCCTCCGTCAGCATTCCTCTCTTGAAACTTTCGCCAGGAATTAATCCCTTTTTTTGAAGAATGGTACCAGCTATGGTTGTATTAGCGGTGGCGCCATTCACACCCACAATTAGTGCTCCAACTTTACGCTTTTGCATCGGTAAAACCTCCTTTTCATTAATTATTAAATTGATATTGAGACTCATTCTCAATGAGTTTGGAAAGTATATATATAAGATTACCCTTTGTCAACAAAAAAAAAAAATTTTGTCAAAATATATTCATGTTAGAGAATTGGCGTATTTGTAAGACAAAAGCGGGAATTCTTTGATGCACCTTTAGTTCTATGCCGGGTAGTATGCCAATCCCCGAAATTATGTCCGATCTGTCTTGGAATTTGGTGACAATATAGACAACTCTACACGCATCGCCAGATCTCAACTCGGATAGGGAAACAATTAATGTCCAGATATGTTCCAGGGTCTCTTCCCCCTTGTGCTCAGTCATTTTTTAACCTTATACCTACACCTTTCTTGGGACAATATTCTTTTAAGATGGAGTTTAATGATGACATGACAGCCTTTTCCGTGGTTATTTGAGGATCGTAAGATATGGTCACGGAGGCAATTGTTGGATTTATACGAACCGCTGTGATACCTGGTATATATTCGATTTTTTTAAGTATTTCTTCCTTTAGTCTTGGGCTGATATCCTTTAACATCTCTATTGCCGAATCTATAAGCTGAAATCTCAAACGTCCTTTTGTAGAGTGAACACATTTAACAATGCCTTTTAAAGGATAATCATTCATTGTGTTTAGACAGATTTGTACAATTATGGCATAAACCCTTAATTTCAAATGTGTGCGTTTTAAATTGAAACTTTTTTTTCTACAAATCTGGTTTATGAGACTTTTTATTGCTTTTTGATTTATTTCAATGATTCTTTTGCACTTTAAACATACCATATGGCCAATATTATATTGCTCTACTTTTTCATAGACGTATTGGTCTGAATCAATATCGGTTTTTTTTACTATTTTGGAATCTTCCAGTAGTTTAATTGTCCTGTACAGGGTGCCTTTTGATATACGATTCCTTTTTACAAGTAAATTATTATATAATTTGTTAATTGAAAAATGCTTAATCGTCTTAGAGATTTCCAGGATTTCCTTTAATATATGTTTCCTTTCACAAGTAAAACTTAAGCGTTTTGTCCTGAGATATCCTTTAAACAAGGCTTCTTCTATACGGTCTTTGTCACGCTGTGTCATTTTTTATTGGTTCTTAAAACATAAAACGAATTGGAATTTTTGAGGCCATCAACATTGAACCTGCATCGTGTTTTGTTCAGATACATGTACCTCACAGCAGATAAGTTATCTTGATAATCTTCCGTTTCTGGTTTTATCATTAGATCTTTCATCAAGACCCCCTTTCAATTTTTTGCTTCTTTAAACCGGGGCGCAATTGCCACATACTCTTTAAAAGCTAAAGGTCCCTAATTAGTGAAAAAAATTTAGTTTTTACTTTCCAATAGTAATTGTCCTAACCTGGACAAGCCAGAACCAAACAGGAGTTAATAAATTACAAATCTCAAATAACAAATCCCAAACAAATTTCAAATTACAATGTCCGAATGACCAAAACCAGTTTGCCTGCCCTGTGGGATATGAACTTAACGCCCTACGGGCGGACTACGATTACCAACTGTAGCGGAGGTCTTCAGACCTCCACACACCATGAGATTAAATCCAATTTAAATATTCATATAACTATCTTTGCTCGCTATCCCATGGACGTGGCAACCTAAAGGTTGCCGCTACGTGTTGTTAAAATAAAAGGCTAAGGCCTTAACCCCCAAAGACTTAAAATGGAATTTCCTATACAATAAATTTATACGTTTAATGTTTGCTTACTTCAAAATTTAATTGCGTTGGTTCTATGTTATATGGATTAATATCATTTATCCCACGGGGTAAATTATTTGGAAATTGTTATTTGGTGCTTACCCGCCAGAATGACTATGTCGGGCTGGTCAGATATCATGCAAAACTCAATAAATAAATATTTTGCTAAGAGACTAAAATGCGCAGGCAGGTCTTGTCCTTTGCGGTGATATTGGTTCAGTCTTTCGTATAAAATAAGTTTTCATCCCATCTGATATCTCAATTTCTATACTACCATCCGTTCTTTCATAAATATCTATCCCCTCCGCATCTGATATACTATCAATAAGCCCCATATCCTTATTCAAACCTGACAGATGGGCTGCTGCTGAAAGGGCATCGGCTTCGAATGCGGTGGAAGCGACTACAACTGCTTCAAGTAAATTGGCGTCAAAAGGCCTTTGTAGATTTAAATCAGTAATATGGGAATATTCCTTTCTGTTATTTATGAGCATCTTTTCGTAATCTCCTGAGACTGCAACGGCCCCGTTGCTTGTATGGATAAATCCTATGCTTTTCCCATTATCTTTAGGGTCTGGTATTGCTATTCTCCAGACAGTATCACCAGGTGGGTTACCCATAACCCTTATAACGCCTCCGAAGTTAACCAGGGCGTGTGATATGCCGTTATTTTCGAGTATCTCTATAATATTATCTACTACATATCCATTGGCTACCAGTGAGAGATCAAGCTTAGTCTGCTTATCATTGAGAAAGATCGTCCCACCAGCATTCTCGTTTGTGTCAATGGCGATATTCTTATAGGTGGCAGCGGCAAGTAGAGGCGCTATATCTTCTGGTTCGCGTAATCTTTTTGTACCCTTGCTTAATTCCTCGGTTAATGAACCTTCAGTTATGTCAAACCCTCCATTTGTTATCTTACTATGGTGGAGAGAGGATTTGACAATATTGAAAATTTCTTTGTCACATTTGATCGGTTTTTTCCATGCCTTTCGGTTTATCCTTGATATCTTGCTGTTCTTCATATCTCTATTAAGTATTTTATTTAAACGATCAACCTCTTTAAACGCCTTTTTAAAGGCAAGTGATGCATTTTTCTCCGTTGTGCCAGTTATCAATATTTCTACAATGTCATCCATAGAGGGATATGCTTGTGAAAAGATTTTTTGTGTCTCTTCTTTCGCTACCTGATTGGCTGTCTGGCTATAAGATGTTGGGCTGATTCCCCGATTCCCCTGTAGATAAAATTCATCAAGGACGGCGCGCATCTTTCTAACACCACGATTCACACCCCTTACAGATGTGGTGGCGCCAGTGATATTTATTATGTCCTTATTTATCCGTATAGGGTTACTCAAGGACTTGCCTTTATATTGATAAAGGAATCTCTTCCTTATAACCTCTTTGCCCCTACTTTCTCTGTAAATCATTACCGCTACCTTTTCTATCTTCCCGTTTGGCTTCATGCTCATAATAAAAGTTATCGGATGAAAGCAACCCATTTCATCCGTTATGATTGCATATCTATGTATCTTTCCTCCCTTTTTGCCAATAAATATACTGAAGGCATCTTCATTGATACGTGACTTTAACCTGTTTTCCAATACCTCTTTTTCCCTTGGAGTAAGCACAAGATAATCGCTTAATACCTCGTCACATCCTTTGAATACGGACGTAATGGCCTCATCTTCCTCTAAAAATACTTGTAATTCATAATTGTCTGGAGGCTCCACGTCATCTATCGTAATCTTTTGACCCAGTATATAATCATACTGTGAATATGCAGCCCTAATTAATGCTCCGAAAATCAATAGTGACAAAAAGAATGAAGGAATAAGCCTTAGCTTCATGTAGTAATGTCCTGATAGTATAGGAATTTTTATTTTAAGTCTATGGTAGTTAAGTTTTTATGTTATTCTAAGCGACTCAAACCTACCCGTCCGAACGGCTTGGCCGGGCGGTCTGGGCCAGGGTTTAAAGTGAGCAATCCCCCTTAGTCCCCCTTTTATAAAGGGGGAAACCCGCCTGCCATTTGTCGGGCAGGGAGGGGGGATTAAAGAGTCCTGTTTTTAACTTTAGGCAATTTAGGCACTTTAGACACTTCAAACTTGGTAGCGGCTATGCCGCTCTATATTTTATGATTAACTATTTAGCACTCAAAAGGGGTTCTATTATTTGTGTAAGTTCATCTTCGCCCACCAAACCGACGTATCTCTTTACAAGATTTCCATCCCTATCGTAGATATGTGTAGTTGGAATAGAGTTGATATCATATTGAAATCCTACATCTTCATTACCAAGGTAAATGGGATATTTGATTGCCAATTTTTTGATAAATTTTTCTGCCCTATCTTTATCAAAATCAAAGGAAACACCGATTATTGACAACCCTTTAGATTTATATTTTTTATATATATTTGAAAAAACAGGGGCCTGTTTCGTACAAGGCGCACAAAAAGTAGCCCAGAAATCTACAATCAGAACTTCACTCTTTGAATTTGTTATTTCATTTTCCAGAAAGCCGACATCAACAGTTTCTATAGTGTTTGCATATAAAGAGTATTCTTGAAATACGGAGGACAG
>MAYW01000240.1 GCA_001723765.1 Candidatus Scalindua rubra
TGCCTGCATATGTCCACAATTATTTGAAGGATGTGATTGCGGTCACTGCACAGGGAAGGGTGAGGCATGCGAATGTGCAGAATCCCATACAGGGGAACATGAGCATGAACACGGTCACGAACATGAGGGTGGAGAACACCATCA
Source organism: Candidatus Scalindua rubra (assembly GCA_001723765.1). Classification (GTDB taxonomy): domain Bacteria; phylum Planctomycetota; class Brocadiia; order Brocadiales; family Scalinduaceae; genus Scalindua_B; species Scalindua_B rubra. Next base: position 145 of record MAYW01000240.1, read on the forward strand.
TTGATTGAACACTAAATACAATCCCTACACCCCCCCTTTGGTAAAGGGGGAGATGGGGGTGGGGATATGACAATGGAAATTATAATCTCAATATGTAATTTAGTGTATTTTCTAGCTATATTTTCTTATTTTGGTTGATTAATCAAGACAGCTTATGGTTGCTTGGACGGTATATGTATTAGAAGCAATTTAGCTAATTTTATAGAAAATGTTAAGAAGTAATGGAAAATGAATCATCATTTCCAATTGAGCATGAAAATAAGGTTCTTTTAAGTGTGGTTATTCGTGTAGGATTATACGTAATAATATTGATTAGTCCTCTTTTATTGGCAGTTGTGTTTCGTCCAAAGACGGACCATAATTTTATATTTGAACTTGGTAAAAACTTTACCTTGCTTGGCTTAACAATATTAGCACTCCAGTTTCTTCTCGGAGCCAGGATAAAATGGATTGAAAAACCGTTCGGGTTAGATATTGTCATTGGCTTTCACCGCTTCATGGGTATCTTTGCAACAGTTCTTATTTTAACTGGGATGTGCTTCCACTCCACTGCCGATATATAATTATATTAATGCAAATTTTTTATCATAATGAAGAAAATCTGCAATGTTAATACATTTTTCATTTTCAAATGAAAATCCAACTTGCCCACGTTCAACATCTCAGGGATGTTTGCGAACTGTTAAAGGTTCTCGATACTGAAAAACGCACTTTTTCGGACGAAAAACAAAACCTGTTTTTCATTTCTAAACAATGGTGCTATATTGCTGTGGAAAGTGGGAATGTTGTAGGTGTTATGGTGCTGGAACCTACAGAGGGATCTTACAAGATATACACATTGGTTTCTAAACGGAAAGGCACAGGAAAACTATTGATAAATTGTGCAATTGACATATGCCGGAAAAATAATATTCCCAAGCTATGGTGTTGGAGCCTTGCTCGATACGCAGCTGAAGGATTTTATAAAAAAATGGGGTTTGCCGAATCATTTTTGTTGCATAAACAATGGGATGGTGAGGATTGTTATTTTCTTGGAAAATTGATAAACATGGATTCTAAAGTTACATATAATGAAATAATATAAAATACAACATCTATTGTTTGTGAAGTTCCCTCCCTAGGGTTAATTTCTGAGACAAAGAAAGGGTCAACAAAAAAAAGATTTTTTCATAATGATAAGTAATTATTTTGCATATTCGTGTCTTTTGGCATCTAAGTTGTAATATGAAATAGCATATTTATAATTTTATTAATTCTATTTTGGAGGCAAATAAATGAAAAAGATTTTGACACTTGGACTTGTTTTTATCTTTTCACTTGGTTTATCGATTACTTATACAAGGAACCTGACGCTCGCGAGTCACGGTGGAAAGGTAATAGACCGTGTCTGCACTATGCAGATTGATAAGGACGGGGCTAAAACGTATAAGAAGGATGGGCACAAATATTACTTTTGCTCAAAAAAATGTAAAAAGGCCTTTAAGAAGAACCCGGAGAAATATGCATGTATATGTCCACCATCGTCTGATGGGTGTAATTGTTATCACTGCACAGGTACTGGCAAGTTATGTGATTGTGCAGAAATAACGGTATATACGGAATCTCACTCTGGAAGACATGAGCATGAGGAAGAGGAGGATTGGGATGGAGGACATGATCATTGATTAAACGCTGAATATAGTTCCTCCAGCCACCATTTAGTAAAGGTGTTAAGGGGAGATTTATAAAGTGGAGATGAGGGACGAAGCAAGAAAAAACATGATCTCTCAATTTCGTTAATTATATAAGAGTTTAATAGCACACAAAATGAGAATAGCAAAACTAATCATTCGAGTCCTGAGTATATCCCTGGTTGTAATATTACTATTTAACACCACCTTTTTTGGTAGTAATGTGGTGTCATTAAAGAATCAGCATCTACAGGTAGAGGAGGAGATGGTAAGATCATCATTTCTAGTATCGAAGAGGCCATAAACATACGAACAGGGAAAACAGAAGGCAAGGATATTGCATATTAATGGAATGTGATTTAATTGAATGTATTTATGACATATTATTGAATGAAGAGGAATTTATAGGTTCTTAAAATTTGGTCAAAAGAAAGGCAGGTTAGTTATGAAAAAGTGGTTTGTATGTTTACTCCTTGGTTTATTACCATGTGGATGTGCAGATATCCAACATGCCGGGCATGAACAAGAGAAACCTTTTTATGAAATACAAGGGAGTCATCTCCTTGGTTGGGGTGAAAAGAGACACATTCGTCTAACAGAGGAGCAACTTGATGATATTGCTAACTATGGAATTAAAATCAGGGAAGATGAAAAGCTGGTTGTATATTATTCAATGTCGAGAAAACGTGGAAGAGGTGAGGTTGGGAAGGCATTTTTGGTTAATGGTGAAGGAGAATATGGCACATTTGAGTTGGTTGTGCATATTGTTAGCAACATGATTCATGATATTCACATTATTAAAAATCCTAAAGACTATACAGAAAATCCTGTTATTAATAAGGATTTTCTTGAGCAATTTATTGGTAAAGATCTAACCTCTTCTTTTGAATTCGCTAAAGAATTGGAGAATATGTTAACAACACCAGCCAAAATCAAACCTATAAAAAATGCACCTGTTACTTCTGAAAAGATTGCAAAGGCGTTTAGAAAATGGTTGGTCATTACAAAAGTAACGAAACTTAATTGATTCATTAAAGTGGCAAGCGTTGAAGATATGATCTTGCATTTATTGTCTCAGAAGGTCTAAGTAACTAATTAAGAAAGGATAAGGAAAAAATGAAGAGGTCAATAAAGATGCTTTTTGGTTTATCAATTATTTTATTTTTATTTTCTAAAAATGCATTAGGCATCAATGTGCAACTTAAACAGGAAGATATTGATTATGCTATTAAAAAAGGTGTGGAACACGGAAAAGACATCTTTAAAAGTCCTGATTTGAAACACGCCTGTATTAATTATTGGCCGAGGCAGGGTGGTATATTAGTAAGAAGCAAGTTTGTGGATCTTACGGTTTCTACTGCCATGTGGTTTAATGAAGGGCAAGAGGTTTCGGTTCGAGAGATAAAGGAAATCATTAGCTCTCCATATCTTAAGGTTCAGGTGCGTACAAAGGATGATGTGATTATTTTACTGAGACAGGGCGAAAAAATCATTAAGCAAGTCAATATAGACTATGAAGACCCATGCTGTGAGTTGTGCAAATTCGATGGTGGTAATAGATATGATCATGATTTCGTAACGTCAAATTTTCTTTACAGCAATCTCGATCCAAATGCCAAAGCCATCATAATTGTCAAAGGCCCCTATCGTGAAAGAGAATACAATATAGACCTTTCAAGGATTAAGTGAAAGTGATGTAAGTAATAGCGTATTCATTTGTTGATTTATTATAACGGACTACAAACAGTTCATTCAATTCGATTGAAGTTAGCTTTTTTATTATAATTTAGTCATGAAAAAATTCTTAAAAACTCTAACGTTTGTACTTGTCTTATCTTTCCTGTCAACATCTTTGTATGCTCAGGAGAAGTTGTGGAACGAGTTAAATGCACAAGCTAATAATCTTTATCAACAAGGCCGATATAAAGAAGTGTTAAATGTAGTTAAAGATGCATTGAAGGTTGCAGAAAAGACATTTGGCTCAGACCATCCCAATGTAGCACAATCCCTGAACAATCTGGCGCTACTTTATCATTCATTGGGCAAATATACTGAGGCTGAACAACTTTACGAGCAGGCACTGGAAATATTAGAAAAGACATTAGGTTCAAACCATCCCAATGTGGCGCAATCTCTGAATAACCTGGCAGAACTATACAGAGTCCAGGGCAAATATAACGAGGCTGAACCACTCTACAAGCAGGCACTGGCAATAGCTGAAAGAGCCGTTGGGAAAGACCATCCCAATGTGGCGCAATCCCTGAATAACCTGGCAGAACTTTATCAAGACCAAGGCAAATATGCTGAGGCCGAACCACTTTATAAGCGAGCGCTGGCGATTGCGGAAAAGACCCTGGGATCAAATCATCCTAATGTTGCAACATACTTGAACAATCTAGCAGTACTTTATAAAGTCCAGGGTAAATATGTTGAGGCCGAATCTCTTTACAAGAGAGCACTGAATGTTGTGGAAACGTCGTTGGAGCCAGATCATCCCAAAGTTGCAACATACTTGAACAACATGGCAGAACTGTATAAAGCCCAGGGTAAATATGTTGAGGCCGAGCCCCTTTTAAAACAGGCACTGGTAATAGCAGAAAAAGCCCTTGGGAAAGATCATCCCCAATTTGCAGCATCGTTGAAAAACATGGCATTACTCTATAAAGCCCAGGGCAAATATACTGAGGCGGAGTCCCTTTTAAGGCAGGCACTGGCAATTGTGGAAAAGGCGTTGGGGCCAGATCATCCTTATGTGGCAAAAGTACTAAGCGGTTTGGGAGAACTTTATAAAGCCCAGGGGAAATATGCTGAGGCCGAACTATTTTATAAGCGGGCACTGGTAATAGCAGAAAAAGCCCTTGGACTAGAAAATCCCGAAGTTGAGATATTGCTGGAGAATATTGCAAAGATTTACCAGAAGTTGGGGAAAAAAGCTGAATTGGAAAGGTAGGAAGAGCGATTTAAGAGAACTTATTCAAGAAAACAATAGGGGTTGTAGCATTATACACCCGGAAAGAATTTCCTGAAGGAACAATAAAAAAATGGTTATAATTGTCAGGGTATTATAATAGGTCTTCATTTTCCAATAAGTAATAAGTATAGTTACAACTGTGGTCACTCCCCAATCGATGCTATCGCTGTTAAGGCCAAAGAATGTGGCAATGTCAAATTCCATATTCCATGAACCCTCCCATACAGCTCCACCTAATACTTGATGTTCGATGTTTTGTTTTTCCACCTTCTCAAGGCTATGTTCTGAAACAAGATGAAGCCACTTTCACCCTTTAAACTCAAAAACAAGTATACCCACATATATGAAGTGGCAGCAATATGGAGCACCTATCTCTTGTACTTCTATCACCATACCCATTCGAACCCTGCTGTTATGCCCCAATCTATACTACTTCTGCCTTCCGTAAACCAGAAGAAGGGTGCCGCATCGAACTCTATCTCACTTCCTCCCATATTTTTATTATATTAAAATGGTTCGTCCAATCGAACCCTCCGAGGAGTATGTGCCTACGGTGTTCTTGTTCAACCTTTTCATTTCCG
>MAYW01000241.1 GCA_001723765.1 Candidatus Scalindua rubra
TTTTCAAGCTTATTTGGACGAATTCTCTTATCGCTTTAACAGAAGGTTTTGGGAGGGGCAACTTTTTTAATCGATTACTGGCTGCTTGCCTAGGTTGCCCTCCAACGACCTATGGTGAGCTAACTCAATAGTCATATAAGGTATTGAAGAGTTTAAAAAAAGGTGAGCGCATGGAGACGATTCAACAAGCTGTAGCTGATGCCTGTGATATGGGATATGATGTAGACCTTCATTTCGTAGTAGGTGCTCCAGAGGAAACATGGTATGATATATTGGAGTCTTTAGCTATTGTCAAGAAATATCCTATATATGATTTTGGGTTCAACAACCTGATTCCTTACCCTAAAACCGAGCTTTACAATTGGGTAAAAAAAAACAAGTATTTTACTATACAACCTTCTACATATTTTAATGATATTCCTTACTGGCAAAATGATCCTGTTTTTGAAACGCCAATATTTTCCTTAGAGGAGAGGAAGAAAGCTATTAGCAAAGCATTAAAACTAAAAACTAAAGTTAAAATTCGCTATTTTAAGCACAAATTTAAAAAATATGGTTTTATAGGATATATCATTGCATATGCTGCCGCAATGAGCTTTGTTAGAGATCGGTTGCTGAAAAATGCCAGAATAAAGAAAATTGCCCTGGGGATTTTTCAAAGGGTATAAGATCTTAGAAGTTATTGAATTATGACGTTGTCAAATATAAAAGTTTCTTTTAGACTATTTTAATTTACAAGTTTTTAAGGGTTTTAAATGCCATTAAATATATTCCATCGAAGTGCTCTATATTAAATCATTTTTGAACATATGATCTAAATTTTTTTATGTAAATGGAAAAATCAAACATAAGTTATATACGTCCTAAAAAACATCACAATTATGTTGCTTTTTTTTTAACACTTGCATGTGATTTGCGCTGTTCATACTGCATAAATTTACATGGAACAGGTTCTAGATATATCGGTGCAAAAAATTCGCATATGACTGTTAAAAAATGGGTAGAGTCTGCAAATCGCTTAAACTTGAGAGATGATTTGCCTCTTACACTTCAAGGCGGAGAACCAACGTTATATAAGGGGTTCTATGAAATAGTTAATGAGGTAAAAGAAGAAGTAAAGATGGATCTGTTAACTAATATGTTTTTTGATGTTGATATATTTATAAAGAATACTCCAGTATGGAGATTTACAAGAGATGCACCTTATGCTGCTATCAGAGCCAGTTACCATCCGGGACAGAACGATATAAATGTCCTAATAGGGAAATCCTTAAAAATGCAGGAAGCAGGTTTTAGAGTGGGGTTGTACGGAATATTAGTTCCAGATGAAGAAATAAAGAATCATATCCTAGAAGTTCAAGAAATGTGTTTGAAGATGGGAATAGACTTTAGAACAAAAGAATTTCTAGGTGTGTATAATGGAAAACTGTATGGCACTTTTAAGTATGAAAACTCCGTTTGTGGAAATCAAATGGGTGCTTGTGAATGTAAACCAACGGAGCTTATTGTAGATCCTGGAGGATACGTATATGGGTGTCATGCAGATTTGTATAATGGAAGAAATCCGATTGCACATATTTTAGATGAGAATTTTAATGAAAAAGAAATAGATAAATTCAGGGATTGTTATTTTTATGGAGATTGTAATCCATGTGATGTCAAAGTTAAAACAAATAGGTTTCAGATTTTTGGCCATACGAGCGTTGAAATCAGAAATATTTTAGAGTTAAAATAATGAATATATTATAGTAAATATTTTCATTTTACAGGTTAAAAAATATGAAAATCGAACAAAAACAATTAAAGGAAAAAGTTTTAATTATTAAGCTGGGTTATTCAGAAACACTGGACGGTGAGATAGGGATGATCACGAGTCTGGGTGATGTTCTCAGGAGTACAGTACTGCTCCATCATTACAAAAATGCCTATGTTACCTGGTTGGTTGATGAGAAGGCGTTCCCTCTTCTCAAAGGAAATCCTTTTATCCATAGGATACTCTTTTATGACCTTACTACTGTATTACAATTACAGTCAGAACGTTTTGATACCGTTATTAACCTGGAAAAGGTACCAGGTGTATGTGCCTTTTCAGATTCTATTAATGCCTGGCGTAGATATGGATTCAGGTTTGACCCAGAAAAGGGTGAAACTCTTGCTTACGATGGTTCACAAAACGTATTAGAAATTTGCATGGATGTTGAGTATAAGAAAAAGACAAAAAAGTGTTGGGAAGAGGTGCTATTTGAGATGGTAGGTGAAAAATGGCAAGGTGAAGGCTTTATCCTTGGATATAAACCGAAATCCGATATTACTTACGACATAGGCTTTAACTGTTACGTAGGTGAGAAATGGCCGATCAAGGCATGGCCTTTAGAATATTGGAAAGAACTCGAAAGTCACATAGGTAATAAATATACGATTTCCTGGCAACAAGGATTGAAAAATCTTGATGAATATATAGAGTGGATAAATTCCTGTCGTATTATTGTAACCAATGATAGCTTGGGCTTGCATATCGCTAATGGATTAGGCAAAAAGATAATTGCTCTTTTCGGTCCTACAATTTCATCTGAAGTCTATATATCGAAAGGCGTAAAGTTGGTTCCTCGGGTTGATTATAATTGTATCCCTTGTTTGAGTTCAAAATGTACCCAAACGGAATTGTGTATGAGATTTATAGAGCCAAAAGAGGTTTATAATGCAATTGAAGAAATTATAAAAGCATAGGTGAAAGTTTGATTTTGATTAGTATATGTTATTAAAAATATAAGAAAGCATATTATATATATGGATAAATTAAGAATAGACGGTCATAAACTTTTTTTATCATGTTTCAAGACTCAATGACTGGTTGAATGGGAAATTAGTCTATCCTATTTATATGGAGATAAGTCCATCAGGGGCATGTAACCATCGTTGTGTCTATTGTGCTCTCGATTATATGAATTATCAAAAGAGGTCATTAGATACAAATATACTCAATGAAAGACTTACTGAATTAGGAAATCTTGGGTTAAAGAGTGTAATGTATGCAGGAGAGGGTGAACCCCTTATGCATAAAGACATTGCTGGCATTATAAATCATACGAAAAAGTCCGGCATAGATATAGCCATAACGACAAATGGGGTACTATTAAAAGAAGACTTAATAGAGAAAATACTGGGTGATGTTGAGTGGATAAAGGTAAGTGTTGACGCGGCAACAAGTGATACCTATGTAAAAATTCATCGTGCAAGATCATCCGATTTTGACACAGTGATTAATAATATGACTTATGCAGCGAAAATAAAGAACAAGAACGGTTATAAATGTGCTCTCGGCATGCAATTCCTCCTGTTACCTGAAAACCAGAATGAAGCAATACTTCTGGCGAGAATGGCTAGAGATATAGGAATGGACTATCTGGTAATAAAGCCATATACACAGCATCTTCTAAGCAAAACAGACCGATACAGAAACATTAAATATAATGACTATGTGTCTCTTGCTGATAAATTGTCTTCAATTAATACAGATACCTTCAATGTCGTCTTCCGTGTACGCACAATGAATAAGTGGGATGAGGGTGTCCGGAGTTATAATAGTTGTCTTGCACTACCTTTTTGGTCGTACATAGATGCGGGTGGTAATGTATGGGGATGCAGTGCTTATCTTGGTGATGATAAGTTTTGCTATGGCAATATATATGAAAGTTCCTTTCAAGAAATTTGGGAAAGGGAAAAAAGACAAAAATCTTTACATTGGGTAGAAAGTAAGCTTAATACCAGTCAATGTCGAGTAAATTGCAGGATGGATGAAATAAACAGATATCTCTGGGAATTGAAGAACCCTCCTGAGCATGTGAATTTTATATAGAGGATAAAATTAGAGATAAATGAAGAAGACAGATAAAAAACTCGAAATGATTTCAAGGGAAGTAAGAAGATTAATGATAGAAGTTGCTTATAGATCAAAGAGCGCTCATGTAGGAACTTCTTTATCTTGTGTAGATTTAATGGTTTCTCTTTATTTTCATGCATTACATATTGATAAAAAAAATTGGCACACAAGAGATATTTTTGTACTAAGCAAGGCCCATGCAGCAATGGCCTTGTATGCTGTTTTGACAGTTAAGGGTTTTATGGACAAAAAGACTTTCTTTAGTTATATGCAAAATGAGGGATCATTACCTGCACACCTTGACCGTTTTTCTACTAAAGGAATTGAAATTTCTGCCGGTGCATTGGGTCATGGATTTAATATGGCCTTAGGGATGGCATATGGAATGAAGATTAGGCATGACAAGAGAAAGGTTTTTGTATTGATTGGCGATGGAGAATCCGAAGAAGGATCTATTTGGGAAGGGGCTTTATTTGCTCCAAAACTGGGTATCAACAACCTGACCGCGATTCTTGATTATAATAATTTGCAGGGATATGGTCGCCCAAGTGAAATCTGTCAATATGAGCCGATTGTAGATAAGTGGAAGGCATTTGGGTGGGAGGTTTGCAGAATAAATGGGCATAATTTTTCTGAGATTGTGTGTGCTCTCAAAGTACCCAATAATGGAAGACCTAAAATAATTGTTGCTGATACTATAAAAGGAAAGGGTGTATCCTTTATGGAAGACGAACTGAAGTGGCACTATTATATTGTTACTGAAAACCATAAAGAAAAAGCAATGAAGGAATTAAGTAAAGGAAAAGATGAGAAATACTGTTATCAATAAAATTACAGAATATGCTGAAGAAGATAAGAACGTTTTTTTTGTGAGCGGTGACGCAGGCTATGGCGTTCTTGATGAATATAAGAAGTGTTTTCCGAACAGGTATTTAAATTTAGGTGTAGCTGAACAGAATATGATAAGCTTCTCTGCAGGTCTGGGATTGGCAGGATATAATGTGTTTATTTATAATATCGTACCTTTTGTTCTTTATAGATGCTATGAGCAGGTAAGAAATGACATTTGTTATCAACGACTACCAGTAACATTAATAGGAATAGGAAGTGGGGTTACTTATGCACCACAGGGCATAACTCATTATGGAGTAGAAGATGTATCAATAGCAAGGACATTACCTAATTTGGTGATTCTTTCTCCATCTGATCCAATAGAAGCTGAAAAAATGTGCAGAATTTGCGTTTAAGAGTAAAAACCCTGTCTATATAAGGGTAGCAAAAAGAGGAGAACCTGTGATTCATAAAAATGAGATAAAAAGCATTACAAAACCTATAATCATTCGTGAAGGGGATGGAATAGCAGTACTATTTCATGGTTCTATAGGCGATGAAGTAATGAAGGCACTGGAAAATTTGGAAAAGTTTCCCATGGTTATATCATATCCCAATGATTCAACCACTAGACTTTGATTTTCT
>MAYW01000242.1 GCA_001723765.1 Candidatus Scalindua rubra
ATCCTTCGTCCACCGCAACCCGCAATCCAAAAACCCATTATCTTTTACGAGTGACGAGAGGAGAGAGACGAGTGACGAAAGACGAAAAAAACGTCCATCGTCTCAGCCTCGAAGTGGCGGTCGTCCTTCATCCTTCGTTCACCGCAATCCGCAATTGTTATTAGGGGTTTCTTGTTCAATAAAACTACGATCAGTTTAAATAAACTACGGTTTTAATTTCGAAGAGTTTTTTAACGATATCATATAGTATAACTTATGAGTGCTGATACGTTAAGACTCGCTTATTTTAAAACATCTTAGAGTTTTAAATATACTTAAGTAACCATAAAAGTAAATTCATGTCTTTGTGGTATATAATTTGCGAAATTACAAAAACATACTTTCTTTTTATTAATTTAAAGATTGTTGATTTTAATTATTTAAGGGAGTAGGGCAATTGAGTCAGATAATGGAGCAGATGGGCAATGTATGGAAAGGGACAAGCTTTGGTCAGAGGCTTATTGTTATAATTGTCGTAATGGGATTTGGATTTGGTTTTTTTACATTAACATATTGGGTAAGGGAACCAGAATATGGACTTTTGTATGGTGACCTGGGCCAAAAGGAAGCTGCAGAGATTGTAGGGTATTTAAGAGATAGTAATATAAATTATAAGATAAAGGATAATGGTTCAACAATCCTGGCGCCTTCAAATATGATATATGAATTAAGAATGAATCTTGCTAAAAATAGTATGCCAAGAGGAGATGTTGGATTTGAACTATTTGATAAGATTAAATTTGGTATGTCAGACCTGGCACAGAGAGTTAATTATAGAAGGGCGCTTCAAGGTGAATTATCAAAAACGATTGCACAACTGGACGGAGTAGAATGGGCAAGGGTTCAAATAGTTATTCCAGAGCCTTCGTTATTTGTTGAGGATGAAAAACCATCAACAGCTTCAGTTATCTTAAAAATGAGAAAGAGAAACGGTTTGAACGATGCGCAAATAGCAGGTATTTCACACCTTGTTAGTACGAGTGTTGAAGGGTTGAGTACTGAAAATATTACTATTACTGATAGCATGGGTAATTTGCTGTCAAACACCGGAAGTTCAAAACTAACTGGAATAGTATCAAACCAATTAGATTTGAGAAGAAAAATAGAGAATTATTATGCATCTAAAGCAACGAGTTTAGTTGAAAAGATAACGGGTCCGGGCAAGACGATTGTTAAAGTAAGTGCGGATTTAGATTTCAAACATGTTGATGAAAAACAAATAGAATACGATCAAGATAATAAAGTACCCATAAACCAGACGATTACGTCTCAGTCAACAGAAATGCCGCAGGCGGCAGGCGGCGGTGAAGGCGTTGGTCAACTTTCTAAGGAATCAGAAGAAACGGAAACAACGAATTATGCTTTGAGTAAAGTAGAACGAGCTATTTCAGAACATGTGGCAAGTATTAAGAGATTAACTGTTGCCATTCTGGTAGACGGTAATTATGAAGAGGAAGAGATGGAAGATGGTAAGATAAATAGAAAATTTATAGCCAGGCCAGACGAGGAATTGAATCAGATAGCATCCATTGTAAAACAATCAATCGGCCTTGACGAATCGCCTCCAAGAAATGACAGATTTGAAATACAATGTGTTCAATTTCAAGGGCAAGTGCCTGTTTTCATTGATGAGGAAGGTGTTGAAAAGGAAAACAAAAAAGAATTTATACTAGCGATTGCCAAGAACAGTTCTCTCGTAATAGCTGTCATTGCGTTTCTTTTGTTTGCCATGAAAGCATTAAAGCGTTTATTAGTATCACAACAAACGGGTGGATATGCTACATATTCACAGCGTGAGCTTCAGGATGGTTATCAAACAAATAAGGTAGATGAAGCATTACAAACTAAAGCGGATGAAAAACGTATAGCAATCAGGGATGATATAATTGAAACCACAAAAAACGACCCGAGAACTACCGGTAACCTTGTTAGGAAGTGGTTAAGAGAAGGTGGGGATTAATGAGTAAAGAGCTGACAAATAAGGAAAGGGTTGCAATACTACTTTTAAATCTAGGACCGGAAGTAGCTGCTGATATCCTTGGGGGTTTTGCAGAAAACGAGATTTCAGAGATTAGTGAGATTATCGGGGCGATAAGAAATGTTGATCACAATACTTCCATAGAGGTGCTTGATGAGTTTATGCAACAATCTGAGTCATATCGTCAAAGTGAAGAAATAATCGATGTAATTAAAGACCATAGGCCTAGTATTATACCGTTCAGATATTTCAAACATCTTTTAGGCGATGAGATTATGTCAATACTTTCTGGAGAACATCCACAGCTAATTGCATTAGTATTATCTTATCTTGAACCACAGCAGTCTGCAGATGTTGTTGCCATAATGCCTGAAGAGATGAGGATTGATATATTAAACAAAATAGCTATTTCTACTCCACCACCAGTTCAAATAATTAAACAAATAGATGAACTTTTAGAGACAAAGGTAGTTTCATTGGGAGACAGGGTAGATACGCCGAGCGAAAGAAAATTCAGGACTATTGCGGAAATACTTAATCGAAGTGATTCCATTACAGAGAAAACTATCATGCAGCGTCTAAAGGAGGATGATCCCGATTTGGCAAAAGAGATAAAGGCGCTCATGTTTGTGTTTGAGGATATCGCAATTGTGGAAGATATGGCATTAAGAAAGGTGTTGAGTGAGACGGATACCTCTACTATCGCCATGAGCTTAAAAACTGCTAGTAAAGAAGTTAGGGATAAAATGTTTAAAAATATGTCTAAACGTATGGGTGATATGGTTGCGGAGGAACAAGAAATATTGGGTCCGAAACCATTGTCTGAAGTAGAGGCTGCACAGAAAGTGATAGTTGATAATCTAAGTAAGTTAGAGGCTCAAGGAGAGGCTGTAAGAAAGAAGTCTCAAGACGAAGGACCATTAGTATGAGTAGGAAAACTGTTTATAAATTACCAGTTATAGAAAAAGCAATTGTTCTTGAATCTAAAATGCCAAATGATGGAAACAATAAAGATGAATTATTAGAGACTGTATCAAAAGAAAAGTATAAAAGGGGTTGGGATGATGCATTAAAGAAGTATCAAGAGGATGTTGATCACCTATGTCAAGGTTTGAGGAAGGCAATTGAGGGCCTAAAGCAAGAACGAGATAATGTTTGGGACAGATGTGAAAAGGAAATAATTAAGCTGGTTTTAGCAGTTGCGAAGAAGGCAGTATATGAAGAAGTATCAAAAGATAGTGGTAAAATAATTGAAAGAGTTGTGGTAGAGGCGATCAATAAAGTGAAAGAAAATAAAATTTTAAAACTTTACTTAAATCCTGAAGATGTTGAAGAATTGAAAGGACTGAAAATAACGGAACTTTTAAGAGATAATGAAGACTCCGAAATGATCAGTGATATTGATATATCCAGAGGGGTTGTAGGGTTGTTACAGATTGTGGGGTATTGACGCAAGGTTAGAAACACGTTGGGATGAAATAAAGTCATCCTTCGAAGGGCATACTTTAGAAACGGAATGCGAAACTGGTTTAGCCCACGAAATACATTCACCCTGTTAGATAGTAAATCCTGTTAGAAGACTTGGCCCTGTTAGTACCTTAATAAATTTTTTTTGACCAATCCCTGTTCAAAACATACAGGGACAAGCTTTGGCAAAATATTTTGTTGTATGTAACATGTAGGGCAAACCTTTAGGTTTGCTTTCATGCAACAAACGCAAGGCTAAAGCCTTGCCCTACATTTCTTTTCCGACTCGTTCGGGTTAGGGTTAAAGGTCTTGAAAATGGTTAGAGCCTTTTAATGGGCTAAACATCTAACAGGGCAAGAAGACAAAAAAAAAATACTTTCGTGATTCTTTCATGATTTCCGTGGGGAATATGAGTATGAAAGATTTGTTTGAAAAGTATCATCAAAGACTCTCAGGAGTAAATACCATCAATTTAATTGGGACGGTATCAAGGGCAACCAGTATGTTAATAGAGTCTTTGGGCCCTGAAGTTCATGTTGGAGAACTATGCAAATTGACGACACAAACTGAGGATGAACCTATTCTTGCAGAGGTAGTTGGTTTTAAGGACAAAAAAGCGTTATTAATGCCAATTGCCGATATGAATGGGATTAGTCCCAGGAGTGAAGTGATCGCTACAGGTCAGCCGCTTAGTATCAAACTTAGCGCTTCATTGATAGGTAGAATACTTGATGGATTAGGTAACCCTATGGATAACAAAGGCCCGATTCATTATGAGGAAATGAGGCCGTTATATAATGAGGCGCCTGCGCCACTGGAGAGACCTTTGATTACTGAACAAATTAGTACGGGGATCAGAGCTGTTGACAGTCTCCTGACATGTGGGAAGGGTCAAAGGCTGGGGATCTTTGCAGGTAGCGGAGTTGGGAAAAGCACCCTCCTGGGAAAGATTGCAAAATCATCCAGGGCAGATGTGAATGTAATTGCTTTGATAGGAGAACGTGGCAGAGAGGTGCGCGAGTTTATTGAGCAGAATTTAGGTGATGAAGGTGTAAAGAAATCTGTCGTAGTTGTCGTAACCTCCGATAAACCTGTTATGGTGAGATTAAAAGGAGCATTTGTTGCTACGGCTATAGCTGAATATTTAAGAGATCAGGGTATGGATGTAATGTTATTAGTAGATTCTATTACCAGGCTTGCAAATGCACAACGAGAGTTGGGTCTGGCTATAGGTGAACCTCCGACTACAAGAGGTTATACGCCATCGGTCTTCTCGTTACTCCCAAAATTGTTAGAAAGAGCGGGTATAACTTCCAAAGGCAGTATTACGGCAATGTATACTGTGCTGGTTGAAGGTGATGATTTTAATGAGCCTATCTCAGATACAGTACGGGCAATCTTAGATGGTCATATTATACTCTCTAGAAAGATAGCGGCTCGAAACCATTATCCAGCGATAGATATCCTTAACAGCGTAAGCAGATGTATGATTGATATTGTATTATCAGAACATACGCAGGCAGCTCAAAGGTTAAAGGCCACTTATGCGGTTTATAAGGAAGCTGAAGATATGATAAATGTAGGCGCTTATGTGGAAGGAAAAAATCGCAAAATTGATTATGCAATAAAAAAGATTGACATGATTACGGAATATCTCAGACAGGATGTTGATGAACAGTGTTACTATGAAGAGGATATTGCTAGATTAAATGAGATGATGGCAGATTATGGGGGGTAGGGGTTCAAAATGTTGTTGTACGGGT
>MAYW01000243.1 GCA_001723765.1 Candidatus Scalindua rubra
GGGCTCTTGACCTTCTCGATAAGGTGGGGCTTAGAGATAAGGCGGATGCCTTTCCGGCACAGCTTTCAGGGGGACAGAAACAACGTGTAGCCATTGCCCGTGCATTAGCGATGCGGCCTAAAGTTATGCTGTTCGATGAGATCACGTCTGCGCTGGATCCTGAGCTGGTCGGAGAAGTGCTCAATGTATTGAGGGAGATAGCTTTAGAAAGCAAAATCACCATGATTATAGTAACCCATGAGATAGGGTTCGCCAGGGAAATAGCTGACAGGGTGGTTTACATGGATCACGGCAGAATTCTGGAGGATGAAAAGCCGGAACTCATCCTTCAAAAGCCTCATCATGAACGAACAAAAAAGTTTTTACAGGCAGTGCTTACAAGTTAACACCCTTAATCCCCCACCTCCCCCTTTAGTAAAGGGGGAAAGAGGGGGATTTGTCAATTTTCATGCAAGATTCAGGTTATAGGGATTTTAGTTGAACGTGGAAATGGGAAAGAATATGACAGAACAAGTATTGAACAGACATTACAAAAGTCTAGCGGAACGCTATAACGATTTTCTTTATTATTCGCCAGATTCGTCAGACTCTTACATCGAAAATGATAGAAAAACTTGAACTCCGCAATACGGATTCTTTAGTTGACCTGGGATGTGGTACGGGAATGTACTCGTTGGATATTATCAAGCAGGTTCAGCTCAGGAAGGTTATAGCAGTTGATCCTTATCCTGAGATGTTAAAACAGATTCCCGAGGATACGGATTCGAACATACACACAGTAGTATCGGATGCGCTTAGTTTCTCAAAACGGCCAGGCATATATGACAAGATTCTTATAAAAGAGGCAGTACATCATATCCCGGAAAGGGAAAAACTTTTCAACTGCCTTTTTAACAGGCTTAGAAAGGGCGGCATCCTGCTACTTGTTCACGTTCCGCCGGAAGTTAAATATCCACTTTTTCAAAAAGCGCTTGATCGATGCAAAGAATGGCATGCGGACACGGACGAACTTTTGGAACAACTGGAAAACACCGATTTTCAAGTCGAACAAGATTTTATAGATTACACTCATTCTATTCCGAAGCAAAAATATTTCGCGATGGTAAAAAGCTGCTATATGTCGGCATTAACATCTCTCGGAGAACAAGAAATTATTAACGGTTTAATTGAAATGGAAAAAAAATACAAGGATACTAAGTCTCTTGAATTTGTTGACCACTTTGATTATTTAAAGGCAGTTAAATAGTAACCTGATTTAAAGAGAAAGGAGAACTATAGTGGCTCACTATAACAAACAATTCATAACCTGCTTGATGACCTCAACGTGCAATCTGCGATGTAAATATTGCATTACGTCCTCCATGGAACGTAAAGATATTAACATCGATATAGAATTTGTGCGTGTAGCGATGGAAGAATACTTCAATCGCACGCGGAATTACAAGGTTCGTTTTTACAGCGTGGGGGAACCCACGCAAAACATTCAAGGCATAAAGAAGGTATACGAAATTGCTCTGGAACTCAGCGGCGGTTCTGCCTATTTTGAAATTCTTACAAATGGCGTCTTCGACGACCAAACCGCTGACTGGATAGGTAAACACATTCACCGCGTTTGGGTCTCTTACGACGGTCCGCGCAACGTGTGCGACCAGATTCGCGTAACACCGGAAGGCAATGGCAGTTCTGAAATGATCATACACACCGTAAACAAACTGAAAGAAATGACCTCTGTCGGTATCGGCTTGACTGTTAGCCAGTTTAATCTGTACAGGCAGGTTGAGGTGATCGAGGAAATACACGATTTGGGCATCAACTGTGTTATCTCGAAGGCCTGCCTGGATCCGGTTGGAAAAGATCTGGACGATATCTATTCGGTAGACATCATGGACTATGCAAAGGAGTTTGTGAAGGCGTGGAGGCGTGGCCGCGAGCTTGGCGTGCATTACACAAATGATCTCGTTTTCAATTTTGACGGCCACAGCTCTTTTTACTGCAGGGCAAATGGCCCTCATCCTCATTTGACGGTTGACGGTTACGTCTCATCTTGCGACAGGGCGTTTTATGGCAACACTCCAATACAGGACTTGATATATGGAAAATGGGATTCTGAAAACAAAACGGTTGTATATTATCCGGATCGAATTGAGAAATTGCAAAATCGTCGTGTTGAAAATATGGAGGATTGCAAAGACTGTGAAATCCGCTATCAATGCTGCGGTCATTGCCTCGGCACCGTGTACCAGTACACTGGTGATATGTACAAAGCCCTTACACCGTATTGCCCCGCAATAAAATACCTTTACTCAGAGATGAAAAAGGATATGAAAAAAGGGGAATTCTGGCCAATCGAATACACGAACTGAAAGATATTGATGCGTTAAGCAAACATTAACCACACTCAGCGTGGTTGGAAACTTTAGATATGTGAGTCCGATTGAAAAAAATCATAGTCCTTATATAACTCTTTTAATTTTAAGGGCTTCGGTCCAGTCTCCAATAACAAAGTGTATCAAACTTGCATAATATATGTGATATAATATTCAGTATTAATGATAATATATTTGCATAATTCATGTAGATATGTTACCTTGCTAAACAGTAATTTATATATATATTTACATATATTAACAAAATAAAAGAATGAAGAAAGTTCTGTTCATACAAGCATTATTTGTACCCTTTCTCTTGATCGCTTTTGAGACTACGTCATATGGCGCTGGTAAGTTTAAGCAACATTATAATAAAGGCATTGAGTTTTATAAACAGGGTAAATATGACCAGGCAGGAAAAGAATTTGAAAAGGCAATAGAATTAAAACCTAATGATGTTTATGCCCTTTATGGCTTGGGGAATACTTACTATTGTAAGGCAAAGTATGATGATGCTGTAAAAATATATACAAGGGCCATCAATATAAATCCGGATTATGCGAAGGTGCATTATTCTCTTTCTCTAGCCTACAGTAAATTGGGAATGACAAGCGAAGCTGAAAAACAGAAGACGATATTTAGAAAGTTGTCTAAAGGGAAAAAAGACAGAACACGTGCGACGTCTTCTCGTATCAGCAGGCAGATTAGAAAAACAGTAAAGGTTGATAGTACCCCGAAAAAAACGTTGTCTCAAAAGAAATCGGTAGAAGTTAAAACAAAACCCAAAAAAAAGGTTTTAACACGTACACCAAGTAAACATCAAAAAACAAAGCATCGTAAGAAAACCGTTTATGAGAGTCACAAAATTCCAGCTACACGTAGAAGTACAAATAAGGGTGATTCTCACTCAATCTTTAAAGATTATTCAGGAGAAACGCGTAAAGCGGATAAACGTGTTTTTACAAAAAAATATGAAGGATTTTCAAAAAACCCATTCAATGGTATTAAGCTTTTTATTCAGGACAAATGGTATACATCCGGAATAAATAAAATATGGATTTGTACTGCTGGCTATATTTTTGCAACTCAATTATGGCTTTGTGTGGTAGCATTTTTTTGCGTGATAGTTTGGAGAATTAGAGAGAAAGCTTAAAGCCTTAACTTACAAAGTTTTAAAATGGAAATGCTATACTATAAATTTAACCTTAATGAACTACCATGTTATAGAAGCCCTTTATTATGTTGAAAATGAGGATATTGTTGATTTTCCTTAAAGAAGGCGCTCTTGTGTTATTTCGTAAACCAAAAAAAAATGATGGAAAAGCAATATTTGAGTTAGTGCGCTCATGTGCTCCTCCCTTAGATTTAAATTCAAGATATTTATATTTCCTTATCGGCGCTCATTTTTCCGAAACCAGCGCCGTAGTAGAGCAAAATGATTTCATTGTCGGTTTTACGTCGGCTTATATTCTTCCGGATAAAAAAGACCACCTTTTTGTCTGGCAGGTTGCGGTTCACGAGGGGCAGCGTAGTATTGGGATAGCGCAGGGCATGCTTGACGATATTTTGTCAAGGTCGGTATGCCAGGGTATCAGGTACCTTGAAACCACGATAACAACCTCTAATGACTTGTCAAAACGTCTTTTCAAAGGATTTGCCAAAGGGCGCGGCGCAGAATGCCGTGAGGAGCTTTTTTTGGACTCCACAAATTTCGTGGAGACGATCCATGAGGAAGAAATTCTTTTCAGGATAGGACCTTTAACAACCTTAACAAAGTAGCTGCCCCTTTTGTTGCAATTCGAGGTTTAATGTGGGTAGTGAAATTACTTGGGAGGTGAAGTTTATGCGTATTTTTGAAAAACTAGAATCAGAAGTAAGAGGTTATATTAGATCTTTTCCTGCTGTCTTTGATGTTGCAAAGGGTTCCCTTATATATGATGAACAAGGCGAACGCTATATTGACTTTTTTGCAGGAGCTGGCACACTAAATTACGGCCATAACAATCCCAATATAAACAAGTTGCTTATTGAATATCTCCAGCATAATGGAGTGGTTCACGGGTTGGATAAAGCAACAACGGCCAAAAGGAGCTTTCTTCAGAAACTGCAGGATACGATTTTCCTGCCCAGAAACCTGGACTACAAAGTACAGTTCACAGGTCCTACAGGCACCAACGCCGTTGAAACAGCCCTTAAGCTTGCGCGATTGGTCAAGCGCAGATCCAACATAATAGCCTTTACAAATGGTTATCACGGCCTGACCATGGGGTCGCTGGCTGTAACCGGAAACTCTTTTTATCGTGATGAATCATACGGTGTTAGAACCAATACGGCGTTCATGCCTTACGACGGTTATTTTGGGCCATATATTGATACTATCGAATACTTAAGACGTTATATCGAGGATGGTAGTAGCGGTCTTGATCTGCCTGCGGCTGCTATAGTTGAAACTGTTCAGGGAGAAGGAGGAGTCAATATAGCCAGCAGTGAATGGCTTCAACGACTTGAGAGTTTATGCTGCGAATTCGACATACTCCTGATAATTGACGATATACAGGTAGGCAATGGCCGAACCGGACCGTTTTTTAGCTTTGAAAGGGCAAACATTACACCAGACATGGTTACAGTATCTAAGTCCATTGGCGGCGGTCTTCCGTTAGCCCTGCTTTTGATGAGGCCTGAACTTGATCAGTGGCAGCCCGGAGAACATACCGGAACTTTCCGTGGAAACAATCTTGCATTTGTCGCATCCACCGAAGCGCTGAAGTATTGGGAAAATGGAGACTTTTCTGAATCCATCATCTACAAGGGTAGAATCATGCGAGAGGAAC
>MAYW01000244.1 GCA_001723765.1 Candidatus Scalindua rubra
CAAGAAATAAGTAGTCAGCTTGATTGGAAGCAAGAATTAATTTCTTTTGTTTTTGAAAAGATTTAAAATTAGCAAGCTTATCTTTCCATTGACAAACAGTTCTTATACGCCTTTCTATTTCTCTTCTTATCGTATTCTTTTGATGAATATCATGCTTAAGTTTTTTTTCAATAGATGTATCTTCCATATTCCCCCTCCATTCTCGAACTAGGTTTAATCTTAAATTTTTCTCCAGATAATTTGGATTAAACATTTAAACCCAAATTGAGCGATTTGTGCCCGCCCGTACCGAACGGTACGTTCGGGCGGGTAGTCGCATCCTTTAGGTTGCGTAATTTACGAAAAATTCTCATACACCCATCAAATGATGAGAAACGCAGGCTAAAGCCTGCGGCTACAATAACTTACAATATAAAATCGCTCAATTTAGGTTAAACTAACTCAATATCGTCTACACCCATGAGACGTTCGCAATAGTGACATCTTATCTTGATTGGGCTTTTGCTGATCACATGAAATCTGCTTTGTATCTTTTGATGATTGCTAACACAATTTGGGTTAAAACATTTCAGAAATTCTTCTATAGAATCTGGAATAGCAACTTTAAATTTTCTTACAACTTCAGAATCTTTGATAATATTCACAGTGGCATCTGGAGCAATTAATGAAATCTTATTTACTTCCTCCTGTGTAAGGAGCTTACCACCAATCTTTATAATACCTTTCTTGCCCAACTTCTTACTTGATAAATTGACCCCAATTAGTACCACCTGATCTATACCTTGGATATTCAATATATTAGCAACCTTAAATGTACTTTTGCTTGAAATCTGATCGATAACAGTACCTTCTTCAATTGCCGAAACCTCTAGTTTCTTCATTATATGGCACCTAGTATTACAGCTAACAGTGTTTCTCTTACCGGAATACCACTATGAGCCTGCTGAAAATACACCGCATAACTTGTAGTGTCCATACTTTCATCCATCTCATCCACCCTTGGAAGCGGATGAAGTATTTTAAGATCGTCTTTAACCTTGAGCCCGTCCATAATAGACTTACTAAGTTTATAAACACCCCTTACCTTTTCGTACTCCACCGGGTCCGCAAACCTCTCCTTTTGTATCCTTGTACAATAAAGTATATCAAGTTTATCACTTACTTCATATATAGAATCAACTTCATGATATGAAACACATCTCAATTCTAATTCCTCCATATAATCTTTAGGAATCCTGAGACTTGGTGGTGATATAAAGTACATCTCAGCATTAAAATGAGCAAGAGCATATGCTAAAGAGTGTGAAGTTCTACCATATTTTAAATCTCCCAAAAAACCAACCGTCAAATTCTCAAGCACACCTTTTGCATTCTTTATAGTGTAGAGATCTACAAAGGTCTGAGTTGGATGTTGGCTTGCCCCATCACCTGCATTAATAACGGGTATACTTATGGAGTCAGCCGTAAGCCGAGAGGCACCTTCAAGAAAATGTCTCAAAACGATAATATCACAATAACCCTCAATAATTTTGACGGAATCCTTT
Source organism: Candidatus Scalindua rubra (assembly GCA_001723765.1). Lineage (GTDB taxonomy): Bacteria > Planctomycetota > Brocadiia > Brocadiales > Scalinduaceae > Scalindua_B > Scalindua_B rubra. The sequence continues at coordinate 1,545 of MAYW01000244.1, forward strand.
AATGATTCACCCTTTACGGTAGAAGTCGTACCAAGTTCATCGAATCCGATAACCTCTCCGCCAAGCCGTTTCATTGCTGCTTCAAAACTTAATCTTGTACGCGTCGAAGGTTCAAAAAATAAATTTGCAAGCACCTTTCCCCTTAAAATGTCAGGACAACCTTTTTTCTCCATCTCCTTTGATAGGTCTAAAATGTATAATATTTCTTCCTTTGTAAAGTCTAAAATAGAAATTATATCTCTGTTCTTTAAACTTCCCATTATTCTATATTAACTTTTTTGCTTATAAGTATTTTATGATATTACTCTGTAATACCTTCTTCTCCCCATCCCCATTTACATGAGGACATGTTTTCATGAGGACAAGTTTTAGAAAGTTTTTTTTCGTGTCATAAAAAGTTAAAAGTGTCTAAAGCCCGCCCTGATGCGATCCGCCCTGCGGTCTGGGCCAGGGTTTAAAGTGAGCAATCCCCCTTTTATAAAGGGGGAAAGAGGGGGATTAAAGAGTCCTGTTTTAACTTTAGTTCAATTTAGTCAATTAATTTACTTGCAGCTTTACTGCGCTATGATATTATCAAAGAGGGTTTAACATAACAAGGAAAAAAAACACTCAGAAAAATTGACAAGTGGTGATTTTAGAAATATTTACCCCGTTAGAATTGATTTTTTTTAACGGTGTAAGGTTTGTATCGTTTAGAGATAAATCTCTAAATAGATTTGATGCCTACCTGAGCTTTCTAACGGGGTTTGCTATTCAAATTCTATTGATATATTAACTTTTTAAAATGAAATATTGCATCATAGTTCCCGATGGAATGGCAGATTACAAATTAGAAAAGCTCGGTGGAAGGACCCCTTTGGAAGTGGCAAGAACACCTAATCTGGATAACATAGCATTTAATGGACTATTAGGTCTCGTCAACACCATACCAAAAGGGCTTGCACCTGGAAGTGACATTGCAGGACTTTCAGTATTAGGTTACAACCCGGAAGTTTATTATACTGGACGCGCGCCACTTGAAGCTGCAAGTTTAGGTATTAAACTTGGAAAGGAAGACTGGGCTGTTCGTTGCAATCTAATCACAATAAACAATGAAATTCTGGAAGACTTTAGTGCAGGTCACATATCCGATAAAGAGGCCGAATTAATAATCTCAATATTGAATGAAAGATTGGGAAACAACAACATAAACTTCTATGCGGGTAAGAGCTATCGAAACATAATGATTTATAAAGGAAATACCAGGATAGAAGCTGATTGTACTCCTCCACATGATATCATAGGTAAATCAATAAAAAACAATTTACCAAAAGGTAGAGGTAGTGAAATATTAATCGATTTAATGGAGAACTCGTATCATATACTCGTTAACCATGACATAAACAAGGTTAGGATCGACCTTGGTGAAAACCCTGCTAATATGATCTGGTTGTGGGGGCAGGGACAACGTCCTTCTCTAATACCTTTTAAGGTATTATATGGAGTATCAGGCGCAGTCATAACAGGTGTAGATTTACTGAAAGGTATGGCAACTTATCTTGCTTGAACATCATAAATGTCCCTGGCGCCACAGCATATCTCGATACAGACTACGAGGCCAAGGCAAAATATGCAATTGAAGCCATAAAAACGCATGATATGGTTTTGATTCATATCGAAGCCCCAGATGAGGCGAGCCACGAAGGAAGCATTCATGAAAAAATTCGTGCTATTGAAAATATCGATAAAAAAATCATTGGCCCTGTTTACGATGCACTAAAAGAGTACAGCGAATTTCGTATACTTGTTCTTCCTGACCATTACACACCAATAAGAACAAAAACGCATACTTCAGAACCAGTACCTTTTACCATTTACGGTTTTGATTCAAGTAAGAAAAGCAACCTCTCTTTTACAGAATTAAATGCGGAACAAACTGGTCTGAAAGTAAAAAAGGGATATAAATTAATGAACCATTTTATTGAGGGCGATATCCTGTAGCAATTATAAATTAGCGAATGAAGTGAGCTAATTTATAATTCCGAATAGTGTTAAATCAGTTGAATCTACAATATTAATATTGACAAGCTTACCCTGAAGTGAGGAAGGCCAACCTTCCTGACTACGCCCTTCAGGCAGACTAAAAACAACAATCTGATTTTGTCTTGTCCTGCCTGTTAATTTACTTTCATCAGTTTTGCTTGTTCCTTCCACCAGGACTTCGACTGATTTTCCAATCATCTCTTTATTGTCTTCTGCGCTTATGTCACTCTGTAAATCTAACAATATCTGATTTCTCCTTCTTTTAGTTTCCTCCGGTACATCATCTTTTAATTCCGTAGCTGCAGTTCCCGTTCGCGGCGAGTATTTAAATATAAAGCAGTTTTGATAGCGCACATCCCTCATCAGACTTACGGTATCTTCAAAATCGTCTTCCGTTTCTCCCGGGAAACCTACAATGAAGTCGCTGGCAATCGTAATATCAGGTACTAAGGACTTGGCCATTTCAACAAGCTCTCTATAGTGTGTGGATGTATATTGACGTCTCATCTTTTCCAATATCCTGTCTGAACCAGACTGTGCCGGCATGTGTAAATTTTCGCAAACTTTGGGCAATTCACTAATGGCTTCTAATATATCTTTGATCATATCCCTTGGATGTGAGGTAACAAACCGTATCCTTTCTATACCTTCAATTGAATTTAATTTTTTAAGCAGATTAGCTAAAGTAATATTCCCATTCAGACCTTTTCCGTAAGAATTTACATTCTGCCCCAAAAGCGTAATCTCTTTACAACCATCATCTGTTAGGCTTTTAACTTCGTTTATTATGTCTCCAACAGGTCTGCTGAACTCACGTCCTCTTACATACGGTACAATGCAGTAAGAACAGTAATTATCACATCCCCTCATAATAGATACAAATGCCTTAAATCGATTCGGTCTTTGAGTAACTAACCTATCAAAACTCACCATTTCATCTTCATTAATAGCAAGGATTTGTTTGTTACTACCATTGATTTCTTCTAATAAAGTAGGAAGTCTTGAAAACTCCCTTGTTCCACATATGAGGTTAACGTGTGGCATACGTCTAAATATTTTTTCCCCCTCATTTTGCGCCATACAACCCAGGACGCCAAGGATTAAGTCCGGATTCTTTTCTTTTTGATTTCTTAAACTGCCGAGTTGTGAATATACCTTGTGTTCAGCCTTATTGCGTACACTACACGTATTCAAGAGGATGATGTCTGCAGCCTTTTCATCTTCCACAAACGTATAACCTTCTCTTACAAGGGAACCGATTGATAGTTCCGAATCCAGCTTATTCATCTGGCATCCGAAGGTTCGGATGTAGACTTTTTTGCCGAAATCTTTGTAAGTCTTTGAATCTTTTGACATTCTGATTTTTCCCTCATTTCTGAAAACAAAAAATTAAAGGGGGCGAAAAGAGAAAATGAAACTCTTTTTTGGGGCGACGCCCCGCCGAGTGGCGGGGGCGATTTTAATGTTTTTAAAAAGGAGATAACACATCTCCTTTTTGGTCAAAAAAATCAATTTTTTTCTTGTTCTCATCATACCGCCCAAGAAAGTCTTTTACTCGGTTGATATACTCCTCTGACCGCTCTTGCTCCAGTTCTCTAAGTTCAAGT
>MAYW01000245.1 GCA_001723765.1 Candidatus Scalindua rubra
CCCCCATACGTGCCGTGGAGACTAAACTGAAAATAGTTGCATCCATAATCAGCGCCATAGCTATAGGATACATCTATTTAACATATAGAAGTTATAAGAAAGAAAATAAACATAATATCTCAGAATCAGAAGGACAATCCAAATCTGTATGATTTTTCACTAAATTTTTTTTTAGCATATTTTACAGTAGCCGCTATTACGCTCGTCCGGTTCGCTCAATGGAATGATACGCTTTGATTATTTAACGCTAACAATATATATTATCAGGTATGCCAATAATAATCCCATTACCCAGATGACAGTTGTACCAACATGCGAGTATCTTATTACATCCCCGGGGTAGACGGTTATTTCTTCTACTATTCGCCTCCTTATCCTTTCTACCTTTTCTTTAGTAAATGATTCCTCAAATATCGCTAGCGCTATATTGTTACCAGCCATCTTCAAAGCCATCAGTGGGTTCTTGCTAAACCATATTAATGATTGGGGAATGGTTACAAAAAATGTGGTCTTAACCTGATTACCAAACCATGCCAATGGATTATCTAAAAGCCAGAGGAATCCCATAGTACCTTTTCTATAGAACCAATCGGTATCCAGGCTTATTGTTTCTGTCCGCTTAAGAAATTTTAAGAGCATAAAGAAAGCAAGAGCCGAAAACATAAGAATCTGAAGCTGGCCAACCACATGAGCGCCTGTATAAGGAACAAAGTCGACAGGATAAGGTAATATCCGGTAAAGTGGTTCAGGCCAAACACCTACAAGTATGCATAAAATGGATAGAAGCCCCATGGCAAGAAGCATATTAATTGGCGGCTCTTTTGGCCTCAAACCTGAATCTTTTGCAAAAAAGACAAAATAAGGGAATTTGATGCCTGCATGCAGGAAAACACCTGCCGAGGCAAGTATCAGGAGATGCCATATAACACCAAGGTGTTCACTTCCTGCGGCGTCAATTATCATTGATTTGGTTGTAAAACCACCCGTTAAAGGAAATCCGGAAATAGAAGCCGCTCCAACACAACATAATATAAGCGTAATTGGCATGGTCTTATAAAGCCCACCCAATTCAGTACACTTGCTCCTTTTAGTCATATATAGAACCGCACCTGCTGACATCATTAAAAGTGCCTTGTACAATATATGTGCAAAAGCGTGTGATACAGAACCATTTATAGAGAGCTCAGTCCCAATTCCTATCCCCGTAATCATAAACCCCACCTGGTTGATTATGCTATAGGACAAAACTCTTCGCATATCGTTTTCGATGAGTGCATAAACAATCCCATATACTACCATTACAATCCCTGTCCACATTAGTATTTGCTCACCAGGAAAGGCCCTTGCAAGTACATAAACAGCCGTTTTAGTTGTGAATGCACTCAAAAATACCGTACCTGTAACAGTTGATTCGGGATAAGAATCAGAAAGCCATGCAGAGAGTGGAGGTATAGCCGCATTCAAGATGAATCCAAGAAAGATCAAACATGAAGCAACACCATTTAGACCAAGGTAGCCAAAACTTATAGATCCGGTAGATACTACATATATTATTATTCCAGCAAAAAGGAATTGGCCGCCAAGAAAATGTATTATAATATACCTGAATCCCGCATCTTTGGCTGCCTTAGTTTTCCGCGCCCATATGAGATAAGTTGAAGCAACTGCCATAACCTCCCAAAAGACAAATAGAGAGAAATAATCTCCTGCAAAAACAACACCTAAAGACCCTCCAGCATATAATAAGGCAGCAATGTGTTCGTCCCTTGTCTTTAAATGAATTGAAAAAAGGTTCCCTGCAAAAGTCATGATCACAAAAATATAGCCAAAGACCTTGCTCAATTTATCAACCTTGCAGAAAATAACCTCAAAATCAAGGAAGTTAATGGTGTAATATGTTCCCTCCACCATATTAAAAAGGTTCATAAATGTAATGGCTGGAATCAGGAGCAAGAACACCTTAAGTAAATTTCCCCTTATAAATAAGAATAGGACCGCCCCAAAAATAAAAAATGACACTGGGGGTATAAAGCTAGTCATAGTAATCTTCTCCTTTTTGAAGCCAGAGTTTTCCTAGTATTTTCGATACGGCAATAATCAAACCACAGGAAAGAAAGCCGTACAGGGCATAAGTGCATGGTATCTTTTCCCATCCAACATGTGGATGTTTTTCAATAAAGAAATCTAGCACAACAAGAATACCAAGAGATGCGTAGAAAAAAATATTCAATTTCTTTATGTTCCCGGGTTTATCGAAAAAATTGAATTCTTTTTTCATATCAATATTCTCCTCCAATTACTAAATAAAAGGGATAATGTTGATCATAATAGTCTTCTCTCCTTTTAACAATTCTACGCAATATATGCTTTGCTGCCAGAACAAGGCCTACACATGCAACAAATCCATAAGCGGCATAAAAACATGACCATTCTTCCCAGAAAAAATGACTGTGCTTTGGAGCAAAAAATTAATTATCAAAAGCGCCAGGCAGCCTCCAAAAAGTAGCATCAGGAGTATCTTCACATTTCTCGGATTATCAAAAATATTCAGTTGTTTCATATAAAAACTCCTTTAAATTACTAATCCTCACGCAAAGCCGCTAAGTTCGCTAAGAAAAAAAATATTCCTAAACCTAAAATCCCTTTGCGTTCTTTGCGGCTCTGCATGAGAAAAAAAGAAGTGTTATCACGCAAAGACGCCAAGAACGCAAAGAGATACAATACTTTTATCTTTAATTTGCTTTTTAAAATCTTGTTATCTTGGCGATCTCTGTGGCTCCGCGTGAGAGCTTCTTTTTTCCTCTCGCCAAGACGCTAAGAACGCCAAGAGTTATTCTGTTATCCCATGATAAATATTATAGCAAGATATATTATACCTATGGTAATTACAGCATAATAGATTATTCCATATCCAGGTTTAGGCTCATGTCCTAATTCCATTATTTCTTCTTTCATACAGAAAACTCCTTTAAATTTAATTCTCACGCAAAGACGCTAAGTACGCTAAGAAAAAAAATTTCTTAAAAACCTCTGTGTTCTTTGCGGCTCTGCGTGAGGACTCCTTTTTTCCTTTTAATTTAAATTTGCCACAACCATCTTCGCAAGATCAAGAAATATTGATGGTACAAAGAATAAAAGCAATGTTCCTACGGTAGTAACTACTAATGGCACTACCATAATAGCCAGCGCCTCGTTTCTTTCCGCCGTTTCGCCTTGTGGTAATTCCTTAAAAAATGCCCTGTACACTATGGGTAAAAAGTAACAGGCATTAAGTATTGTGCTTACTACCAGGATGGTAATTATCGGGATTTCCCCTGCTTCTATAACACCCTTAGCCAGATACCACTTGCTTATAAAACCGCCAAGAGGAGGCACCCCGATTATTGAGAGTGAAGCCAGGGCAAAGGTAGTCATGGTGAAAGGCATCTTCCTCCCAATCCCATCAAGTTCGCTTACTTTGGTCTTATGAGACGCGGTATATATAGCCCCTGCACAGAAAAAGAGCGTGATCTTGCCAAAGGCGTGTATTACTATATGCATAATACTCCCCGTAATACCTGAGGGTGTAAGAAGGGCAGCGCCGAATATTACATATGAAAGCTGAGCAACCGTTGAATATGCAAGCCTTGCCTTCAGGTTGTCCTGTCTGAGGGCGATTATGGAGGCAACTATCATGGTAAAGGATGCACAGTAAGCAAGAACTATACCAAGCCTCAGTTCATTTAAGAGGTTAATCCCGAATAAATGAAGGACTATCTTTACAACAATAAATATCCCCGACTTAACAACTGCCACAGCGTGTAAAAAAGCGCTCACAGGAGTGGGGGCGACCATGGCGCGAGGAAGCCACGCGTGAAACGGCATCATTGCCGCTTTTGAAGTCCCGGCTATAAAAAGGCCAAAGGTAACGATCAAAAATATATCACTCAGCCCTTTTCCCCTTGCATCATTGAATATACCGTGATTCGAAAAATCAAGTGTGCCTGTCGCATAATATGTCAGGAAGATGGCGCTCAGGAGAAAGGCTACAGAGGTGCCAAAGAGGAAAACAAAATATACTTTTGCGCCTGAACGCGCCTCCGGCGTCTCCTTATGCGCTACGAGGGCGTAAGTGGAGAAGGTAATCATTTCGTAAAAAAAATAGGTCGTGAACATGTTTGCAGAAAACGCAACACCTATAGTTGCGGATATTGCGACTGCAAAACAGATAAAATATCTTGTTTGCGCATGCTCATTCAGGCTTCGCACATAACCGATAGAATAGAATGATGTAAGAAGCCAGAGAAAGGATGCAGTAAGGGCAAAGAATATTCCCAGGGCATCGATCCTGAAACTAATATCGAGCCCGGGAAGGACTGTTACAATAGAGCATTCTATAACCTTGCCATCAAGTATCGCCGGCAGCATGGAAACAATCAAACCAAATTTAGCAAAAGAGGCCAAAATCGTCCACAATTCCCGCAGGTTTGGTTTATTGTAGGATATACCTATAAGAACAACGGCACAGAGTGGTACAATCAATGCGTAAAAAGGTATGGATGAATAAACTGTTTCCATTATTATTTTTCCTTTAAACTACTAATCCTCACACAAAGGCACAAATTCACCCTGTTAGATAGAGGATATCCACCAATCAACTACGTTTATCATGATTAATGTGTGCTTATCGTACAAAAAAAGGTTATTTTACATTATCTAACAGGGGAACCACAAAGATTGACTTTATTTGAGTTCTCCGTTTATAATTCTTGTTATTCCGTCCTTCATCAATTCTTCGCCAAAGTTCAATAAGTAGCCTAACTTACATCCTGACAGTCTAAGATAGGTTAATACTTGTTTCTTATGTGCTTTTGTGACAGATTCAATCGATTTTAATTCCAGGATTACTTTGCTTTCAATAATAATGTCTGCCCTGAATCCTTCGTCGAATTTTATCCCATCATACTCTATTGATACGGGAACTTGCCTTTCAACGTTTAAACCATGCTTCTTTAACTCATGAGCTAATACAACTTCATACACAATTTCGTAAAGACCGGAACCAAGCGTTTTATGAATGTCAATTGCAGCATCAATACCCCCTCGTTCCAAGCTCCAGCTTGG
>MAYW01000246.1 GCA_001723765.1 Candidatus Scalindua rubra
CCTTAATCCAATCCATCTTATTTTTATTCGGGAAATTCGAACATCTTCCAGATCGCCGAAAAAGTTTACATTAAACAAAAATGAAAAAAGATCCTCAGTTTATGAAAAAGCTACAAAAAGGATTATCGAAGCTGAACGCTTTGAAAATTCGCCATCCTAGTGGAGTGGCGTATGAATTTGTATTGAACTGAGTATCATTTAATTTTTTCTAATATCTGGTTTAGCCGATTGTCATGTAATACCCTTATCACTGTTTGCATTACGGTAATTCGATCAAAGCTGTCATGAATGAAATCTTTGGCGATGGGATTATGTCTGCAATAGATTTCAAGTTGACAGTTCATAAGACCGAAGGAGACAAGGGGGAAGATCGCATGGTGGTAACTATGAACGGAAAATTTCTCCCTCATATTGAGCAAAAAAATAGTTGACTTTTTAAATGTATCTATTATGAAAAGTTAACAAATGACCCATGGTTATCAAGGTGGTTCAGGGATGAAACAGGGAAGATTGCAAAAAAAATACGTTGATGTTCGGAGGGCAAAGCAACAAAAGTTTCTTCTCAAGATATTGGAGTGTAAATGGGACGAAGAATTCTGGAATCATGTCCGCTGGGTGGGCGCCGTACATGTCCCCATCTTCGGGCTCGAGGATATTTATATACCGGTAAGATTAAATATTGCACTCTGGGGATACATACATCAATATTTGTTTAACCTCTTTGCTGAGGAATTGAAGAACGATCCGGACAAGCTGCGCAGGATTACGACTGCCTGGACAAAGCTCTTCTGGATAATTATAGATATGTACCATATTGAGTATTTCCCTTCATGGATGTAATAGTTCTGCCCACCGCACCAGACAATCTGCCCGATGGTTAGTTTGGCGGGTGTGGTGAATATTACGTTTTATTTGTTTTTATTTGTCTTGATCACTTTCTATCTCTTTTATCTTAACAAATTTGTCAGCTTTCTGGCAAACAAATTTAACCAGACAATCTAGCTTGATAGAGGAATTTCCATTTTATCTGCTTATAGCACAATAAGATACAGCATTGTCATTCCTTCGCTTCGCTCAAGGACAGGTCTGAGCCCTTCGCCTTCTGTCATTCTGAACGAAGTGAAGAATCTCATACATCCGGCTCAGGATAAATTCCGCGAAGAGTCTCCTGCTAGTATGCCAATTGATTCATCGAGAAGTTATTGTGCATACTGAGTATAGATTCTTCGGTCGTTCCTCCCTCAGAATGACATGTTGTTAGCTTTATGCGAAAAAGTCCGCCCATGGGCGCTAACTTGATAGTATAGAGGAATTTCCATTTTAAGCCTTTTAGCCTAAACGTGTTGTGACAAATTGGCAGTCGGTTTTAAATGTGAGAGAAGATAGGGAATGTAGAAAAGTATAACATTTAAAAGAAGTAATCACACAAAGACACTGAGGCACAAAGAATAATGACTGAAAATGAGATTGGGAAAGTTGTAGTTGGACTTTATTCCTCACACAAAGACACAAAGACCACAAAGATTGACTTTAGTTGAGTTCTCCGTTTATAATTCTTGTTATGGAATAAAAGAAATTTTCACACAGAGACACAGAGATCACTAAGAAAACGGATTTTTAAAAAATAAAAGAAAAGATAATAGTTTTTACCCTTTGTGTTCTTCGGGACTTCGTGTGAGGATTAGTAATTTAACCGCATTATCCAGTTTATATATATTTTGTAAATCCAAATAATCTGAGCGGGTTATGACCCTTTCTACTTCCAACATTTGGCTTTATTGGTTTATGGAAACATTTGACTTACTCATATCTACCATCTTACTAAGACCGTATGTCTTTATATTATTGGGGTTGTACTTTCTTGCTGGTAGCTTACAGCTTGGACTGAAAAGGATAGTAGTCTTTACCATCCTGGCTTATGTAATTGCATTTATTTCTGAGTATAGTTCTACCCGTATTGGCATACCTTATGGTTACTATTATTATACGGGTGAAACCCACGGAAAAGAGTTATACATCTCAAATGTCCCCTTCATGGACTCACTTTCATATTCTTTCCTGGGATACTTCAGCTATTCACTTGCCCTGTTAATGGTCTCTCCAATAACAAGAGAGGGTTGTAGATTGGAACTGCCAAATACTCCCTGGTATTCTAAAAAGGCACTCTTTCTTTCTACGGTATTGTTTGTAATCCAGGATGTGTTAATAGACCCTGTATCTCTCAGAGGTTCTAAATGGTTCCTTGGGCAGATATATTATTATCCTGAAAAAGGCATATACTTTGGGGTGCCTCTATCTAATTTTCTGGGATGGTTTATGGTAGGGTTTGCAATTATATACTGTTTTCAAAAGTTAGACCAGAAGATGGGATGGTCTATGGAATGTGCCAGAAATGCCCTTATGGGGCCGTCACTTTATTTTATAAATATGATCTTTATTTTGTCAGTAACATTTTATATTGGCGAATATCTTATGGGAATGATAAGCCTTTCTATTTTTAGCTTGCTTTTTTCTATTGCTATTTTAAAAATCCGTCACGCCTTAACCCAACCTGGCCGAGCCCCGTTAGATAAAGGAACATCTTAACAAGTGAAATGTCTTACACTATGTATCACAACCTTTTAAGAAATTATATAATTCTATATCTAACGGGGCGAGCCTGAACCAAACATGTTAATAAATTACAAATCTCAAATTACAAATTCCAAACAAATTCCAAATTACAATTACCGAATGATCCAAACCAGTTTGCCCGCCCTGTTAAATATATATCCTGGCTTTTTAATTGGCCTTTATAAAAAATGTAACCTTTGAAAGTTGTTGTAACATCATCCTAAATAATTTAACAGGGTAAATAATTTTGGATTTGGTCATTGGAATTTGTTTGTTATTTGGGATTTGTTATTTGGTGCTTACCAGATATTCGGGAAAATTTCATTGATAAATATTTTGTCAGAAAAAGCAAGAAATTGTCGACTTAGAAACTAATTATATTAGATTATGATGCTTATTTGCTTACACATGATAATGAAATATTGTCTATTAAAATGAGATAAATAATTTAAAAATGATAAATAATGACATATTGTCTATTAGAATCGGGATAAATCATTTTATAATGACATGTTGTCCGTTAAATTTGAGATATTTTATTTAAAAAAATGACAAAAGAAATAATTTTATAATAGGGGATTTCCCTATCTTAAATAAGCAGAACTACTTAGGAAAAGGCATTAGTTGATAAATGGTTTATTATATTTGCAAGTGGTACTATTTTTGCGCAAAAACTTCAGATTCATAGCATAGTATATAATTAGTAAATAGAAGTAGTATAAGTATTAAGTAGTATTAACTTTATAAAAGCATATTAAAATCTTATATATGTAATTTTGCCTTTATTAATTTATATAGGAATTTCCATTTTAACTGCTTATTACGCAAGAAGATACACACCTTTGTCATTCTGAGTGAAGCGAAGGATCTCTCGTTAGTAAGCCAATGATGTTTCGTGAGGTTAGTGAGATTTCCGTAAAGAGATTCTTCAGTCGTTCCTCCTTCAGAATGACATGTTGGTGAGCGAAGACTGCCCGAAGGGCATTAAATTTTTATAGGGGGGGATTTTGTTATGAAAAAGAAAACCTTTTTAATGGCATTTTCTGTGTTTACTATTGTGGGGATGTTGATGGCAGTAGTCCCAAGGGAATCGCAGGCAGTTCCTGCATTTATGAGAAAGTATCAGACATCCTGTACTACATGTCACTGGGCGACTTTTCCCAAGCTCAATGCGTTTGGCAGGGCATTCAGGGCTAATGGTTATCGTATACCAATAGGTGATGAGGCGTTTGTTAAGGACGAGCCTGTTGTATTAGGGGCGAGGCCGTGGAAAAAGTTGTTTCCTGATAGCGTATGGCCGGGTGATACGCCCGGACTGCCGCCAATCGGTCTGGAAATTAAATCTGACTTTATATACCGATGATATTCCAAACCGGTTCGCCAGTTCCGCCACTTATTCATAAGTTCTACACCAGGCATTAAGCATCCTTCTACCTTGCCTTCAATCTCTGGTGGTAATTTTCCACGATACCGGTCAAAGTATTTCTTAATCACCAAATCCATCCCTCCGGGCAGCGATGGAAAGATGCCCCGCGGTCGTCGCACTTGTTTATTGTAATGCAACCAAAAGCATCGAGGGCAATTTCGGAAGAGATTAAGACCTGTTGTAGGGGAGAGCCGTATCATTTTTTCCATTGATTATAGTTTCTAACCTCATTATTATACACCTAGTATTTCCACAATCTACAAAATTGTAAAATCCAAATATGGAGGATGGAATGGAGATTGATAGCAAACTTCCCGTAATTAATTTTAATAGGGACACATCCCTTTTTTGGAGAACTTGGGAAAGCCGTAAAATATCAAATAGATGAACAGTGCGTTGATTAATGCAAGAAAGAGGAAAATGGAGAAGGAACTGTAAAAAAACTAAGAAGGAAGGGAAGGTATAGAATTTGAAAAATTGTTGAAAGCTTACAGGTTAAAAAATGGTCTATTTTTGATTATCTTAATAAATTCCTGCTTGTGTCTGTACGGTTGCCATTCGGGGTGTTCTTCTAAATTATCTCTTTGCCAACCCTTTTTAATAGCCTTCCTTAGATATTGAAATGCCTCATTTTCCTTGTTCAGTCCAGCGTAGGAGGTAGCAAGGTGATAGTAGTCTTCCGGCCATATCCTTTCAGGCGGCCATTTAGCACGGCTTAAATCAATGGCGTTCAGATAGGACTGGACAGACATCGAGTATTCACCGAGATGATAACTCAGAAACCCTGAGTATCTGTAATACTTGACACGTACGCTGAGTGGAAGTTGTGACGGATCATTCTGCAGCAGAGAATCTACTTTGCTCAGTTGATGTTGGGCGTCACTATATCGTTTGTCCTGCGTCAGTCCGTATATATATGGTATTTGAAAATGAGGATTTTCTGGATATCGTTCTGCGAGCCATTTGGATCCGTTGTAAAAACCGTCCCAGTCTTCTTCCCAGCGGGAGACTCTGAGGAGAATCTTTCTGGCTTCAATCGCTAAGAGTGTGCTGTTATCACGA
>MAYW01000247.1 GCA_001723765.1 Candidatus Scalindua rubra
GTTGCCAGCATCTATTATCTCTCACAAAATGGGATAAAAATTCAAGTCTACTGCGCGTTGATTGCCAGTCTCTTAATCAGATTATGGACTGGTCGTAAACCCACTAAACGCACCTTCGAGATGATATGTCTGTACTTTCAAGGATGGGCTACATTGGATGAACTCATGAAACATATCGAAAGTCTCAAAGCTGACGATCAAAAATTACAATAGTGGTACATGGAGCTTTATCGTCATTGACCTCTCAGGGGAGAGGTATGTTCTCATTTTTCCATCTTGTCCTACATAGTATCCTCTTGTATTTCCATTATCACCTAGTACAATAATTACTCCTGAGTTTTAGTTATTGAACTCATATATCAAACACCGTGCCGAACAGTATTGTCGTTGTCCCTATTTGAATCATAGGAGATTTTCTGAGTACCCATAGCAAAGCTAAAACATGTTATCATCTATTAGTCTCCCTCATGTACAACCCACACCCTGACAGTCATAGACAGTCTAGCACTCTCCATGACATTTTTTGTTGAAAAACGATGTTTTCCTATTCCTTACCTCCCACACAAAAGCTATACTCTAACATACTAATATCCCATAACTTACAACAACAATTGTCCCGAAATTCACTTTGGTATGAAATTTGTACTATAGATTTATAGAAATGCACTTTTGCATTTTAACCACTGAGGGGGCGCTGAAAACACAGAAAAAACATGAAAAAGCAGTAATTATTTACATAAGAGTTCACCGCAAAGAAGCGAATTCACCCTGTTAGATAACGTAAAATAACCGTTAGTTGTACGATAAGCACACGTTAATCATGATAAACGTAGTTGACTGTTGGATAAGTTATATCTAACAGGGGAACCGCAAAAGTAGGCATAGTAGGTCAGGCTTCAAGCCTGACATCAGTAGGCAAATGACAAATGACCAATGGCTAATAATTGAATATCGAATCACGCCTGCCTGATGGTAGGCAGGAACACAGAATAACGAATTATGAATCTAATAAAATAAATCCGCACAAATTCCCCCTTTAAAAAAGGGGAATTAAAACGTAAGTAGATTTTCTTTGTCATTCTGAAGGAGTGACAACGACTGAAGAATCTTTTATGTTTAAATGATTTTTTTTAGAGTAAGGTGGCGATGTGTATGATTTTATGAGGAGATGTGATGATTACTTCACCACTTCATTACAACTATATTTCAAATTGCATGAAATTCCTAAGTTCCATAGTTGCTTTCTGTAAAAGAGAACAGTCATATTAACAGATTAATCCTGTATATTGCTTAATATAGGTAATATTAAAACACTTCCGAAAACATTTAAACGAAGGAGGTAAAAAGTCATGAATAAGTTTACAGTATTTTTTTTCACAAAGAGATTTGGACTGTTCAAAAGGCATATGTTTATTTTGGTTTTGGTAATGAGTATGTTATTTATATGGCCCACATACTGCCAAGCCATACCATATATCTATACGCAGATCTCCGGCACTAGCTGTTCATTTAGTGGCTTCGGTTCTCCATCCATCAACGACAGTGGTACAGTTGCGTTTTGGGCTGACTTGGATGCTGGGGGTTCTGGCATCTTCACCGGGAATGGTGGGTCTCTAACCACTATCGCCGATACTAGCGGCTCATTAAGCGGTTTCAATGGCACTCCATCAATCAATGATAGTGGTACAGTTGCATTTTGGGCTGCCCTTGATGCAGGAGGTGAAGGGATTGTCACTGGCGACGGCGGATCTACCACTGTCCTTTACGACACAAGCGGCTCAATCAATGGCTTTGATCAAGTTGATCCATCCATTAATGATAGCGGTTTAGTGGCATTTCAAGTTGACATAAGTGGTGGGGATGAGGGAATCTACAGGGGCAATGGTGGCCCTATTACCGTCATTGCCGTTCGCAGTTCAACTGTCGAGGGGATTTCACCATCCATCAACAATTTTGGTACGGTGTCGTTTAAAGGTCTCGGTGGTTTTTCGCCAGGATGGCCGAGTGATGGCATCTTTACCAGCAGTGGTGGGCCTCTAACAACCATCGCTGACGCCAACGGTCCATTTTTTTTCAGTGGTTCTTCTAGCAATAACACATCTATTAACGATAGTGGTATGGTAGCATTTTGGGCCTGGCTGGATACAGGAGGGCATGGCATTTTCACCGGGCCTGATGATGTGGTCGATAAAGTCATCCGTACAGGTGATACACTCTTTGGTTCCACGGTGACTAGCTTGTTATTTTCAAGACGAGGGTTAAACGATTTTGGTCAGTTGGCGTTTTATGCAGAACTGGCGGATGGTACATCTGGTATCTTTCGTGCAGATCCTCAAACAGAACGCATCCCCGAACCTGCAACCATAGCCCTCCTTGGAATTGGTCTGGCGAGTTTAGCAGGGGGATACGTTAGGAGGAGGCGGAAACAGAAGACAGATGTTAGATTGCGGAATGTGGATTGCGAATTGCGGAAAGAAAATCAGAAATCAGAATACAGAGCTAAGCTCAGCTTTGTCGAAACTCGAAACAAATCCTAAATCTTTCACTTACACTATCTTAAAAGAGGGAGTATATAAACATTGCTGAACTTAACCAACTTTATCGTGAATCTTATCCAGGATATTAGTAACGTTCTGAAGGATCTTTCTATTTTCTTCGGATTCTCTAACAATGAGATTTTGCGTCTCTTTGATTATATCTTTTGTTAGATTTTGGGTATCCTGGCGGGATTCTCTAATAAGGTTCTGAGTATCCTGATGGGTTTGTTTAATAAGATTTGATATTTCTCTTCTGGTATATCTACCATTGTAGAAGGAAAATACGCCCATGATCAATGCAAAGATTGTAGCGCTGGAGGTAACAAGAGTAAATATTTCTAAAAAGCCCATTATATTTCTCTAAATTGTGTAAAACCCGATAGAGAGATTACTCTAACCGGGTAAATACTAAGGATCTCAAATTAATGTATCAACATTCATCTTAATAATCAAGTTCAAAAACTAGGCTAGGGAGTGGCAACGGGTTCAGCTTTGATAAATTCACAGTGATGCCAGCAATTCCAGAACCTTCAACCATTGCCCTTCTTGGAATCGGCCTTGCTGGATTGGGGGGAGTGTATTTGAGGAGAAGGTTGTTCAGAAGACAGATATCAGAGGACAGAAGACAGACGACAGATTGTAGAAAACAGAAGGCAATAGGTAGATTTTAGATTGTAGATTGCGGATTGCATATTGAAAAATAAAAATTTAAAATTCGAAATGAGAATCTCAAAATTCGAAATTGATGAAATATCTAGATTCAATCTTCAATATTGAACCAGCAGTGAGGAATTATGAGATCAAGTAAGGTGCGAAGAAAAATAATTATTTCTAATGTATTACTCATAGACATAATCATGATGACGGAATTTATGAAATATTACTTCCTTGCCTTTAACTTCAAACAAAATTACATAAGAGCCAACGTGAGCACTTCTTTTGCCTTTAAGGTTATGGCGCTTAATGGGATAGTGTTCAGGGTTTATCAGAATCGTTTCCATTTTGTTTATCAATCGTTTGTAAAGCACATTATCTTTTTTCAATGCCTTTACGTCATTAGAAAATGTTTGAGTAAGGACTGGAAAGTACATAATGCTTTAAAGAGTATCTAAATAACGCTTTGCTTCCTTAATAGTTTTAAACCGTTTAAATCTGCCTTTTTTGTAGTCCTTTTCACTTTCTTTCACTTCTTTAATAAATGTTTCTGAAAATCGTTCTTCAAATTCGAGGTCAACGAGTCTCTCACATTCTACTAAATACTCATACCTTTCTCTTGGAATACATACAGTTTTCTTCATCCTGGTATTTCCTTTCTAAAAATATAGATAAACATTGAGAAATAAAAAAAATTTAATGAGATTAGTAATTCTGCTTTTGCAAAATTACTGTTTTATGAATAAGACATTTTGTCTATCCTATCAGCATAAGGAAGGAGGGTTACTTTATACATAGCTCTTTTTTGACAGATTCCCAGTCCTTGCCTTTGCCCTGGACATCATCTTTCCTTGCCTTACGCATCCTTTTTATAAAATCTAGATTTCGAGATATGAGCCAATCTTCCAGATCTTCCTTTGTATCAGCCGTTTCAAAAATGGTTAAAGGGAAGGTTACTGTTTTTCTTTTTTTTGCTAAAGACATCAAATACTCCTTACTAATAGTTCTTTAATTTAATGTTAACCGTGTAATATTATTTAAAATAGAGGTGGTTGTCAACAAACTCTTTTTTCAAATTTATTATATCGAGAATAATAGGAAATAAAAAGGAAGGGAAAAGGCAAAAAATGTGGTTCAATCTACCATCCCCCGTACGTACCGGCACGGGCGGGCGATACTCATTCTGGCGGGCAAGATTGAACCGGCAATGAGAGGTTCGCCTCGGCGAACATCGTGAACCTAACCTAATAGTCTTGTAGCCAGAAAAAGCGATTAATTATATCTTCATCCAGGTAAAGTTTGATGCTTTTCATAGGAGGGTTTTAGTTGCTGCGGGCTTTTTCTTCGGTATTTTCAGCAATGTCTTGATTGACTTCTTCTTTGTTGTCATAGTAGTAGGCAAGGGCATCATACACTTGGGTCATAGAAAGGGAGGGAAACTTTTCAATTAACTCTTCAGGGGTAAGACCAAGCTGGAAGACGTAATAGACTACAGACCTTATTGGAAACCGTGTTCCCTTTATTACGGGACTACCGCCACATATGTTGGGGTCTTTAATGATGTGAGGATGAGAAACGTTAGTGGATGTTATTGTCATAAAATCTCCAAGTTATTATGAGAACAATACCATAAAACTTCTTGTTTATCAATTGTTTTTTTCGAACCCACAATCATTGCTCTCCTCGGAATCGGTCTGGCTGGACTTGCAGGGGCAGCAGTAAGACGAAGGTTTAGACGGAAGGCTGATGCGTAAATACGAATATCGAAATTCGAAACAAATCCGAAATCGATGC
>MAYW01000248.1 GCA_001723765.1 Candidatus Scalindua rubra
TTCCCTTAATATTCGTATTCTCCTCGCTGTTACTCCCAGATTTATAAAAATTATAATAACAATAACCCAACGAAGAATAGATCACCAAATTAACAACCAGAATAGAAAGGGAATCTGCTAAACGAAATTTGAAAGTCAAAGAAAGTAAAAAAGCTTCAATTAGTAAAAACCCCCCAAAAACACCAGCGGCAAAGCCTAATAACTCTGACTTCAAAAGTCCAAGTCTGGATATTATCCTATAACTGACAACCTGTATCAAAACATTAATAATAAAGCATATAAATGGATTAAAAAGTTGTAATAAACTATAACTCAGCATTACCAGAAATCATCCACCCTTTCTTGTTATATTTAACAACCAGCGATAGAAAATAAAAATGAGTGTCATTCTCTTACCTTTTGGCGTTATCTGATACTTTTCCCCTTCCATATATACCAGATTATCATGAACAAGGTTTTTTACTCTCGGTTTCACCAGAATATCATCAGATAACAACTCGTCAAATTTCTTCTTCGTCAATCCTTCCTTGCCTGACTCTGCAATCCTCATAGTCATAATCAGAGATGGGCTATCAACTTCCATACACGAATAAGTAATAAGGTATACAATTGTAAGGGACATTACAAATATGGAAACATGTAAATATTCAAGATAACCGATGGGCACTGTTAGTCCAAGACCAGAAAGTTCTTCTGAGCACCTCCACAAAACTAAAATACCAATAATTAAAACTCCAAGGAAAATAAACAACAATATTTTCACTCTTCTTTTTGGCACATAAATTCTCCAAATAATTAAGTGCAAAATAAAAATAGAAGAAAACAATATTATTCCCCATAATAATATTCCCATTAATATTAATCCTTTTTATAATTTAAGTTGATTTATTAAGAAAGTATTCACACTATCTCAAATCTGAATTAAAGGAAATGATCTTGTATTATACAGGAGATAGTTAATATCAGAAATCTGGTGGTGAGTAGATACCGTTTCCAGGATCTATAAGGAGTAGAAAGCATTAATACCCGGATTATTTCTGGAACACCATGAATCACATTGTAAATTGTGCCCATAACAGAAGTCTCTCTTGTAACAGCCCGGGCTTTTCCAATTGTAGCAGATAAATGGAATTGAACAGTCTTGCATAATCCAAAGAATTGGTTATTACTGTCTTTCTATTACATGATATTTACTTTTGCTTTCATCCCATAAAAGGTAGTTAACTATATCGACAGAGCCAAAACTATTTATCTTATTCACAGGAATAATCAGTTCATCCATATAAGGAATATTAAACAAACCCCCCATATGCTATCTTACGCTAGTAAAGAAATACTTAACTACTTCACGCACAGTATTTAAATTCATATTCAACAATGAATTTAATTCCTGATCTGTAATACTGCCACATGTTGCACATTCCATATCCTTTAATCCAACCAAAGACTCCATAAGACCCATCTCTCGTACATTAGGCGAATTAGGTGCATGCATCAGTGTAGCACATGGATATATTGTACCATCTGCCTCCATCTCAGGTGAGAGATACATCCTTTTGCACAGGGGTATTTTTGATTTGCGTCCACTCAGCCTTTTCAGTCTACTATCTCCCTTCTTAATTACTTCATCATAATCCTCAAATGGATAATCTATAAAATACTTCAATGTATTACAGGAAAAGTTTATAGGATAACCATTTAATTTATATTCGAGAAGCCTTTCAAAGAGCTCTTTTGTTTCGTCTCGAGATAGGCATATTTCCGGATCGTATTTAATCCCACAATATTCATTAGTTATTATTGGGGAAACAGTAATTCCAGCTCCATATTCTTTGGCAATCTCAAGGGCATTCAGACTATCCTTATTAATCCTTGTTATAACACTGTGTAATCTCGTCGGGATCCCTCTCTCCGAACACAGTTTAATTGCCTCCATAGCCTTTTTGTAACAGCCTCTTCCTCTATAATAATCAGTTTCTTCCTCATTACCATCAATACTTATGCAAATAGAGTTTAGCTTGTCAACCTCGTCTATCTTATCCGCCACATAATATCCATTTGTTATGGCCTCACATAAAATATCCTTGCTCTTAACATAATCTACTATCTCACCAAATCGTCTCTCATCAATGGTTCCCCGCCCTGAAGAACTACCGCCCTCGTTACCAAGTTTTGCTAATTCGTCAAATAATTGGAAGAGTTCTTCCTTAGACATATTTCTTCCAAATTTCCGTATCCCTTTATTAATTATCGGATAGCAATAACTGCAATTCAAATTACATTTGTTTGTAATAAATACCTTGATTGATATAGAAACTATCTTGCCGAAATACTTCGCCAAGATTATCTCTTTACCTACATTCATGGACATCTTTAGCTTATTAAACAATGAAAGCATTTTCCATTTCCTCACATTTTCATACATAATCTTCTCTGTTACTATCTTAGTTTACTTAAACTGCTTCCTCCTCATAGCCGTAATTGAATCAAGGGAAATAGATGTATCTTTAGTTTTAAGCACATAACAATCAATCAATAGAGATAGATAATCATAAATAACACTAATAAGAGAATTGAGGGAAATTGCTTTTGTGTTTCCTCCAATACGAGGTCTTATTGCGTACGGAACTTCTGCACATAAGTATCCTTTCTTCATGCATTTAACAAGTAGCTCAGTTTGAAAGAAAAAGCCATTGCTTCTTAAATTAATGTTTTTCAGTATACTTTTGCGGAAAATTGCAGTACCATTTGTGTAGTTCAGCAAGAAACTGAAGGACAGATTCATGATTGATCTGTAAACGTTGGACAAGGTTCTTCGTTTCAATGAACGCACGCTCTTGTTATACACATGGGGAGTTACAATGTCTACATGTTCAAGGAGAGGTATATAACGTATTATCTCATAAGCATCAATTTCTGAATCACCCGGTACCCAAGTTACCAACTCCCCTTCTGCCTCATTAACAGCTTCCCAGTATGAAAAACCTACACCTTTTGGCTTATTATGATGTATCATCTTGATAAAAGAGTTTCTTTCTATATAGCTCTCTACTATTGCAGGCGTCTTGTCGGTACTTCCATCATTTATCACAACAATTTCACCAGACAAACCCAACCTCTCAAATGTGTCGATTGTGTTATCTAAAACATGGGCGATACTTTTTTCTTCGTTCAAAGTAGGTATTATAACACTAATATTATAGGGCATGACACTCCTGTCTCACTAGTTTTTGAAAAGGATATACCTGTTTACCATACTTCCCAGTTCTTTTAATTGATCTACGCTTAAATTTTCAATGATAAAAGGGAAGAACACTCTCGGACGTAAATAAAAACTTAATATTGCCTTTCGCTGTAATTGCTTCAACTCCCTTTCACTTTCAAAGCCAATGGGTAATACAGATGGTCTTGACCATTCAGCATTGCCGACATCTATATCTTTTAATCTGCCCTCTTTTTCTAGATCTTCATAAATTTCAGAACCTACCAGTGGTTGAAACAAAAAGAAACTTGCCTTCCTTAAAGGTAATTCTAGGGACAGCTTGATTGTTTCTAATATGTCCTCCCTTGTTTCTGTAGGATATCCTATAATAAAAAAACCTTCCATTCTGATTCCATGTTTATATCCTATCTCAATAACCCTTCGAATTTCATTAAAATCAAGATTTTTCTTCATATCTTTCTGTATTTTATCAGTACCTGTTTCTATACCCAGTATTATTGCATAAAGGCCGGAATTTCTCATCTTAATTATCAGCTCTTCATCTAATGTTTCTGTCCTCAAACCATTTGAACACCACCATGGTAAATTGATTTCTTCTTTTATCAATAAATCACAGAATTCATGTACCCTGCTCTTATTCAGACTGAAATTATCATCCCATATTAGAAATTCTTTAATCTTATTCTTCTGTTTTAACAAATTTATTTCCTTAATTATATTTGCAGGACTTCTGGAACGGTATTTCTTGCCTGAAACTTTTCCTGCAGAGCAGAAAGTACACGGAAATGGGCAACCCCTTGATGTTATAATACTTGCAGAAGGATAATATTTCATTTTATATGTTTTGGGGTACCGTTCAAACCCCATAAGTTCGTAATCAGGAAAGGGAATATCATCAAGATTATCTATAACTTTCACCGGATTAAGTTTAATTTCCCCATCCGCTTTATACCCAAGATTAGTTACATTCTTGAAATTATTATTATTCATTAATTCATTAACAAATTCAAAGAATCCAATTTCTGCCTCGTTTCTGAAAATAAAATCAACATTTTCATCACTTAATACCTGCTCCGGCATATTTGATGTATGGGGACCACCAATCACTGTTGTCGTCCTATTATCAATAGTTTTCACAATTTGACAACACTTCAATGCAGACTTGATCTCAACAGTAAAGGCAGTAATTCCAACCAGATCTGGCTTGAACTCTTTAACGTATTCAGCAAAATCATTGTGATTATATTTTTCAAGAATGCAGTTTAAGATTTTTATCTCAACATCTTTCGCCTTATCATTTAAATATGCAGCAATATACCCCAGTCCTATAGGTAAAAAGACAAAGTAACTGTCAGAAGGAGGTTTAACGAGTAATATTCTCATGGTTTTTGCACGTTCTATTTCTAATTTATCAAATTTTATTATGACTATTGAGTTAGCTCACCATAGGTCGTTGGAGGGCAACCTAGGCAAGCAGCCAGTAATCGATTAAAAAAGTTGCCCCTCCCAAAACCTTCTGTTAAAGCGATAAGAGAATTCGTCCAAATAAGCTTGAAAATGTTTTGGATCAAGACCATGAAAAGTACCACTGACAAATGCTTTAGCATTAGATATTATAGTATGTACCCACGGCAATGGAGCAGCCCCTGTTTTTATGATAAGCTTCTTATGCTCTTTAACTAAACTGCTCAGTGACTCATAGATATTAAGTCCATCTGTTTGAATTATACATGCGGAG
>MAYW01000249.1 GCA_001723765.1 Candidatus Scalindua rubra
GAAAGCATATCTCAAGGTATAAAAAATGTCAAAATACCTTGGCTGGAAGATAGAAAACTCAAATTCAGGCTATGGACCACCTCCTAAAATTAGGGATAATTAATCTGTATGAAAATCCGTGTTAAAATGTATTTTTAATATTTTCAAGTAACTGACAGAAGTATTTTACCGGGAGTTGAGAAGATGTATCGAGAAGAGATTAAGGTTTTGGATTGCACCATCAGAGATGGCGGCCTGATCAATAATTACCACTTTACCTACGATTTTGTTAAAGCGGTATATCGCGCTGGTTGTGAATCCGGTATCGATATCATGGAGCTGGGTAAAAAACTCTGTGAGAGTGAGGAATATACACGGGAAAAATATGGCAAATGGAACTTTTGTGATGAAGATGATATCAAGCTAGTGGTTGAATCCCATGAGTGCGAAAACCCGCCACTTCTGGCTGTGATGTATGATGTGGGTAGAGTAGATGTTTCCTCACTGCTTCCTGCGGATCAGAGTGTTGTTGGGATGATCCGTACAGCCTGTTATGTCCCCGATATTGATAAAGGACTGGATTTGGCAAAACGCACCAAGGATCTGGGTTATCAAACCACCATCAACATAATGGCATCCTCCGCTGCAATAGAAACAGAACTGATCGAAGCCCTGCAGCAGGTTAATGAAGCCACCGAAGTGGATTACCTCTACCTGGTAGACAGCTATGGAGCATACTATTCAGAGCAGGTAACGGACTATCTGAACCTTTATAAAAAGCATGCTCCCAATAAGGAACTTGGATTTCATGCCCACAACAACCAGCAACTGGCTTTTGCAAATACCCAGCAGGCTATTATCGATGGTGTTAATCTGCTGGACGCAACCATAAACGGTATCGGCCGCGGCGCCGGCAACTGTAATCTGGAGCTACTGCTTAATTTCCTGAAGAATCCAAAGTTTGATGTCGGACCGATATACAAGGTTATCCAGGAACACTTTGTGCCACTGCGCAAGGAAATTGAGTGGGGTTTTAATGATATCTATGGAATCAGCGGCCACCTGAATCAGCATCCGCGGAATGCAATGAAACACCGGGCCAACGCCGGAATCAGAGACAACTGTTACGATTTTCTGCTGGATGCTACTTCCGATGTACCGTAATTTTAGCTCTCCGTAAAGACCTTTCCACAATATCAAAAATCAAAGATGTGATCCCGACCCCATTGGTATATAATATAGAAAGAAAAGGTGTTATTTGAAAAATGGATGAAGTACACAATGGGGTTGAAAGAAATAGGCAGAAAGGTCGTAGCCTACGGTGAACCACTTGATGCTTGTAAGAATGATAGGAAACTTCTCTTTGAAGGGACAAACGGTATGAAGGCAAATATAAATATTTTCAAAATACCAGGTTGGCGCAATATAACTATAATCTTAATTATAAATGCCTTTTCGCAAAAGATACTCATTAAGCAAGACTCACAAAGGCTTGATTGATTACACAATCAAGTAAAGGCTTGCTTTCATAAGCAAGGCTCATAAACTTGTTGCAGTTGTACAATGCAAAGCAAACTATTTTTTTACGGTTTCATTGGGACTTTCTTTTTCGCTTCATTAGCGGAAACAGTTTTTAGTAAAGAGAGACTAACAACAAGTGATCAAGGAACCTACCCCAACATTCAGCAATCTGTCTTAAAGTCTTTTTGGTTGCTCCAATTTGACAATTTGATCAAACGAGAACAAACTAATCAGATACCCAAACAGCCCTTTCAGAACACACCATCGAAAGCAAAGTCCAGAAAGATGTTTACAGAAACAAAAAGCAGTCGGCAAAAAGCTTCTGACAATCTCTCAAGCACTTTTAGCCCTATTACCATGTTCATGTGTGGCGACGTAATGTTGGGGAGAGGCATTGATCAAGTGTTAACCCATCCAAGTGATCCTGTTCTCCACGAGCCATACATGAAAAGTGCTATAGGCTACGTGGAACTTGCTGAGAGGGTGAATGGTCCTATTCCATATCCCGTAAGCTATTCTTACATTTGGGGAGATGCCCTTGAGGAATTAGAACGAGTAGCACCAGATTTAAGGTTGATTAATTTAGAAACAAGCATAACGAAGAGTAACGATTATTTGGAAAATAAGGGTATCCACTACAGGATGCATCCAAAGAATATTGATTGTATAACAGCCGCTAAAATAGATTACTGCTCTCTTGCGAATAACCACCTTCTTGATTGGGGATACTCAGGCCTCAAAGAGACTCTTGAAACATTGCAGAAAGTGAATGTGAAAAGTGCGGGAGCCGGTCAGAATCTTCAAGAGGCAGAAACTCCTGCAGTGATGGAGGTTGAAGGGAAAGGCAGAGTAATTGTATTCTCTTATGGATTGGTAACAAGTGGAATATCTCCAGGTTGGGACGCTTTGAAAGAGAGGCCCGGAGTAAATCTTTTAAAAGACCTGTCCAAAAAAACCATGCAGCGTATTAAAGAAAAGGTCAAAGAAGTAAAACAACAGGGAGATATTGTAGTTGTTTCTATACATTGGGGAGATAACTGGGGTTATGAGATTCCTTCTGAACAAAGAGAATTTGCTCATAAACTTATTGATGGGATGGGAGTTGATGTAATTCATGGACATTCATCACATCATGTGAAGGGGATAGAAGTGTATAAAGATAAACTTATTATTTATGGCTGTGGCGACTTTCTCAATGACTACGAGGGAATCGGTGGCTATGAAGATTTTAGAGCTGATTTGGCCTTGATGTACTTTGTGAGTGTGGAACCGTCATCAGGAAAACTCATTCGACTGCAAATGACGCCGACACAGATTAAAAACTTTAAAGTAAATAGAGCCTCAAAAGCTGATTCATTGTGGCTGAGAGATATCTTAAATAGAGAAAGTAAAAGGTTTGGAACTCAAGTAAAATTGAGCAAAGATTACGTTTTAACACTACAATGGAATTAGTTCTTATCACTATTTTAATTCGGAGGTAGCCGATAGTCTCTTTCATGCTATTCTTTGCCTGGCTATTGTTATAGAAAAAAAATGAAAAACCCACCCAATAAATCAATCCTTGCTAAAAAGGAGAAGAGGGAGTAAATATAAAAGCAATTAAAAGATGCTATGAATGAAGGGAAGGGATTGTAGTAAAGATATATGCGGTATTCTGTAACTGAAGCAAGAGTAATTATTGAACAGTTAAAAAAATGTTCAATCAGTGATCTTAATACGTTATTTAATGTAGAAACTTTGCCAATGTTTGAAGAACTTGAAGGTGAAACTGCAGGAGCTATTCTTGCTTTGAATCCAAAAAATCCCTGGTGGTTAATGTGTATGATTAAAATTTTATTTAAAAGTCCATTGGGACAATGGACGGGTAAAAAGTTTCTTACTTCATTTAATAAAGGAAAAAATGGTTATGGCATAAATTTGTTTAAAAGTAAATTTTTAACATGCCTTTTTAAGTTTGACACCTACATTAAGAATGCATACGTTGACGATAAACCTTGCCTTGCTTTGGATTACAGAGCGCATCGGTCATCGATCTTTGGGTTGGTAGATGATGTAAGGAAAATCAAAGATGGACTCGTATTAGGACGAGCGTATTATAAGTTTCCGTGGAGAAAGCAAATGTGGCTTGTAGGGTATTTTGTTCTGTGTGCCCTCAACAAAGACAAAATAATGTAAATAATATGGACAGACTTATGCCTGATTAGCCCTGAACTATAACGATTCAGGGTAAACCCGCCAAACAAACCCTGCGTAGCCGGCAGGTAGGCGTCGGGCAAGCCGGCCAAAAAACTCGGCGGGTAAACAAGATGACTACAGACAATAATGAAAAAATTCCCTTCATTTATATATGGTACCGCATGGAAAGAAGATGCTACTGCTGAACTGGTAATCAGGGCTGTTTCCACCGGATTTTCCGGCATCGATACAGCGAACCAACCCAGACACTATCAGGAGCCCCTTGTGGGTGAAGCCTTATTGAACTTGGCCGGTAAGGGGATAGACCGCGAAGAATTGTTTCTCCAGAGCAAATTCACTCCTGCCAGTGGGCATGATTATAGAATCCCCTATGATCCTTCTGCTGACCTTACCACACAAGTGAAACAATCATTTGAGAGTTCTTTGAAAAATCTTCATACGGATTATTTGAATTCCTACCTACTGCATGGCCCCTATTATCTTCAAGGTCTGGGGGATGAGGATTGGGAGGTATGGAGTGCCATTGAAGAGTTCTACAAATCAGGAAAAGCCGGATTCATAGGCATTAGCAATGTGAATATTAAACAATTGGAACTCTTGACCGAAAAGGCGGAAATTAAGCCTATGGTTGTTCAAAACAGATGCTATGCGACTCAAGGCTGGGACCGGGCGGTGAGGGATTTTTGCAGAGCCAACCATATTGTCTATGAGGGTTTTTCATTGCTAACCGCGAACACTTTTGTTTTGCGAAATCCCGGGGTTCAGAAAATTGCCAAAGGGTTAGGAAGAACCCCTGAACAGGTGGTATTCCGGTTTTCCATGCAGGTGGGGATGGTCCCTCTTACAGGCACAACAAGTGAGCAGCATATGAAAGAAGATCTGATGGTTAAGGATTTTGAACTCAATAGTGATGATTTAAACCTGATGGAGACCCTTACAGGTTAATTTCCAAATACACCCCGGAGGTGTAGAAGCAAGCCTGTTCTTCGTTGAGGGCTAATATCTAGGTCAAACCTAATCTATTGTTTGACCCCATTTGCACCTACTTCCAATGTGACATGTGCCTGACCACCTTTTAATAATTCAATTAACAGGGATTTTTATGCATATAAAAACCCCTCTGAAGAAGGGTCATCAAACGCACAAATGATAGAGAAATCAAATAAAATCAATGACTTACAAAAATAATGCAAAAAAGAGGGAGGTTTATACCAATATAGTGGGTTATATAAAGTAGT
>MAYW01000250.1 GCA_001723765.1 Candidatus Scalindua rubra
GCCTAAATTGCCTAAAGTTAAAAACAGGACTCTTTAATCCCCCTCTTTCCCCCTTTATAAAAGGGGGACTAAGGGGGATTGCTCACTTCAAACTTTAGGCACTTTTAACTTTTTATGAAACTCAAAAAACTTCCTTAGGAAAGAAGACTTTACAGAGTAATAGTGCAGTAAAAAAGTCTTTTAGTCAGTGCAAGTTTGTGGCTTACTTTCTTGTTCTATCAAGTACATAATTTAGTTATTAGTTGTTCTATTATGAGGATTGGTGACAGACGGCTGGTTTTGCATAGTAAGTCTGCTTCTAACATATATTTCCATTTATCAGGCATTTCTTTTTCTATAAAGTTTAGAGCTTGTTTTGAAAATTTATCAATAAAAGGTCTTTTAACAGAAGTTCTTTCCAAAATATCTTTTTTACCTCCACCCTTATCCAAGATCCTTAAAACCTTCCATAAATCTTTCATTCTTCTATGTATTGAGGTTATCATGGTTATAGCAATTGATTTTGCATCATAAGTGATGTTTTTACGCTCATTTTCCATTCCAACGTCAAAAATGTTTTTTGATATTCTTATTGCAGAAATAGTATCCTTCATGCCAATTGCATCAAGCAAATTATAAAGTTTTTCTCTGTGACTTAATCCTAATAACGTTTGAATATCTTCTATTGTAATTTCTTTCCTATCACCTACATAGATTGATAATGCATCTATTTGCTTATCAATAATTGCTAGATTGTTTCCAGTCTTTTCCATGAGATAAAAAGCGGATTTTAGATTCATAATTTTGTTATAATTCTTAACGTGCATAACAATCCACCTTGTTAATTCGCTGTCATATTCTGGTTTATTCGTTTCCCAGGGTGCGGGACTATCATATAGTTTGTCACATTCGACAAGGATACCATGTTTGCTGTCCAGAGTCTTTGCTAATCTTGTCCTTTTATCTATAGTTGAAACTTCTAAGACTAAGTAGTTAACATCAAAAGAACCTTTAATATATTCTAAAAGTTTATCCTGGTATTTGTTTAAAAAGTTATCTGCATTCTCAACCATTATTAGTTTATGCTTTCCAAACATGGGAGCGGTTCTAATCTCGTCAAAGATATCATTAAATAATAATGTAGAACTCCTGGCATTTTTTGCACTATTTTTTTCTATTTCTTCGCTCAAAAAATTGGTACCAGTATCTTTGTTGTCAAACTTGATAAAACCTTGTTCGGTACCTCCTTCCAGAAAAAAGTGTTTCTTTATCTCTGTTAGAGCCTGTTTTTTTAAAAAGTACTCGTTTCCACTTATTATATATAAAGAAAACTTTCCTTTTCCCTTAAACTTGTGTGTAAATTCAGTAAATTTCATAATGCAATCTTCGTTACTTTTATTTTTATGTAAGATTAATTCACATATAGCCTCGAATCCAATTTTGTCTTATTGAGAAATTTGGTTTAGTTTTTTTCTCAAAGGTATTGACATCATTAAACTTATGTGTATAATTAGTCGCAGTTTTCTTATTCTATTTTTATAAGAAGTATGATTTGAGAATTGTAAAATGTTTTAGGAGTAGTAGAATATGGCTACAATAACAAAAAGAGAACTGGCAGAGGTCATTTCTCAAAAATTAGGAAGCCCACAAATAGTTACGAAACAAACAATTCAGCTTTTCTTAGATTTATGTACTGAAGAGCTTGTGAAGGGTAACCGATTAGAATTCAGAGATTTTGGCATACTTACTACAGTTGAAAGAGGCTCTAGGATTGGAAGAAATCCAAAGACAGGAACAACTGTAGATGTCCCCCCAAAAAGAGTTGTAAGATTTAAGTCAGGAAGACTCCTAAAGGAAAAGGTTCAAAAGATGAACTCTTAAATCTTTCCAATTGGGTGTCGGAGCATAAAATCTCAACTCTCATTGTCATTTAAACTTATCAGCATAATTTCTGTGTGAAGAATCCTTTGAGATGCCATGTTCATCCAAAGTCCAACTGTCTCCCGATTTCTTATAAGTAATTTTATACGAGTAATCTACTAAACGCCATCTCCAGAAAAAGAAGTGTGTCAGTCCCGTTACATAAATGTTTATTTTCTGAGCATATGGGTCTATGTCTTCAAATATTGCAATCCCTTTCTTGGTAACTCCCGGTCCAAATTCTCCTTTCATTTCACTTGCACTTATATACTTTTCATTACCTTTAGAAAATTTTGAAACGATGTCTGGAATGTATTTGTCTTCATAATTCTTCTGTGTATCGGTTTTTAGAAAAGTTTCAATAGGTACCACAATTTTATTATCAGTAGTATTTTTTACTGAATACATCCAAACAATGTATTTTTTTTCATCTTCTGAATCTTTTTTGTACGTAAGAGATTCTGGTGTACTCCAACTGAAATCTACTTGTGACGCTTCAGATGTTATTGAAAAAGAGAGAACAAAAATAGAAAATAAAAATAAACTATTTACTTTATTCATTATTTTACTCCTAATTTGCAATAGTGGAATTTACAATAATAAACTGACTTAAGCAGAATTTATTAAAAATTTAGAGAGATCGTCTATGCTTGGAAATATCCTGTCTGCACCTTTTAAATACTCTCCTGGAAGAGAAGTTTCTACTGCAAAACATGTTAATCCAGCATTCTTTGCAGAAGCTATACCTGCTGGTGCATTTTCTATTACTAAACAATCTTCTCTTTTAACATCAAGTTCATGTACGGCTTTTAAGTATGGTTCAGGACTAGGCTTACCATTATTCACCATTTCTCCTGTAACGATAACCTTAAAGACATTGTCCAAGCCCATCTGTAAAACTTTCTTAACAACCTCTAAACGGGTACCCGTTACCAATGCAAGGTGGTATTTACGGCTGTTTAATTCCAATAAAAAATCCCTTATACCTTTCATTAGTTTCACAGTAAAGATATCATTAAATATCTTGCGTTTAAGTTTAAGTACTTTTTCAACCGTTTCGTCTGATAGAGATCTATTACTTTTGCTTACAAGTTTATCTATAGTTTCCCTGCCTGTCATACCTTCCATTAGATAAATTTCCAGGTCAGATACCGACATCTCTATAGTAGACAATGCCTCTTTCCATGATTTGATGTGGTAAGGCATGCTGTCAACAATCACACCATCCATATCAAAAATAACTGTGTTAGTATTTTTCATCTTCTAATAATTCTATAGCGTATTTTATAGGAACACCAAAATTTGCACCTCTAAAACCTCGGAAAATGCCATAATTTATGGCAATTACTTTGCCTTTATTATTAAAAAGCGGACCTCCGCTACCGCCAACAGTTGTTTGTGCGTCGTATATAATTCTCTCTTTTAAGACATCACTTATGTGTCCCTGAGTTGTTAAAGGTCTTATTAAGCGGTGGTTGGAAAGTTCTTGAGCTGCTTCTAAAAATGGTAATTTTGATATTTCCTTTGCAATATCCGGATCAGTTTTTGCAAAAAGAGCATTCAGACCGGCCGGATAACCTAATAAGACTACGGGCTC
This sequence comes from Candidatus Scalindua rubra, assembly GCA_001723765.1. Taxonomy (GTDB): domain Bacteria; phylum Planctomycetota; class Brocadiia; order Brocadiales; family Scalinduaceae; genus Scalindua_B; species Scalindua_B rubra. Next base: position 3,497 of record MAYW01000250.1, read on the forward strand.
TCCTTCTATTGCATCCATACCACTTAAATCCAATTCAAGTACTGGTATATCAATACCTACAGGATCGAAACTTAACAAGGCAACATCGGCCACTTCAGAAACCTTTTCCACTTTGAGTGGAACAGGATTTTTCACGTTTGGGAAAAATGCCCTGAACTCCTCAATTCTGGGTTTGAAACCTTCTTCTATAGAAACAAAGTATGCCTTTTTCTGCCACCATGGTTCTGCGATATGACGGTTTGTTAATACCTTGCCGTTTTTATGTACTATAAACCCTGTCCCTGTATAATTATTCGTCAGTACACGACCGTTGCCCCATGCCTTTAATGGTTCGCCTGACTCATCAATTAATGAATAAGAACACTGGATTAAACATACACCCTTACTGAAATCTTTAATTATCTTTTCGCCGATGTGGCTTTCAAACTCCAAGAGCCCTACTCTTTTTGATGTTTCTGTCAGGTTAGTGTATATGGTATAGAATAATGTACCTATTCCAATAGTTGTGAGGAAGAAGATAAGAAGAGTAACAAGTTTGAATTTAAATGAAGATTGTGTAAAGGCCTCAATCAGTAAGCTTTTGAAAAATGCAACTGCAGTAGTTAGTTTACGGCCTTTGTGTGGTTCTCTTGCAAGATCCATAGAATCTGCCAGCATTTCTCTGAATGGCTTACATACATCTCCTTCCTCGGTTTTTATTCTGAAACGTACTCTTGGTCCATTATCACCATATTCAATAAGATCACCATCATGAATAACAACTTCCTTTATCAGCCTGTTATTTACAAAGGTACCTTCAGGACTGTCTAAATCCTTTAAAATATAATCACATTCTTTTAAGTTTATTTCAGCATGAAAAGGTGCGGTGTTCTCATCTTTAAATTGATTAAACCTTAAGTTACATGAAGAGTCAGTTCCAATACTAATTTTCGAATCTGTAAAAAACTCGGTCTTACCTCTTTTACTTCCAGATAGATGCACAAAAATAGCTTTCATCTGTCTTTTTTAACAAAATGCTTGTATACAATATCAGCAAAGGCATGTAATCCCTTCATATCTTTACCTAGCTTAGATAACTTTTTTTCAAGCTCTGTCTTACTTCTAAAATTTTTCGAAACATATTCGGCTACGAACGTTTGAGCGGAAATAAAATTCAAATCAACACCTTTGTCGTCCTGGCTCTGTGATATTTTGTACGCAACCAAATCCGTAATCGTCTTTAATGTTATATCTTTTTTACTGCTTATACTGTTTTTTACAGTGTCAAAATTCAAACGGTCTCTGTCTGTATAGTATTGATAAACTGTATCTGCAAAGGTTTGCATACCCTTGATTCCTTCATCTAGATATGATAATTTCTCATAAAATTCATCCAGAGTGCTGTAGTTCTCTGAAATATATTCTGCCATTAT
>MAYW01000251.1 GCA_001723765.1 Candidatus Scalindua rubra
TCCTATGCGGATACGGAAATTAGAGAAGGTTGCTTCACAGGGTATATTATCTATAGAAATACCTGCATAAGTACGATATCCTCTTCCCTGGTCTTGATCGAGAACTAAAGGAAGGAACCAACTCATATCTTGATAGCCATCGATATATCTGAATAAATCCAGAAGAAACAGACTGACCGGGTCATAACAGGGTGGTCCAAAGACTGCGTAGCGATGTGCTACTAAAGACCTTATGAATGAGAAATCTATTAGGGAGGTTATCATCCTTGGGTATCCGCCCTGGACATTGCCATCGGGGAAGACTTTAATTCACCCTGTTAAATATTTTGCTCAATTGTTCTCATAGATTTCATAGTTATTTACTAACTGCGTTTTCTAGACTCTTCTAAACTGAAAATTTAACAGGGCAGGTCGTTTTTTGAATTGGTATTTGGAGAGGAGATGTAACTTGGGAAAAGGCCTTTGATGTGAAAGAGAGATTTTTAGAGCCTGTCCTGAACTTGATTCAGGATTGATTTTGTTTAGCTTTTTGCTAACATTATTAACGGTGAATTTTTCGAATTGGTTCACCATAATTTTCCGTTTAAAAATAATAAATCTGTCCCCTTTCTTCTTGTACAAGATCACAGAATAGAATTATTAAGCAAAGAAGCGATGGATACCTTCAGTTTCCTCTTTTTCCGGCCTATGCATCTGCACAGCTTAAGACAAGGGGCCATGAAGTAATTTATACGGATTCTGTAGTTGAAGGTCTTGGTTATAAGAATACGTTCGATAAAGTTAAGGAAATATGCCCTGACATCATTTTGATGGAAACAACAACCCCTTCAATTGAATATGATTTCTCTTTTTTTAATGATGTGAAAAAACTTTTGAATGTTACTAATATAGCAGTTGGCCCACACGTAACACATTATCCTGTTGATTCAATAGAGAAATGCAAAGGGTTAGATATTGTTATTAAAGGGGAATATGATACTAAAATTAATGAGGTATTGGATAATCTTGAAAATTTAGAGAAGGTGAATGGGATAGTTTTCAAAGAAAATGGACAAACAATTGATACTGGAGAAATTAAGTACTGCGAGGATTTAGACTCTTTGCCTTTTCCTGATAGAGATACCATTCCCTACCAGTGGTATTTAGAAGCATGGTATTCAAGAAAACCATTTATGAACACGATGACATCACGTGGTTGCCCGCATTTGTGTGGTTTTTGCCTGTGGCCTCATGAAATGGAGGGACGTAAGTGGAGAACAAGAAGTATAGAAAATGTCATTGAAGAGCTAAAAACTTTAGTGAATAAATATGGTGTAAAGGAAGTAAATATTGATGATTCTACTTTTACAATTAGAAAAGATAGGGTAATAAAATTTTGTCGGGAATTAAGGAATAATAACTTAAATCTTATCTGGACATGCAATGGAAGAGTAGACAATGTAGATAACGAAGTTTGAAAGAGATGAAGTTGAGTGGGTGCAAGATGATAAGGTATGGCGTGGAATCTGGTTCTGAATTTGTCTTAGAAAAGATAAGGAAGAACATAACGCTGGATGAAGTGGAGGAGGCATTTAGGTTAACAAAGAACAACGGAATTCAGGCATTAGGTGGTTTTATGTTTGGTTTTCCCTGGGATTCAAAAGAAAGTATTGAAAAAACCCTTTCATTTGTAAAAAGACTCTCTCCAGACCAGGTCCAGTTCTCAATATGCATGGCATATCCTGGTACTTCTATTTATGATTATGCACAAAAAGAAAACCTAATCCTGGCAAAAGATTGGAAAGAATTTGATATGACCTATGGACCGGTAGTGAAAACAATAGACATGCCAAGGGATGAGTTGAAGAACATTCTTGCAAGGGCATACAAAGAGTTTTACTTTAGACCGAGATTCTTCCTGCAGACCCTTTTAAATATCAGGGACTTTTACGAATTGAAAAGGGTTGTCAGGTCAATGATCAGTTTGATAAGAACAATTCTGTTGCATAGTGGATAAGATATAAGTTTGCTGGAAGCAAAACCACAGGGTTCACTGATGACACAGATAAATGATTATTTACAGAGCATAAAGTGAAACATGTTTCACAATAAGTACCTAAAGTTAGGAAAAAGGAATAAACTTGTTAAAAAGTTGCTATGCTATTAAAAACAATGCCCATAAGTTATTATTAGTATATGAGTTACAGGTAAATCGGTTGAATTTTAGGACAGTATGTCAAGGTAAAAGCCTTTTAATAAGAGCTTTCCATCTGCTTCTATTTTTTTCACAGATGAAACTGATAAGGAGGATTTATGCAGACAAAAACTAAATATGAAGAAATGGTTATTAAAGAATTGCGCGAAATTCCTGAAGACTCGATGCCGCAAGTCGTAAAGATACTTAGGTCTCTGAAAAAAAGCATTTCTGTTGCAACTAAAAAAGAAAGGATTAAAGAAAGCGGACTTTGTGGTATCTGGAGAGACAAAAGGAATGCTGAAGAAATTATTGAAGAAATACACTCGCATCGAAGCGGTTTCGGTGGTCGTAGGATAAAGTTATGAGCTATTTGATCGATACCGATATAAGTATTTACTGGTTGAAGGGTAATGAGAATATCGAGCAAAAGGCATTGGCTGTAAGGCTGGATAACATCTATATCTCCTTCATAACATTGAGTGAGTTGTACTATGGAGCTTATAAGTCACAAAGGATTAAGGGAAACCTGATTGCCGTAAAGGCTTTATGGAACAAACTCGGTTTCATAGAGTCAAATGAGGATATTTGCGAAACCTTTGGGAAACTTAAGGCCGACCTGGAGAAGAAGGGCAATGTAATAAATGATGCGGATATGTTTATTGCTTCCTGTGCGCTGGTAAATGGTTTTACACTCGTTACCAACAACGAAAAACACTTCAAGAGGATGAAAGGATTGAAGGTGGAGAACTGGATTAAATAAAGGAGGCGCACATCCAATGCCTGGTCCATGCCTTGCCGTGGAAAACAATACTCAACATAGACCCGGAGTACACATGGGTTGTAAGTTTCTTGAAGAATGTAAAAATTCAAGACTGGGTTCCATTTGTTTAAGAGTGAATAAAATTTTTGTCAAAAGATTTGTAAATTAGATTGCACAAATGAGAATGGAATTAAACGAAAAACATGATTTTAGTAATTCTAAGGAAGGAAATAATTAACTTGATGAAAACAATTCTATTTTATAGTGGGATAGGATGTAAGTGTACTATAAGCAAACCACAGATTGCACAGATAACACAGATAAGGATTTGTGAAGTCAGTATATGAGAAAGCTTTTAATATATGAACAAAGACCAAAGAACGCATGCCATTATAGGGGCGGCAATGGAGGTTCATAGTATTATAGGCCCAAGACATCTAGAAGCTGTTTACCCTGTTAAATTGTTTGACGGCAAATGTATTACACATACGTATTACAAAGCAATCAAGATAGCAAATTTTATACAGGTTTTACCAAAAACCTCAAACTAAGATTTGAGCAGCATAATAAAGGGCATGTCGAATCAACCAAGGATCGAAGACCTCTTAAGCTAATTTACTATGAAGTATGCATTGAAAAAGAAGATGCAACGAGAAGAGAGAAATATTTGAAATCCTTCCACGGTAAAATGTTTTTGAAAAAAAGACTCAAATCTTATTTAACAGGGTGAATAAAGAGGCACTGGCAATAGAATTTATAGAACAAGAAATACCTTATAAAGCTCAACCCAGACTAGAGATATTTTACAAGAATCAAAAGCTAAAGAAGTTCTATATTCCTGATTTTATTGTTTATAATGAGATAATAGTAGAAATAAAAGCCGAGAAGTCTTTAACAAAAGTTGATGGGGCACAATTGATAAACAGTCTCGCTATTAGTCGCCATAAGGTAGGCTTGCTCTTGAATTTTGGTGAAGAATCTCTTCGATACAAAAGATTTGTATGTTAGGTTTCATAAGTTTTTTTCATCTGTGTAATCGGTGCCTGCCCCATGAAATTTTGTTTTCTTTTATTTCATCGGGGCAATCTGTGGTTGCTTTTAGAATTTAACTGATGCCAGCAATTTCTGTTTTTATAATATATTATACTGGAAATAAGGAGTTTATATATGTCGACAATCACATTTGATACATTAGCTTATGCTAAAAAATTGAAAAGTGTTGGATTTACTGAAGAACAGGCAGAGGCACAGGCAGAAGCGCAAAAGGAGATGTTATCTGAGGTGTTAGAAACGACTCTTGCAACAAAAAGCGACATTGATCGGCTTGACAAGCAAATAGTGGTGCTCAAATGGATGATGGGTGTCATGTTGGCTGGCGTTGTGTCGCTTGTTATGAAAGCATTCTTTATTCCTTAAAAAGAAATAACTGATCCACAGAGTACAATAATAATAACTCACACAAAGGCACAAAGAATAATGACAGAAAATGAAACCTATCTAAAGTTGACAGGCCGTAAACTTGGTTATTTATTGAACTTTGGTGAGTCATTGATGAAGCCTGTCCCCGTATGTTTTGGACGGGGGGATGGTATATCCAGAATTGTCAATGGAGAAATTGAATAAATAAATATCTTTGTGTCTTCGTGTCTTTGTGTGAGAAACAATATAGGTGGTAGCTGAACTGTTACAATCGGTGTAAATCCGTATAAATCTGCACCTGCCCCATGAGATTTTGTTTTCTTTTATATCATCTGTGTCATCAGTGAAATCTGTGGTTTCTTTTAAGTTTTCGAATAATGCCAACCATTTCTATCATCATACCGAATTATACCTAAGTATTTGTAAAATAATAAATTATGTCAAGAATTGCCTTGACTCCGACAAAGGATTGTGTTATCATAAGTAATTATAATATAACAAGTTAAATCTTTTTGGAGACCAAGGTATGTTTCGTAA
>MAYW01000252.1 GCA_001723765.1 Candidatus Scalindua rubra
AATCCGCAAAGAATATAGCGAAACGGTAACAATAATACTCAGGATGGACAGTGGTTTCTTTGATGAGAAGAATTTAATCGCATTTGACAAATTAGGGATAGGCTTTATATGCACGGGTAAGATGTATAAGGGGGTAAAGGAATATGTTGGTACTCAGACGGAAAGAGAGTGGGAGAAATATAACAATGGACATCAAGAGTGGGAATATATGGAGTTTGGCTATAGATGTGAGTCATGGGATAAATTTTATCGTGCGATATATACACGAGTAAGTACTGATGATAAACAAAGGTTGTTGGACTTTGCACGGCCAGATAATGTAATTGTAACGAATATAGGAGTGAATCCGAAAGTGTTAGTCAATTGCAGCGCAAAGGAACAGAGAAGATTGACGAAGATAGAAACAATCATAGAAAGCCATCATATGAGAGGGGCAGATGAGTTGCCGCATAGAGGTTTAAAGGATTTTGGTTTTGAAGAATTGCCATTTAAGAGATTTACGCCCAATAGTGCTGTCTATTATTGTATGCTGATATCGTTTTTCTTATTTGAGACGTATAAAGAGGATGTATTAGAGAGAGGTAATACCAATAGGAAGTTATGCTACGACAGTAAGGAGAAAGGCATTAGATTTTGCAGCAAAGGTTATAAACACAGGAAGAGAAATAATCCTTAAGGTAACAAATGCAGTCATGGAAGATTTGAAATTTGATGTTTTATGGCAACGAAGTCAAAACCAGATACCTATAATTATTTAGTCACTACAATTTCCCATTGTAAAAAGAAAGTTTGTGTGGGAGATGGTATGTTCATATTCAGTATTCGCCCACATGTCCAGTCATTTACGAAGTACGATTTAAAAGATTGAAAAAAAGAAAGCGGGAAAAAGAAAATAGAGGCAATAGACAGCCCACCTGGATGACATTGTTGGTATGGAAATCAAGCGTTACATCTAGACGCCATGCTCTGTAAAGACAATATGAGGATAACGTAACCCCATTTTTTCGGTAGAATTGGAGGTGACAATTTGGCTCCTCCAATTATCTAACTCTTTTTTAGACAATTGAAATATGAAATCATTTGATAAAGTAAAAAAAGAGGGTTTGGTCTCTCATTATACTTTCTTTCCTTTTCCTCTCCCTATGTGCTTCACAGGGTCGCCGTTCCCCTCTCAAAGAACCGAAAATTTAACCTTGACTTGTTTCCTTATTTGTTATTGAATAAATTTTATAGTTGAAAATATAAGACAAAAGAAATTGCCATATGAAGAAGAAGGTGTTCCTTGTTGAGGTAGTACCTATATCTCAAATTATTCGATAACATAATAGTATGGAGTAAATATGGACATAGATAAAGCAATCAAGGTAGTAAAAGAATATGGCAGAATTCTGAAAGAAAAACCAATTAAAAATGTTCAGGGCCGCCTTATGTCACTATTACCACACGATAAGGATACAATAAAGGAGGCAATAAAGGTTGAACTGATATATGCCGGCACGGCAGAGCCGCGAGACGAAAAAATGATCAGGACCCTTAAGTTGGCGTTCTTGCAGCTTGCCAGTTTTCTGCCTGATGATGAAGTAGTACCACCGTTTGACGTTGACGATGCCCTTGATTCAGATGATGTCTGTCACAGCTATTACAAATATCTCGGCGATAGTGAAATAGCCAGCAACCATATTTTAGAACAAACGAGTGTATTAGTAGAGGAGCTTGATGGGTTTTGTCAGGAAAATGGCTTATAGTAGTGAGTAGGATCATGGTGAAATTTGTTCCCTTATTCCCCTTTAAGAAAGAATAAGGGGGATTTGAATTGTGTCAAGTGGTGACAGGCTGTCCGAGAAATGTCATTCCGGTTCCCAATCAAGTTGGGAATGACATTACTTAATCCGGAATCTAATACTTCTGTAAATACTTATATTTACAGATTCTGAAATAAATTCAGAATGACAAAAAATGGTGCTTTTGCTTATTCTCGGATAGTCTGGCGAGATGAGCCCCTGAATTTTTCAACTAAAGTTATTTAGTTATTCAAAGAATTAAACCTATGTATAGTTATGGATATTGAAAAGGCCTGGGAAAAGGCTCTCAAATATACCGAAATCATAAGACCGCGGGTAGAGCCTCTTAATACTTTTAAGACTACCCATTTGCCATACATATTTTTGGCTGAATCCTCAGTCAATGTGGGGGACTCTGTGGTCCGTAAAGGAGAGGTTTTGGTGGAAAAGCCATCAATCATTCTGCCACCGGATTCACCTCAGCTTGAGGGATTTGATTTTGAAGATGTTTCCAGACACCAACAGGATATGATTATCAATTTTCTTCTTGTTCGTGGTATCGGGTTCCCATCTCTAAAGTATAATAATAAAACATACTCACTTGATATCTTTGAAGGACGGCTCTTCAAAGCGATTGAGAAATACTCTCATGAACTGCAAAAAGAAGAGAATGTTACCTCTGGCCTAGTCATAGGCCCGGAGGATTGCTGGCAATTCTCTGTCCTGATCTTTGTTTGTATGCAAATCATACGATCTACAGATAATGACATTAAGAACTTAATGAATAGAGGCCGCAGGTGAAACACATAAACAGCAGGATATGAAATATGCTGTTTTTCAAGAATTTACAGACATAAAGAAAATGAAAGGTTCGATTACATGAGTGTATACTTTTTTTGTCAATAACAAAGATTTGACCCCCTCTGCTTCACTTTTGATAAAGAATCAACGTATAAAGATTGCATCCCCGAAGCGCCAGAATCAGGAACTGAGATAGACAAGATAGACAATGAGACATTACTGTTGGATCGGGAGATAGATTATGCAGCTAGACATCTATGTGATGATTTAAATGCAATGTGGCCAGTAACTTTAGATAAATTTCGCTTTCGGGTGGAGTATGGGGTTGAATAAAGCGAAACCGGAAAGAAATTTTCAAAAAATTTAGTGAAGCATGGCTGTTTGCTCAGACCTCTGAAACTATGAGAATATATCAAACTTGACAATTTGTAATTATTGTTGTTTAATAATGTTTATAAAATAATTCTGTGCATAATAGCTTCTAACTACTATAAATTATATAAAAACAAGTTTTTAGAGAAAGGTTGGCCCCATGAATTTTTATTTAAAAATCATGTTTTGTTTTACATTTTATTTGTGCTTTGTATTCACAAGCATATCTTTTGCAAGTGATCCAACCGAATGGTCTCCCATCTGGAAGCTTCCTCCAGGAAAGAAACCGGAAAATATTGTGGACGAGACCATTACGGTGCCCGGTGACGTACAAAAAAGCCAGTTCTTCAGCCCTATTTCCTGTGGTGCCTGCCATCCTGAGATCTTCAAGATGTGGAGCGGTTCTACCCATGCCAACTCATGGAAGAATCCTCTTTTTCAAGCCCTTTACAATTTAGGTAAAAAAACTGCTGAGGGGGAATGGCAGAAGCAAAATGTAGAATCTTGTATCCGCTGCCATGCCCCTATTGGACACAGTTCAGGCGAATTTAACATGTCTTTGGAGGATGAAAAGGGTGGTGTCATCTGCGATTTTTGCCATTCCGTGAGGGCAACTACGGGGGTTGGAAATGCGCCTTACATTCTAAGTCCCGGTAATGCTGCTGCTATGGAGGGAGGTATTAAATATGGTCCTTTTAAGGATTCTCCTGATACGATACATAAAAATCAATATTCTGAATTACACACACGCTCAGAGTTTTGTGGAGGATGTCACGATGTATCACATGCAGGAAATGACCTTCCTATCGAACAAACTTATACCGAGTGGCGTGAGGGACCTTATAACACAGGAGACCCTGAAACATCCGTACACTGTCAGGATTGCCATATGAGACAGCGTCCCGGTTTTCCTTCTACAGGTAGTACAGAGCGACCTGATAATCCGGGGTTTGCAACCCCTGAAATTCTCGGGGGCATAAAACGCCCGCATATATGGACACACTATTTTGTAGGTGGAAGTGTTGTCCCAATATCCCTGCCACCTAACTCAGAATTACAACCCCAGATGGCCGTTGAAAGGCTTCAGAATGCCGCAACCCTCGCAATCCATGCTGTTTCTGATGTTCAAAGGAGTGGTATGCTCAAATTCCAGGTGGACATAATGAATACTGGTGCAGGACATTATCTGCCTACGGGTCTCACAGAGGCTAGGCAGATGTGGCTTGAGGTTTCTGTAACTGATTCAGAAGGTAAGACCTTATATCAAAGCGGTACAGTAGATGAGGGAGGAAAAATTGATTCCGAGACCACAATATATCACACAGTATTTGGTGATGAAAAGGGAGAACCGACTTTATTCGTATGGGCCGCAACTCATATCATATCAGACAATCGCGTTCCCCCAAAGGGGAAAAAGGAAGAACGATTTGCATGTTTAATTCCGAACAATATAATACCTCCTATAAAGATAAAGGCTATATTAAATTATCGTAGTGCACCACAGTATGTTATAGATAATCTCTTGGGAGAAAAGGCAATAAAACTTCCTATAATTAAAATGGCAGAGTTATCAGTAGAGACCAATTAAGTATGGTGTCCCTGGATTTGCATGGATTTGCTTTATGAGGAGATTTTTTATTTATTCAACCTTTCCACTTCCTCTCCTCCGGGAGACTGTGTCATTCTGAGTGACCAAAGGGAACGAAGAATCTCTAACGAGAATTCTCACTTTGTCATTAAGTATTGTAACACCATTTCTCCCTTGTTTTTTCATACCTTTTTGCGTTTAAACATGGATTTTCATACAGATTAATTACCCCTAAATTTTGACCTCAAGCAATTCTCTAAAATATTATGATATCACACAAGTCCATTTTTAATCAACGCGTTACAACATCATCAGAAAACCTGTGGATGTGTCA
>MAYW01000253.1 GCA_001723765.1 Candidatus Scalindua rubra
ACATTTTATGAAATTGAAATAATGACATCGGTTCTCTTTGAGCCATCGTGGAAACTTCCTCTGTTTGTTGACTTGGTTAGTTTTAAAAGAAGTATACCACAATGGTGAGTTAACTCAATAGCCATAAAATATTTTGTTGTATGTAACATGTAGGGCAAACCTTTAGGTTTGCTTTCATGCAACGAACGCAAGGCTAAAAGCCTCGCCCTACATTTCTTTCCGACTCGTTCCGGTTAGGTTTTTGCATGTTTAATTTATCACCCCAAAGCTGTCATTCCCGCATGTTCCCCGCTTAAAGCGTGCGGGGACAAGCTTTAGCGGGAATCTAGGATGAATGAACCTCTGGATACCCGATAAACTTGTCCTCGTGAAAACGGGGAAGCGTTCGGGTATGACAAAACCCGCGCATGCAAAAACCTAACCGGACACTACTTAAAATAACTAATACTATAGAGGATAAAAAAAAAATTCAAAAAAAGTTGTTGACAATCAACAAAAAATATATAAAATGTTGCAAATAAGACTCAGTTGCATTTGCATTCTCTGTGTTATTATATGAATCTTCAATTCTTAAATTTGAAAACATTGCATTAATCCAGGAATTGAAAGTTCATATTTTTTTACTCTATGATTGAGGTTGAGACTCAATTAATAGTACTCCAAGTTTGAAAGGCTTTAAATAATTTGTAATACTAACATGAAGATATAAAGCTATATTTTTTTAACTAATAAGTGAGGCTGAGACTCATTTACATTTAGTAATGAGGGAGCACAAACTGAGAAAACGTTAAGCCACAGAGTAGAGTAAGGAGTGCCTAAAGTTGAAAGTGCCTAAAATGTCTAAAGTTAAAAATGATTTAATCCTTAGTTTTAGTTCACTTTAGTCACTTTAGACTTTCTTATATTTTAATATTTTAGAAAGGAGTGATTTATGAAGAAGTGCATGATTATGTTTGTGTGTTTGTTTATTTTTGTCTTCGGTATTACATACTCGAAGGTATATGCACAAGGAGGGGCTGAAGAAATTAATGGCAAGATAGAGGCATTGGAAAAAGAACTTAATGCATTAAAAGAACAACTTAAGAAACAGGAAGATATCTCTAAAGCGGAGAAGAAAGAGCTTCAGGCATTAAGGGAAGAGGTAAGGGGTCTTGTCCCGGGAGAAGAATTCTACTGGGCAAAAAAGGCGCAGGAACTCAGAGACAAAGGTCTCGCCCCATGGTTTGGTAAACAGGAGACAAAACCCTTCCTGCGTAGACTTGGCAGAAATACCTATCTAGGCGGATATATGGACCATGAACTTGAATTCGATGCAGGCAGCCAGTCAAATAAAACGTTTGACCAGCATCGACTCATCCCCTTTATCTATTCCGATGTATCCGATAGAGTCAAGTTTGCTACTGAGATAGAGATTGAACATGGTGGTACAAACACGCAAGGAGGAGTTGGTGGTGACAGAGGTGAGATAAAAGTAGAATTTGCAACAATAGATTTCCTTATGACAGATTGGTTAAATTATCGTGGTGGAATCATACTAAGTCCACTTGGCAAGCTTAATCTTGTCCATGATTCGCCCCTTCAGGACCTGACAGACAGGCCGATGGTAAGCACGTTTATCTTACCAACAACCCTCAGCGAATCAGGTATGGGATTTTTTGGGACATTTTATCCCACAGAAATGTCAAAGCTTGACTATGAAATCTATGCAGTAAATGGCTTTCAGTCAATACAAGGGAATACAAGCGTTATTAATGACACTAGCGTAGGTGACATTCAAGGGTTTATAAGAAATTCAAGGGGCAGCAAAGATACTGAAAATAACACTAACCCTGCGATCGTTGGGCGTTTGGCGTTTAGCCCGTTTCTTGGTCTTGAGCTTGGCGCCTCCTTTCACACAGGGGAGATAGATGATAGTAACGAAAACCGTATGACAATTAAGGCACTTGACTGGACATATCAGAGAGGCCCGTTTGAACTGGTCGGTGAGTATGGTCATGCATCTATAGAAAGGGATGGTGTTTTCGACAATGGTAGTGAAAAAAGTGACTTTATGGCTGGGGACATGTGGGGGTACTATATAGAACCAAGATACCACTTCATGCCACAATTCCTGGTTGACCATGTTCCATTCATTACAGACGATTCCACGTTTACAGCCGTACTACGATGGGGTCAGCTTGATGTAAATTCACCTACCAATGTTGCAACAGAAGGTGATGTAAGGAGGACACGATTGACGCCAGGATTTAACTTCAGATACACTGAGGATACTGTGTTTAAGGCTGAATATCAGATTAATACAGAGCATGGTAGACGTATAAATGCTGGAGATCCAAGAGGGACTGACCAAAATAATGACAGCTTAGTCTTTTCAGTCGCCACATATTTTTAATCTGAAAATAGATTCCCGATCGTGGTCGGGAATGACAACTTGTGACGCTCTAACTTATTTACACAATTCAATCCCCATTTACATGAGGACATGTTTTTCTGTCATTCCCGAGGAATAACTACTTGGGAAGCAGACAGGGAATCTGATCCTGTCCCCATCTTCATGGGGATGACATTACTTTCGTCAGGACAGGTTTTCATGCTTCGTGGTGCCATGAAAGGGCATAACGGTTTGATCAGAAAATACCTCCCTTTCGGGAGGAATCCAGTGTACCCTGCTTTTGCAAGCCCGCCTGCCATCCGTCGGGCAGGGATGAAAACTACCCCGCTTTCGCGGGGAATCCAAGCTTTGGTACTCCTAGTTTTCATCTTTCGTGCCTGCCTGTCCCTGCCTGTCGGCAGACAGGGTACCACAAGGTGGTATGAAGGCTTAATACGGCAACCTATATTTTTTATACCTTCTTTATATAAGTCGTTACCTTTAGTATCATTTACAACAATTGCCGGAAAGTTGTCTACCTCCATCTCACGTATGGCCTCTGTTTCGAGGTCTTCAAAGGCAATAACCCTGGCTTTCTTTATTGTTCTGGCTATGAGAGCTGCGGCGCCACCAACCGCAGCAAGGTAAACGGCCTTATATCTTTTCATTGCTTCTATCACCTCTTCCGATCTCCCACCTTTTCCAATTGTACCCTTAAGTCCCATCTTAATAAGAATTGGTGTATATGTATCCATCCTGTAGCTTGTCGTTGGTCCTGCAGAACCTATTGCTTGACCCGGCCTGGCAGGTGTAGGTCCAACGTAATAAATCAACTGACCTCTTAAGTCAAAAGGTAAATCTTTACCGGACTCAATCATCTCTATGAGTCGTTTATGAGCAGCATCTCTTGCGGTGTATAGGATTCCCGTAATTCGGACTTTATCTCCAGTCTTTAACTTTTCAACATCAGAATCGCTCAGAGGTGTTTTTAGATTAATATATTCTGTCATAATAGATATTTGATTCTTCGACGGCGCTCAAAACCCGCCTTTTCAAGGCGGGGATAAAAAAGCGCCGCTCAGTATCAACCCTGAGCAAACCCCGTCCTTTGCTTCGACAGGCTCAGCATGGTGAGTACATCGAACCATGAGGTCGGGGAAAGTCGAAGGGTTGATTATATTCAACTATATTTAAAGTTTTTATCTGTGCATCCACCTGAACGACGCAGTCGGGTAGACATCTGTGAAAATCCCTGCCCGACAAATGGCATGAGCTAAGCTCAGCTTTGCAGGCGGGCAATATTGAACCAGCTTAAAATCCCCCTTAGTCCCCCTTTCTCAAAGGGGGAAAGAGGGGGATTTGTTAAATCACAATACTTTTAGGTCTATGTGAATGGCATTCTATATTTACGGCTACCGGTAGACTGGCAATATGGCATGGATAAGTTTCTACATGTACGGCTAATGTCGTTATCCTACCACCAAGGCCTTGTGGTCCTATCCCCAGTTTGTTAATCTTTTCCAGTAATTCGTCTTCTAAACTGGAAATGGCTTTATCTTTATTATGGCTACCCACGGGCCGTAATATTGCTTTCTTAGATAATAAGGATGCGTATTCGAAGGTTCCACCGATTCCGACACCAACGATTATGGGCGGGCATGGATTCGCCCCGGCATTCTTTACGGTTTTTACCACGAAGTTTATCACACCATCACGCCCTTGCGCAGGTGTAAGCATTGCCGTGCGGCTCATGTTTTCGCATCCACCGCCTTTTGCTATAAAGGTGATTTTTAATTTGTCACCAGAAACCATGTCAGTATGGATCACTGCTGGAGTATTGTCACCTGTATTTACCCGGTCTAAGGGGTCTTTTACTATTGACTTGCGCAGAAAGCCTTTCCTGTAACCTCGTCTGATACCTTCGTTAATGGCTTCCTGCAGGCTATTTCCCTCGAGTACGACTTCCTGGCCTATTTCAATGAACACAACGGCGTACCCCGTGTCCTGACAAACTGGGGCTTTTTCCTTTCTGCCGATTTCTGCATTTTCTAATATCTGTGTGATTACTTCTTTACCCAATGGTGATTCCTCTCTTTCCAGTGCATTCTTTAAGGAAGCGATGAGGTCATCTCCCAGGTTATAATTAGCATCTATACATATTTTTTCAACGTTGTTTGTTATTTCTTCTGCACTAATTTGTCGCATAAAGTCCTTTTTTCAAGATATCCCCCTCACCCTTCCCTCTCCCCATAGGGGAGAGGATTCCTGTCTGCCGACAGGCAGGAAGGTGAGGGGGGATTATTTTTCTATTTTCTATAGTCTTCCCAACCTGGACGAGCCAGAACCAAGAAGGTTAAATATTTCGTTTATTCTGGTTCGTCCAGGTTGTCAAATGAAAACCTATCTACCTGTGTCGAACACGGCAGACAGGCGGTTTTCAAACTTTCC
>MAYW01000254.1 GCA_001723765.1 Candidatus Scalindua rubra
TGAATGCTTCGTACTATGGCACTTGGATAATTTGAATTATAACCCCCACTCCACACGGACAGCTAAACTTGGTGGCATAACTAAATGATTTTGGGTAAAATTATGATGAGAATTTTTAACAAATATTTTAGAATGGATTCGCCGTCCTCCGGTGAGTTTATTCGGTTAGGTGCTCAAGATATAAAAGAATTCACTACCGAATATTATTCAAATGGCACCCCCAAAATAATAATTGGTTATGAAAATAATAATCCAAATGGTAAAATATTATTTGAAAGACATTATACTTTGGATGGTCTATTAGAAAATATTGCAATACATCCAATTTCTTACTTTGAAGAATTTTCATACCTTGGCGATAGAGAATACTGGAAGTATATACCCGACAAGAGTATTTTTGAATATGAAACACCAGAAACAAAACAAAAAACATCATGGATTTATTTTAATGGTGAACAAAAAGCAAAAACATCTGGTGAACCAAATAGGCATATTCGGTTAAATAGTTTTGGTATTGAAAGTGTGAACCTAAACAAAATGGAATATGATATATTATGTGAACTAAAAAATATTCCATACCCTATTGAAGATGCTAAAGAAATAAGTATAAAATATCTTGATTCAGACTTTAGGGATTCAAATAATATGCTTTTTATCAAATATAGTTTTGCAGGTCACCAAATCTCTCTTAACGATTTTGTTATACCGACAATATTAAGTAAAAATGATACAAATAATAGTAAGTTAGAAAAGGGTGCTAATTTAGAATTTCCATTAAATTGGCGATTTTCTGTTTCTAAATCAGATTCATTGTGGATTGATCCTGATTCTGAATATTGGAAAGATATTCCAGTTTGGTGGGAAATTGCTTTTGCACATAATTCCGAAAATCAAAATACAATAATTTGGCAAAATAATGGTTCCCCTTGGAGCCAGGGATATTATTTACACATTGATGAAAATCGAAAGATTGTTTATAAATGCTATTGGAAATTACAATGGTATTCTTTTTAATCATTCTTTCTAACCCCCACTCCACACGGACAGCTAACGCTGCCCGTGAGTTTATTCTTTAGTTGGTTTAAAAGGGGAAATAAACTTATGAGTGATGTAAGAGATTATGATTTAAGAATATTAGATAATTATTTACAATCTACAAATGTGTATTGGAGTGCATTATTAACAATAAATGGTATAATTCTTACTTTTTTCTCTATTGATGCAATATCAAAACCTAATAGTCCATCTTGTCAAATCTATGCTCTAATTATCCTATGTATTATATCAATTTGGTTAATCATCATAAATTTTCGTGTTGTTAAATCAGTTTACTTTGATTTAGATAAACAGACTATAGATGATATGCCGGATATTCCAGAAGAAGAAAGGATGAATATAAAGTCAGAAGAAGAAGCCGGTGAATTGATAGATAAACATACAGCCGATTGGAGAAAAACACAGATAGAAGACGCGAGGGAAAAACATAAATATTTACAAATAAGAGAAAGATTTTTTGAGGTTCTCATGTTTGTCGAAACATTAATTGTCTTATGGATACTTTTAATAAGTTAAACTACCTAACAATTTGCTGCACTGGACACCAAAAACTATTAACTAATCTGGGAGTAAAAGACCCCTACCGCCATGGCACATAAATTAATCAACACAATGTAATAATACTGGTTACTGGTAACGTCAATTTGAAAATTGAAAGATATGGGGAAATGGTTCTGTTAAATAAACATCAAGTTTGCGCCAGTAAGAGATGACTATGACTGAAATCATGTATTACAACCCTAAAAGTGTACAAAAAACAGGAGAAACCTATTATGAACAACAAGATAAACACATCGCTATTGGCAGTATTAGTTGTGATAACATTGATCATTACAGTTAGAGTTTATAAGGGTGGGAGGGTAGATTTATGTTAAATCCCGACAAGAGAGAAGTCTTTGATACACAAACTGGAACGTTATATTATTATTATATAGATGTGGAAGGAGGCTGGTACTCGATTGATTTTATAAACAGGAATTGGGTTAAACATTCTTGGTTGAAACCAGAAGAATCAACCAGAATTCCTAAAACAAGCATTGCTGACTCTAGCAGCCTTCCCTCCTATTTCAAACCTAAAAGCATGCAATGGCGGTAATAAGTATAATGATTATTAAGAAGGTTAGTCGTGAGTGGACCAGACAGGACTAACAGCATCGGATTAGGAAGAATTCTATGATGACATTAAAGAACCAATACTGGAAACGTTTGAAAGAATTAATGAGCTATTGGTCAGAATCGTTCTACAAAGTAGTTCTTACAATAGACATGTCGGTTTCATCTATATCGCTAATGAAAAGTTTGATTGAGGACAATGAACTATGGCCTGAAAATGATTGCAGGCTACCATTCCTTGGATCACATGAAAATGCAATCTGGCCCATACTAGACAAACTTCAGTTAGAGGAGGAGATAATAAAAAGTAGTTACATTTACATATACTCAAAACTGGATGGATTATTAGAGAGTATGTTCGCTGGGAGATTCTCCTACTCTAGTGATGGAGCTTATGAGTACTTAAAGAAAGGTTTTAAGAAATGGTACTTGGAAAACAACATTAGATCAAGTGAGAATGTAGCACGATATAGATACTTATTTATGTTTGACGAAAGAGATGATGAGGATGTAAAAAGACATACAAAACAAATTGAAAAGAAAGTAATAGAATGGATTACAGGTTATTATGAAAAGAATGATGGTATGCCGCTTGATCTTAAACCTCCAAAAAGTATGGATCTTATGAAAGACCTTAACAAGTTCAATGGTAAAAACAGAGGCATAAGGAACAAGATTGTCCATGGAGGGTATGATACAACGGAAGATATTAAAATATCGACGCTAAAACTGATCGAAGTTCTGGAACAGTTCCAAAGAATTTCTACAGCTGCTATTTTCTCATTGTTACCTACAAGTGTACTTGATATTAATCAAAGCTAGTACTGGTGAAATATTTTATGATGGAACGGCAAAAAGAGGCCCACAACTTTACTCACCACCAGACATAAGGATAAATCAGATATAGATATGATTTTAACTCGTTCTCATAGGGGGAAGGTATTTATACTATGAAGGTATTGGGCAGGTACCGTAACACCTGCCGCACCTGATCCATCAGTTTTAAATCCCGATCAGGAACAAATTTTGGTTGTAGCCGGTCATTTAATTCCATAATTTACCTTTTACAATGTGTCGACAGTCTTTACTAACTATATCAGTTGCACCTTATGTGGAAAAATATCAATCATTTTACCGTATTCCTATCATAATGTTGCACTTACTACTTGAATCCAGCCCAGTCTATAAGGGTGATATGAGTCAAAAGTTTCCACATATTGACACTGTTATGTTTCATCAACAAACTATTAAAAACTTGGATTAAAGTATGAATGAAATTTTATTAGAAATTCGAGAATTCATTAAAAAGGGATATTTCAAAAATGAAGAAAATGTCCGTTTCTCGCTTGTTTCCAGAATTCTAAAAGAACTTGATTGGAATATTTGGAACCCAAAAGAAGTTGCGACAGAGTTTAATACTGTCCCCAATGAAGATAAATCACGGGTGGATATTGCCTTATTTGATAATTCGTCAACCCCAAGTGTTTTTGTAGAAATTAAAGCAATGGGTAAACTTGAATTTGATTTAGCAAAACACGAAGTTCAATTAAGAGATTATAACCGAAATAATACTGCTCCATTTTCAATTATTACCGATGGACAGAAATGGCGTTTTTATTATTCTCAAACAGGTGGTGAATTCTCCGAAAAGTGTTTTAAAGATATTGACTTGTTGGAAGATGACATTGATGATATTGAATTAATTTTTGATGCTTTTTTGTCAAAAAATGAAATCCGTTCAGGAAAAGCCAGAATCGAAGCGGAATCATATTTGAAGTTGTCCCAAAAACAACGAATAATGGAAGATGCTTTTCCACAAGCCCGTCGCCATATTTTAAAGCCACCATTTCCGAGCCTACCAGAAGCGTTAATTGCAATTGTTGGAAAAGAAGGGTACACTGTTTCAATTGATGAGGCCAGTCGTTTTGTAAAAAAACAAGGTGCAAAAAAACAAATACCTGAAAAACCAAGAACCCCACGAGTAAAACCCAAACCTCCACCTACTAAACGAATTGGAACTGAACCAGAATATATTACAAAATATAGAATACAATTGGCGAACCCGAATAGTTTACCATCTAAAATTAAACGATATATTTTTGAGAATAGTCCTGTTACGCGGGGGGAAATAAAAACTGTGTGTGTAAATGAATTTGGATGTAAAAGTAAAACATCAGGGAGTATAGGAGCTTCAATCAAATTATTAGAGTTCGATGGTTATATAAATGTATTTGGTCACGGTGATTCTACCAAAATTTCTAATGTATAGCGAAGATGAAACATAACACCCACTCCACCGGACGTGAGAAGCGAGTAGCGTAGTTGCGGGTTTAGGTGGTTTTATGAAAATAAATTTGAATAAGGAAATGACTTGTGGTTAATTTTTTTACGACAGGTTATTTCATTCGTTGGTAGGCTACAAAACATTAATGTAAAACAAGTGAGAATAGTATGGACTTAATATATCAGAACCCCTTTAGAATTTTAGGAATACCTGTTACTGCAACTGACAGAGAAATAGCCAAGAAAATTAGTGATATTGCAATTTATGCAGATATGGGGAAACCAATTGAATATGATTCTGACAATTTCTTTTCTGTAAAACCTAATAGATCAGTAGAACACATTA
>MAYW01000255.1 GCA_001723765.1 Candidatus Scalindua rubra
CCCAAATGGCGCTGCCAAAACAATTAGAGCTGTTCGATATCGACGTTGCCTTGTTAGGGATAATTCTGACATAGAAAAGGAATTAAAATATTTACAACAAAACCAAAGAAGGATGAATTATTTTGAATATAAACAAAAGAATCTTCCTATAGGTAGCGGAGTTGTTGAGGCTGCCTGCAAAAATTTGATTGGTTCTCGTCTAAAAAAATCAGGAATGAGTTGGTCTAAAGAGGGTGGACAAAATGTTTTAAATCTTAGAGCATTAATTTTAAGTAATCGATGGGAAAAATTTTGGAACTATTTTTTACGAGTTCATTTTCCAGCAAATTCTACGTAATATCAATTGAGCACCCCTCGAAAGTTAAAAAATGCATAATAGAACTATGTCAATAAAGACCGTAAAAAACGGAGCACAATGGACTGTAAGAGAGGGATACGAAAATATCTTAGACAAGATAAATCTTGATGATTTCCATTCTATGTTAAATGGAAAACCTTATAAATTAATAAAAGAAACTAAGGTAAGGTCTGTTATTTCAATACCAGGTTCAGAAATAAGTGACGGTGGAATATATATTAAGTATTTCAAGAGAAAAAGCTATAGTGATTACGTCAAATATCTGTTTGCACCCACCAGAACCAGGACTGAGTGGAAGATAGCCAATGAATTGTTAAGCAAGGATATCAATACTGTCCTGCCACTTGCAATAGCAGAAAAAAGAACATGTAGTTTACTTGTTACGGAGGCTGTTTCAAAAAGTGAACCACTCATAGAATATTGTCAGACTAACTTTGATGGTGTTTTGTCAGAGAAAAAAATGGCCGAAAAGAAGGAATTACTGCATAGACTGGCAGGATTTATAAGAAATATTCATGAAAAGGGATTCTTTCACTACGACCTTCATGCAGGTAACATATTAATAAAATTCAAAAATAATCAATCCTCTTCAACCCATGATTATGTCTTTTACTTAATGGACCTTCACCGCGTAAAAATTTTGAAGAGAATGTCTTGTCGTAAGAGACTGCACAATCTCGCACAGATTTTTAACTCTTTATCATCAATACTGACAAAATCTGATAAATTAGATTTTCTTAGATCATATGGCCTTAATGCCCTTAGTAACATCACGGACGAAGGTGAACTCGTCAGACAAATAGAATCGCAATCCTCAAGAATAAGGAATATCCATTATAGAAGCAGGCTGAAAAGATGTCTGAAAGAAAGCAGTGCTTTTTCAAAGAAAAGGTCTACCGGTATGAAAATATTCTTCCGGAAAGGTTATGATACAGGCAGCTTTCAAGAATTAATTGAGAAACATCATAATGCATTGGTAAGTGGTGATAAAGCCATAGTCATGAAACGCGACACAAAGACTGCCTTAACCAGATTCCCTCTTGAAAATGAGAAAATTCAGAGTGTTGTAGTAAAAAAGTATAAGGTAAGTTGTGGAATGTGCCTTATAAAAAATATCTTCCGTAATTCTGCAGGGAGGAAGGCGTGGATTGCAGGTAATGGCTTATTGGTGTACGGCTTCAACACACCTGAACCACTGGCATTAATGGAAAAGAAAGTATTGGGAATCACAACAGATAGTTATCTAATCATGGAAGACGTCAAAGACAGTTTGGAAATGGATAGATACATATTAAAGAACTTCCATAATCAGTTAAAGTCTACTCAATTTAAAGAAAAGAACCACCCCAAATCCCCTCCTTTACAAGGAGGGGAAAGAGGGGAGGTAAATAACTTCAATATAACTCCACTTGATACAGATCAATTACGTCAATCATCAATCGAAAAGATTGAAAAGAGAAGAACATTTATAAATGATTTTGCAAAGACTATTGGAAAGATGCATAATCAGAACATATTTCACAGCGACTTGAAGACGTGCAATATCATGGTGAAAGAGAAAGCCAAATCGTTCGACTTCACTTTCCTGGATTTTGATAAGGTTTCCTTCAACGAGCAAATAACAACACATAAAAGAATAAAAAACTTAACACAGATAAATCTATCCACACCGAGATTCATTTCGACAACTGATAGATTAAGATTCTTAAAGGAATACTTGTCTGCGTGCAACGCACAGGCAGGCCTGAAACAATACAGCATAATTAATGAAAAGAAAAGCATACTCAGAGAAATAGTAAATTTCAGTAAGACAGAAAAAATACTCTATGTTTCATTCAAGGGGGATGTAACTGAAGATTGGTAGATATCTCTTTCATAATCGTAAACTGGAACACCCGTGACATCCTGATAGATTGTCTGAATTCTATTTATAAGACTGTCAGGGACATTGATTTCGAGATCTATGTAGTTGACAATAATTCAACGGACGGGAGCCAGGAAGCAACGAAGAAAAACTTCCCTGAAGTAAAATTAATCGAGAATAAGACTAACACTGGTTTTGCACATGCTAATAATCAAGCCCTCAACATAATGCAGGGAAGATTTGCAGTACTCCTTAATACAGACACTATCTTACAAGAAGAGGCGATAAAGAATCTGCTAACCTTCATGAACGATTCTCCCGGAGCAGGAATAGCAGGTGCACAACTTTTAAATGAAGATGGCTCGAAACAAAATTCAATAGATAATTTTCCTTCCTTAGAAACAGAAATATTTAACAAAAGCATCCTCCGTATCATTTCCCCAAATAAATATCCAAGTAAAGCCAGAAATTATAATTCTCCAATAGAAGTAGATTCTGTAATTGGTGCATGTATGATGGTTAGAAAAGAGGCAATGGATGAGGTAGGGTTTTTTGATGAGGATTACTTTATCTTTCTGGAAGAAACTGATTGGTGCTTCAGGATGCACAAAAAAGGATGGAAAGTCTATCACGTGCCGGATGCGAGAGTATTTCATATTTCCGGGCATAGTAAAAAAAAGACACCCTGGGAATCGCAAATCGAATATTATAAATCTCTTTACAAATTTTTCAGAAAATACAGAGATACTATTTCATATCTTACGCTTCGCAGCTTAAAGCCGTGTAAGTTATTAATAAACCTTATATTAAATATTTTGGGCAATTTGATAACACTATTTCAAAGCGAAAGACTCAGAAACAGGTTATTAAAATACCATAAACTATTAATATGGCATTTACTCCTGTGCCCTGATAGCATGGGTATTCAGAAGAAATAATCCTATTATTCAGCATTAATCAGTACAACACTATAGTTAAAGGGAATAGTAAGTTGACAAATCCTCCTAAATCCCCCCTACCTCCCTTTAGAAAAGGGGGGAATAAGGGGGGCTTTACTAAAGGGAACAATCCCCCTTAATCCCCCTTTCGTAAAGGGGGAAAGAGGGGGATTTATCTGATTCGTTTACTATAGATTGAGGGATTCATTCGGAGTTTCTATTGTAGCGGAAAGCTTCAGGTTTCCAAGACTTGCATAACGTACATATAACAAATTAAATAATTGTGCGTTGGCGGATTATAACGACCAAAGTGAGTTGCCGCCCAAACAAGGAATATAATAAGGGCGGTTAACTCCACTGATTTGATTTGTTTATATATTGTTAAACTCCGTCTTGTTGAAAACATTGAAGTTCTATGCAGCTTTAATCCGTTTTAATTTTTTCAAATCCGTAGTTTGTTTTGCTTGCCATAGATCATACTGAAGCTGTAGTTTAAGCCATCCTTCTGGTGTACGGCCAAAAACTCTTGATAGACGTAAAAACATCTCAGGGCTAATACCGGAATGTCCATTTAGAAGAACTGATAGTGTTTTTCGAGTTACTCCCAACGCTTTAGCAGCTTCGGTTACTGTTAACCCTATTGAATCTATACAAAACTCACGAATTATTTCGCCTGGATGTGGTGAATTGTACATCATTTTTGTTACCTCTCTCAAACACTTTTTTCAGCCCTTTATGCTTAAAGCTCTTAATCACAAATTATAGTGTAAAGAATAACGTATCGGGTTTCAATAAATAATTATATATCTATTTATTCGAAAAATAAATAGGGGAATTATCTTTTAGGGAATGTTGACCTCTTGACGACTGGGCCTTAGACAACAAGACAAGGGGTCTGCCGATAGCTAATCTAATAAACTACTGTATACGTAAAATAATATCAGTTAAGCCATAAGCAGACTTGGCCCGTTTCCCGTTTCTAATAACCCTTATCCTAAGCATCCTTGGAAACCTGATAACGCTGTTTCAAATTGAGGGCACCAAAGGGGGTCAGGTCTTTCATTATTACTTTTTATCATTTTTTTTCAACTTACTTGATAGTATTGATTTAGTTTGTTGGAGGATTAAGTTATTTGTAACATTGCAAGACCTGACCCCCGTTAGCCCTTGCAAGACCTGACCCCCGTTAGCCCTTAAACTCCTTACGATACGGACTTCGTTGCCAATTAACGTTACCTATTTATTATCAACATCATGAGTAGCGGAAACCCTGCCTGTCCCATCTGAACGGCATTGCAGGGCAGGCGGGCTTCAGGTTTCCAAGACTTGCATAACGTACATATAACAAATTAAATAATTGTGTGTTGGCGGATTATAACGACCAAAGTGAGTTACCGCCCAAACAAGGAATAATAAGGGCGGTTAACTCCACTAATTTGATTATATATTGTTAAACTCCGTCTTGTTGAAAACATTGAAGTTCTATGCAGCTTTAATCCGTTTTTAATTTTTTCAAATCCGTAGTTTGTTTTGCTTGCCATAGATCATACTGAAGCTGTAGTTTAAGCCATCCTTCTGGTGTACGGCCAAAAAACTTTTGATAGACGTAAAAAACATCTCAGGGCTAATA
>MAYW01000256.1 GCA_001723765.1 Candidatus Scalindua rubra
ACATATTATGAAATTGAAATAATGACATCGGTTCTCTTTGAGCCATCGTGGAAACTTCCTCTGTTTGTTGACTTGGTTAGTTTTAAAAGAAGTATACCACAATGGTGAGTTAACTCAATAACCATAAAAATAATTGCCGTTGAGAGGAAAAATAATTAGCGGCAGAAAGGGAGGATTAGTAAATGAAATCCATTATTCAGAAAACAAGCGTTACAATTATTTTCGCTGCTATTGTATTGATATCTTACACAACGAATGCAGGGGCTCCAGTAGGACATCCTGAGTCAATAGAGACTGATCTAAAAAAGGAAATCAAGAAAGCTTTGAAAAAAGAGGGTTATAAAAGCAAAAATTTTATGCACAATATTTCAGCTTATCTTTGGGATAATCGGAATATGTTAAAAACTACGAATGTTCCCAAACACAAAGAAGTCGATTTAGTGATTTGCATAATGACTAGAAAAGGTAACACCGGGTTCGAAAGTTACACTAGTAGCGAAATATATATGGATTGGTGCGAGGATCACTTAAAATAGTTCTAGACCTTTACCACACAATCCTTTTTTTTACCCAAGCACCGTTGTATCATTACACGGAGAATAAGAATGGTTCGGGAAGGTGTTACCTATTGAGGCTTTAGTCAAGAGTAAAAACAGCATCCCTGCAATATGATTTCTCAAAAGATAAAATTTTTTACAACAAAACAAACGCTTTAAAACATGCAGTCAAGGGGGGATTGGGCTCCTGCGAAGCACTGTTAATTAATTGAGATTGTGCGCATCATGTTTAAAAAGCTATAAATATTCTTAAAGCCAGAAGGTGGTTTGCTGGGTGCGCATAAGGAATATATTGTAAAATTGCGATATATATATTGATATGTCGTTTAATCCAACATCATGATAATTAGTTGGATTTTTTTAAAAGATAAACTATTATATGATTAAACCACTTACTTAAACCCCATGGCATTCCTTTTGCTTGCAAATAACTCATTGATAGGTAAGCCACTGGTTTTACCTTCAAGTATTTAGTATAATATTCCTCCTACTGGCTTGACGGTTAGAACAAACCAGAAAGGAGGAATAAATGGAAAAGTTTAATAGTTTATCACATTCAAGGTATGATTGTAAATACCATATAGTGTTTGTGCCCAAGTTTAGGAAGAAGTCATTGTTTGGCAAGATAAGACAATATCTAAAAGGAGTATTTCATGAGTTAGCGAGGCAGAAGGGTAGCGATATTGTGTCTGGGCATATGGCATTAGATCATGTGCACATGTGTATATCGATTCCACCCAAGTATGCAGTGTCTGAGGTGATTGGATATTTGAAGGGCAAAAGTGCAATAGCGGTGGCAAGACAATATGGAGGTAGAGAGAGAAACTTCAACGGTGAGAAGTTTTGGGCGAGAGGATATGCAGTGTCAACGGTTGGTTTTGAGCTTGAAAAGGTTAAAAAATACATATCCCAACAGGAGAAGCTTGAGAAAGACCAGGAAGCCGGTAAATTTTAAATTGGTTTGAATGGCTGTCTTTGAGACAGCTCACAACCGTCAAGCCACCCCTTTATGGGGTGCGTTATGACTAAAGATATGGGAATATTTGCCGAATATTTAGATAGAAAATTTGACTGGCCCAGCCTTGAGGCTGAGCGAAAAAAACAACTTACCAGAATCTCCGAGCTACGAGAGGGAAGAGCTATATTTACTTTTGCCAGTGCCATAACAAAAAGCGGTGCCCCAATATCTATTGACTTTGATGATCGTATTTACATCTTTGACCAGATTAGCAACCTTGAAGGCAAAAAAATAGATATTATTCTTGAAACACCTGGTGGTTTTGCGGAAGTAGTAGAAGAAATAGTAGAATACATAAGAGACAGGTTTTCTGAGGTCACCATGATTATACCAGGTTATGCTAAGAGCGCAGGAACGATTATGGCTATGGCAGGCGATGACATTCTTATGGAGCCAGCCTCTGCACTTGGACCTATTGATGCACAAATTGTCCGTGGAGAAAAACGCTTCTCTGCAGATGCATTCTTAGAAGGTCTTGAAAAAATAAAAGATGAAGTAGAAAAAAACGAAAATAAAAAACTAAATCTAGCTTATGTACCAATTTTACAGAATATATCTCCTGGAGAAATACAGGCTTGTGAAAATGCACTAAACTTTGCAAAAAAACTCGTAACAGAATGGCTATCAAAATATAAATTTAAATTCTGGGAAAAACATTCAACATCTGGTGAGATAGTAACAGATGAAGAAAAAGAGAAAAGAGCTGGGGAAATAGCAAAGGAACTTTGCGATCACGGGAAATGGCTTACACATGGACGATCTATTACGATTAAAGATTTGACCGATATGAGATTAAAAGTAACAGACTTTAGCAAAGATCAAGACCTCTTCGATGCAATCCGCCGTTACTATATACTATTAAAGATGTCCTTTGATACAACCAACCTATTTAAAATATACGAAACCCCGATTTCACAACTTTATCGATTTGAGGTTTCTAAAGTCAGTACCGCTCCCCAGGGAGAACATAACAAGGCTGAAATTGCATTTGAATGTCCCAAGTGTAAAACTATAACAAAGCTTCAAGCAAACTTGAAGGAAGGAATGGCATTACTAGAAGGCAACATACCCTTTCCAAAGGATAATATATTCATTTGTCCGGGATGCAACAATCGCAATGATTTAAGTACGATAAGAAGGCAAATAGAATCCCAGGCAAAGAAAAAAATAGTTTAGGAGGAAATCATGCCACAAAAACAATATAATTTTACAATCATTTTTGAAGAGCTCGATAAATTATCAAAAGATCCAACTTCTCAAATCATAAAGGAAGAAATCAAAGAATACGAGGAAATACAAACATTAAGAGAAATTGTGCTTGAAATCCAGACTCAACCTAAGACCTATTTCTCTTCTACATAGTATGTATGTTGCGTCTGTTACCAGAATATGGCAATGTTGAGTGCTGAACCTGCAAGAATAAATAGTGACAGATGTATACGCCTATTCCTAATTCATTCAACTTACCTATTGCCAAAGCACTTAATCATCCACCCAATTTTATTACGTACATTTCACCTCAACAACAAGGAACTCCTTCTTCCGAGGTACTGCAATTGTATGATGCGTTATTCGCATCATCAGGATTGAGTATGGTGAATTGTCCTGCGTACGGAGGATTGCTTAGCTTTGCCGCTGTATCTGTACAGACCTCAACAGGTTCATTTCTGGGGAACAGATGGCCTTCTTCGTCTGTTATCGCCTTGTACGGACCATGATAGATTGCCTTCTGCCCAATGTAAACACAACCCTCTTTCTTTTGAAAGGTCTATCTCTCAAGCGACACCCTTCTGTTTCTTTTCAGAATACTCCTTGGCTTTTTTGTAAATTTCCTCCATACCCATTCCTTCAAACAGTTCATCTTGAAGTTTTAAATAATCTCTTTTTTCATACGTGATTTGAGATAGAAACCGTATTGCATCAACTTCTCCAAGACTTTTAAACAAAATATTTAAGCCTTTCTGCCTTATTTCTAAATCGCTTACCATCCTGGACATTTTAACTTTCCTCCATTTCTTCAATAAATCTTATTGGATTCATTATCTTGAGACTTATTCCTAATGCAGAAGCCTTTTTTATTATTTTGTCATCACAGGTTATAAAATAATCAGCTTTTCCCCTTAAAGCACAAGCAAGATGCAAGGCGTCTCTCGGCTTTATACCTTTTGATTCAAATTTCTTTGCAACATTGTATATTTCCTCATTATGAGTTATCATCTTGTTTGCTAAAGAAGAAGCCATATCTATTTCCAATTTAACATCATCAAAAGGATTCAGGCTGTTCTCATATTCAATCATAAATGACCATAGCAGATAATCGGAAAAAAGCTTACAACTGATTCCATTCCACTAGTGTGATTTCACGTCCTAAAATATCTTCGGCTTCACGAATCATCATCCTGAGTTGCGAAACAGAATATTCAGAATTTGAGGGAATGGTTAAACGGTGTTTTTGATAGACCATAAACTGATGTCGTGTCCCGGTAAATGGTCCATCGAAGCCAAGTTGGCGCAATCGTCGAATAAAATCCCGACGCTTACAGGGCGTCCATCGACTCACGTATAGGCTCCTTGTTAAGATCGATGCCTGCAATTACGGGTAAAGAATGACCCAACTTTAAACCTACAAGGATCCAATCCTCCAGGACAGAACGTAATTCATCCTGGCAGATACGAAGTGTATTACCAAATGCAATAACCCCTTTACATGATGGAATCCGGCCACTAAAAGAATTTTTTCCCAGCTTGTCGTACACTGCCTGTTCCATGGCCTGCTCAATATATTCGCTTAAAATATAATGTTTTGTCATGGATATTCCCCATTAATGATTTTGTATGCTTATTCCATTACAAAATTGTTTACGATATTTTCTTAATATAGTCTTTCCTTGTGTCATGATTACTGGATACTCAAGAAATTTACCCAACCAAAATTTCTCTTCCTTCCAGGCCTGTTTGTAATAGTTCACCAGGTAGTTCAAGCTAGCAATCATTTTTTGATATTTTCTTGCATTCGGAGAATTAATATGCTATCTTTTGCATATGGATTTGCAAGTAAAATATCAAGGCAGGGTTGCAACTACCAAGGACGTAGAATTTATCAGAAAACTAATTGAGGA
>MAYW01000257.1 GCA_001723765.1 Candidatus Scalindua rubra
GTCTTTATTATAAGCATTTTGTGGAATGTAACAAATTCTCTTTTTGGGATGGTGAACTACAATTCTCCAAACGTAAGAAAATATCAAAAAAATGATTGCTAGCTTGAACTACCTGGTGAACTATTACAGGAAATCTTGTTTTTTTGAGTGTACATAAAGTATGTAAAAATCCGAATATCGAATATCGAAATACGAAACAATATCAAATTTACCCCGTTAGATAGAAGATTATCTAGCTGTGTATGCCATACTGTTTAAAGCTATCTAACGGGGTGAAAATGTTCAAATGACCGAAACATTTTATTGTTTTGAATTTTAATCATTTGAAAATTTGAATTTGTTTCGAATTTCGTGCTTCGGATTTCGAATTTATTTTCAATTAACAGTTTTTGTGAGATATATAAGAAGGGAGAAAGGATGTAGGCTGGATTGTAGATTTTGGATTTATTGATGCGTTGCGGGTTGAGTGTTACGTGTTTCGAAGCCCACGAAAAAGACACAAAACTTTTTTCAACTCACGCCAAGCCGCAAAGATGCTAAGAAAAGGAATATTCCTAAAGCAAAACCCATGGCGTTCTTGGCGGCTTTGCGTGAGAACATACTTTCGTGATATTTCGTGATTTTAGTGGGGAATAGTAACTGTATTAAGGGAAGAGTTTAAGGATTGTAACGGCAATGCCTACAGTACCAACAATAATGCCGAATATCTTGATTAACAGGTCTTTTTGAGAGGCCATTAAGCGAGCTTCCAAAGCGTTGAGCTTGCTGTCAAAAGCTAGAAACTTACTGTCAATATCTTTGTTCTGTTTTTCAAGCTCGTTGCGTATAAACTCTTTGAGGCCCTCCTGGCCTTTAACCTGAGCCTGTTCGATTGTTTCTGCCAGGGCTTCGGCTTGCTCATGAGTAAAACCGACAGATTCAAACTTTTTAACGTTTTTCAATTCCTCTGTAATTGGCATGAAATTATTATACAATCAATTGTAACAATGTCAAATGAATCTGAGAGAAGATAAAAAGGCACACAAAGCCGCGCTCAGCGGGGTAAAGGGTAAAATTATATTTTGTTTTACTTACTTTTAAATTTCATTTTCTTAGTGATCTCTGTGCCTCTGTGTGAGGATTAGAAGTTGATAGGACCTTCATTGTTCAATTAACAGGTTTTGAGAGATATATAGGAAGAGGAGTGAGTGATTTAGATGAGTTTTAGACAATCTCCTGCGGTTAAAACCTTAAATGGCAAGTCACTATGGTGGACCAGGAAGTGTCGGTTCTCAGTGACCAGGGCGTCGGCGCCAACCCATTCGGTGAAGGCGGCAATCAGGGCATCTGCCTCTTTTAGCCCTTTTGCTTCATATCTCACACCTATTTCAAAAGGTATAAAGAAATCCTCTTCGATTGTGGTGAAGACGTTAATAAATTTGACAAAATTATGGAACTCCTTAAGGGTTAAATTTACTCTTACTTCCTCTACAATTGTACGACATATGGAAATTGAATGTAAAGGGTTTTTATCTATAAGAAACTTTACAAGATGTTCGCAACTCTCTTTTTTGAAGAATCCCAAACCAAATATATACTCATTGGCATCAAGGACGAGTTGCAAGCTTTTTCTCCCAGAGTTCTTTTCTGATTTTACGCAGATGCTTAATAATTTCTTCTTCGCTCATTCCGGAAAAAGGGGAGGGTCTTGTGGATACACTCTTACAAAGCTCGTTCCACAATTTTTTAGCCTCTTTTATATCTTTATTTTTCATTTTCGATCACCTGTCATCTATTATAAAATTAATTCTCTAACTATATTTGTGTTCAAGAGATTGTGAAATAGAGAGAACTATACAAATTTTATAAGATATTTAACATAAAGTCAATACAATTGATTATGCAACATTTAAAACAAAAGATATTTACCCGCCAGTTATGGAGTACATCGTCCCTGCCCGACAGATGGCAGGCGGGCGTGACGATGTATGCATTGACACGGTCAATGCACTCCAAATAAGGAACGTAGTATGTTTATGATAAACATGGACTGTGTAAAAAGACATTTTTTGAAGAGGATTATGCAGTGTAGATACCAGGCCGTCGTGCGCATGACAGCTTTTTTGATTATTGTCGGGATCATTGGATTGTTTGTACCTAACTATGCATTGCATGCCGAGACATTACCAAAAGGGAAAGAGCTGACAATCAAAGTGGTCAAGGGAAAGAAGGAGGAGGAGAAGGTGGCAGTCCCACCCGAAGATAAAGTGTCAGCGCCGTCACCCGGGATGAGACTCCCTGGAGGTGAAGGCGCTATAGAAGGCTTGCCAAAAGGGAAAGAGCTGACAATCAAGGTAAGCCGAAAAAAGAAGGAGGACAAAGATAAAGCGGTGGCAGTTTCGCCTGAAGATAAGGTGGCAGCGCCGCCAGTCAAGGAGAGACTCCCTGGAGGTGAAGATGTTATAGAAGGCTTACCAAAGGGGAAAGAGTTGACAATCAAAGTAGTCAGGGTAAAAGAGGAGGAGAAGAAGGTGGTAGTCCAGCCTGAAGATAAAGTGGCAGCGCCGCCAGTCAAGGAGAGACTCCCTGCGGGTGAAGATGTTATAGAAGGCTTACCAAAGGGGAAGGAGTTGATAATCAAAGTAAACCGAAAAAAGAGGGAAGATAAAGATAAAGATAAAGCAGTAGTAGTTCCGCCTGAAGATAAGGTGGCAGCGCCGCCAGTCAGGGAGAGACTCCCCGGAGTTGAAGATGTTATAGAAGGCTTGCCAAAGGGAAAAGAGTTGACAATCAAAGTGGTCAAGGGAAAGGAAGAGGAGAAGAAGGTGGTAGTCCCGCCTGAAGATAAAGTGGCAATAATACCGCCTGAAGAGACTCTTCCTTCCGAACCTATTGTCGACCTTATCCAGGTATTCCCATTAGAGGGCAATAATCCGTTTGATCCGGTAAATCCAAAATTAGGCGGCGATACGACAGGGAGGATGGTAGAGGCGGTTATCCTGACTCTGGACCAAACTGGTTTTGTGCCTCTATCATGTATTGAAGGAGGGGAAGTTGTGGGTGTGTTTCCTGACTGCTCATGCAGACACCTGCATGGCACTATAACGATCAGGGGTTGGAGTGGCGGGCCTATTGAAGACCCTGATCCAGACGGATGCGGTCATGGGTGTGTGGAGACGGTGAATGAAAATAATCTTATACATACATGCGAATAATAACATCTCGGAGATTCTATAAAATGAAAGTGTCCTTTAGACTTACGTGTATATGTGTATTGCTTGTTGTTGCGGTTGGTGTAGATTGTTCCGTCTCTGCCAGAGAATTTCGCTCCATTAAATCCATACCCACTCCTAAGGCATTACCTGAAAAGGCCGAGGCCGTAGCGGAGATGCAGCCTGTGGATAGGAAGATCGTGGAAAAGGCCGTTAATAAACTTATGGGGGCCTGGAACAAGGCCAGTCTGGAGGACTTTCTGGGAGAAGGCTTCTTTGATAAGTCCCGCCTTGTCGATGCCATTGACGATAAAGTACCAAGGGATGCCAGTCTGCGCATTCTCTCCATCCAGGGTATTCAGACCCTAACCCAGAATGTTCAACCAGATGCATCAGGGAGGGAATGGGTTGTGAGTACAGTGTCAGCAACGGTTAAGACACAGCTTGAGTTTAATGATGCAACAAGAGGTTTCCAACGCCGTGAAGGCGTTAATGAGTATATATTCAGGGTAAGGCAGAAAAAGAAGTAAAGATTCACCGCAGAGACGCAGAGAAAAGTAAGATTTACTTTAAGCGCTTAATAAAAATATTTTGACCATTTATAGCTATAGCAAAAAAACCAAAGCAACTACGTGCAACAAATTGGGAATGCTCCCGAGTTCTTTTAAGTTCTAAATCATTATAATTCTGACTCGTTCGTTTTTAGGATTTTATTATTTCATAAATTAAGCGATTATTATGCGATATTGTCATTCCCGTGGAAACGGGAATCCAGAAATCATAAGTACTAGATTCCCGCTCAACAGACTGCGGGAATGACAGAATTCTTCACTTAAAAGGTAGAGATAAAATTTATAGAAGAAAATATGTTTTCAAGGCAATATGATCATTTCGTAACAATAATCGCTCAATTTAGGTACCATAAATAAAGGGCTAAAGCCTTAACTCCTTTTTCGGCTCGTTTGTTATAAGTAAGTTAAAGAATATACAAATGAACAAAATCCAATACTCAAATTATAAAATATTCAACCCGTTAGGTAGCAATGGCTTAACCTGGACGAGCCAGAACCAAACAGGAGTTAATAAATTACAAATCTCAAAAAACAAATCACAAACAAATTACAAATTGCAATGTCCAAATGATCAAAACCAGGTTGTTTGTAATTTCAGATTTTGTCATTGTGGTTTGTTTGTTATTTGGAATTTGTTATTTGGTGCTTATCAAATATACCTGAAAAACTCTATTAATAAATATTTTGCCAAAAATGGTCAAAAAAATATTATAAAGGTACTAACGATGTGGATAAGACAGATGTTTCGGTCATTTGCTATTGCCTGCCTGTCAGCCAGACAGGTAATTTGTTTGTGGTTTGGTAATAGTTCACCAGGTAGTTCAAGCTAGCAATCATTTTTTTTGATATTTTCTTACGTTTGGAGAATTGTAGTTCACCATCCCAAAAAGAGAATTTGTTACATTCCACAAAATGCTTATAATAAAGACGGTGCAAGGCT
>MAYW01000258.1 GCA_001723765.1 Candidatus Scalindua rubra
TTTTTAAGCCTGATGGCTACCTGCAGGAAGCAAGGAATTACTTTTTGGGATTATGTTCGGGACCGTGTTTATAATCTGCAAAAAATACCACCCCTCGCTGAAATAATTGAAAATGGACAACCGGTGCTTGACCCTACTTAAACTCCCCTCTATAATAAAATGGAAATCCCACAAGATATTGGGTAATTACGAAGCATCCTTATTGACTATAGCACGTTTAGTAATAAAATGATAAACATCTGTAGCCCAGTTTTGCAAACCTACATAGTTAACGGATGCACTTTCATTTAAGAAAATCTCTACAGCACTGTTACTTATGGTTTGAGTATCAATAAACGGCGAACTATACTCCTCAACATAAGTAACTTTACTATATGCTCCTGCGATTATTAATGTATGGTAAAACATTCCACCCCCATTGGTATTCATTGAAAATAAAGACCTTATGGGCAGATAAACTTCTACTCCTTTGGGGATATATAAGAATGTGCCTCCGTTTAAACAGGCTGCATGTATTGCTGTAAATTTACTATCATCAGGTTTGATACAATCAGTCAAAAGATACGTTTTTATCAAATCAGGGTATATGTGTATTGCAGAGATAATATCTGTATATATAACGCCCCTCTTGTGAAGATCTCTTGCAAGTTTATTAAAAACGGTATGTGAATTTTGTTGAACCAGAGTGCCACAGATGTTTCTATCAGATAAAGATGAGAATTTACCTCGGTTATTAAGATTATCATATTCTTTAACCTGAAGAAGTGGTTCTATGTAGGGTATAGTCTCAATAATTCTGAAGGTACTAAAATCGGTGCGTCTCCATGTTTCCTCCTGACCTGTAGGCATCGGCATTTCTTTAAAAATATGCAAGCTTTCTAGTCTCTTTTCCTTCATCCATAAAGGTTCAGAGTTCTTCTTTGCTATTTCTTCAATTACCTTGTCTGTCAATTCTTTCCCCATCTTGCACCTTGTAATTCTTCATTTGTTGATAATTATCCTGGTTGTGGGATTTATATTGATAATTTTTGTAGCCGCAGGCTTTAGCCTGCGTTTACTATCACTTGATGGGTTGATTTAAAATCTTTTGAAACTACGCAACCTAAAGGTTGCGGCTACACTTGCCAGACTTACGTTATTCAGTCAGGGATTTACCCCACGGTTTGTTTAACAAACATAAACTCTTTCTTACCCTACAGAACCTTCCATTTGCAATTGGATAAGGCGGTTCATTTCCACGGCATATTCCATGGGGAGTTCCTTAACAATTGGCTCTATAAAGCCACTTACTATCATTTCAGTTGCCTGAGCCTCGCTTAGGCCGCGACTCATCAGATAGAAAAGTTGTTCCTCTCCTATCTTACTAACAGTTGCTTCGTGTCCTATCGTAGCTCTCTCCTCATCAATCTCCATATAAGGATAAGTATCTGAGCGTGAAGTTTCATCCATTAGTAATGCATCGCACCTTACGTTTGATTTTACTCCCTTTGCGCCTTTATAAACTTTAACCAGTCCCCTGTAGCTTGTACGGCCACCGTCTTTACTAATTGATTTTGACGTAATAGTTGACGAAGTATATGGTGCTCCATGTATAGCCTTAGCACCTGCTTCTTGATGCTGCCCCTTTCCTGCAAAGGCCAGAGAAAGTACCTCACCTTTTGCGCCAGGTCCCATCAAATATACACTTGGGTATTTCATTGTTACCTTACTTCCTAAGTTGCCGTCAACCCATTCCATCGTTGAATCATCATAAGCAGCGGCCCTCTTTGTCACAAAGTTATACACGTTTGTAGACCAATTTTGTATTGTGGTATAACGAACCCTTGCACCTCGCTTAACAATTATCTCAACAACTGCAGTATGAAGTGAATCACTTGCATAAACGGGTGCAGTACACCCTTCTACATAATGCACATAGCTTCCAGGTTCTGCAATAATTAGGGTTCTTTCAAATTGACCCATATTTTCCGCATTAATCCTGAAATATGCCTGTAGTGGTATACTTACGCTTACGCCTTCTGGAACATAGACAAAACTTCCACCACTCCAGACTGCGCTGTTAAGGGCAGCAAATTTATTATCTGCCGGTGGTACTACTGTACCAAAATATTCCTTAACAATGTCCGGATGCTCTCTTAAACCACTGTCCATATCCAGAAAAATTACACCAATTCTTTCCCATTCTTCCTTCAGGCTATGATAAACAGATTCCGATTCATATTGAGCGCCTGCACCTGCAAGAAACTTACGTTCTGCCTCAGGGATACCCAATACATCAAACGTATTCTTGATATCATCAGGAACTTCATCCCAGCTACGCATCTTTCCTTCCGTTGGCTTTATATAATAATAAACATTATTAAAGTCTACTTCTGACAAATCTGCTCCCCAGGTAGGCATTAACTTCTTATAAAAAATATCTAATGCTCGTAGCCTGAATTTACGCATCCAATCCGGTTCGTTCTTAATCCATGATATCTCCGAAACAACATTGTGTGAAAGGCCCTTATGAGCCTTATAGACATAATTCTCTGGTTTGCTAAACCAGAATTTTTCTCTGCTCGTACCTATATCGAGCTTTTTAGTTATCATTGTTTATTCCTTCCTTTAGCAAATATCAGACAACAGTAACAACATTCGAAATATTTTCTGTTATTTCATAAAATACAATTGCTAAATTTTGCCTACTGCCATCTTTATTCTGTTATCTATGGACTACGTTACGACTTTCAGTCGTGAATTTTTCTTTTATTAAATCATATCCCTCTTTTTCAAGCTTTTCTGCTAATTCCGCTCCGCCAGAAACCACAATCCTTCCTTCCAGGAGTACATGTACAAATTGAGGCTTAATATAGTTTAATATCCTTTGATAATGTGTAATTATAAGTATTCCCAGTTCAGGACCAATAAGTGCATTAACACCCTCAGATACTATTTTAAGGGCGTCAATATCAAGACCAGAATCAGTCTCATCAAGTACTGCAATCTCAGGCTCTAGCATTGCCATCTGGAGTATCTCAGCCCTTTTCTTTTCTCCACCTGAAAATCCGTCGTTAACACATCTTCTGGCAAAGGATTCGTCCATTTTGAGCATCTTCATCTTTTCCTTAAGTAATCTTCGAAATTTAGATATTGGGATTTTATCCTTTTCATCTCTTTTTACTGTATTAATTGCCGTGCGGAGAAAATTCGCTATACTAACACCAGGTATGGCTGTTGGATATTGAAAGGCTAAGAATAAACCTTTTTTGGCACGTTCATCAGGGGAAAGACCAATGATGCTTTCTCCGCTTATGATGATGTTTCCACTTTCAATCTTATATCCAGGATGGCCCATCAAGGTATGTGCAAGTGTGCTCTTTCCAGAACCGTTGGGACCCATAAGTGTGTGAATTTCACCTTTTTTTATTCTAAGGTTTACACCATTTAGGATATTTTTCCCTTCAACACTAACATTCAGATCTTCTATTGCTAATAAACTGCTTGAATCTATTTCCTTTCGTTTTTCCTCTAAGGTATCCAAAGTGGAAAGATTCTGTGTTTTCTCAACCTCGTGTTTGTAATTATCTAATTGCATCATTTTTTGCCTCCTCAAGACACCTTTTAGGAACTGTTTTTGAAAAGTTTATCAAATCTTTCATGGTAGTTTCATTAAGTGGAGCCAATATCTTCTCATTTTGAACGTTCCAAAAGCACTTTACGCTGCATGCATTTTCCAACTGACATACTCCTTCACTTTTCAGACAATCTACAAGTCCAATATTGCCCTCAATTGCCTCTATAACCTCTCGTAGCGTAATCTCGGAACTACTCTTAGCTAAGCTAATCCCTCCATTAATTCCTTTACGGGTAGTAATAATGCCTGATTTTGAAAGACTATGGACAATATTGGCAAGGAAACTTTCGGGAATATTACATGCTCTTGCGACCTCTTTATTATTCGTATTTTCCCCGAAGGGAATTCTTCCAAGGTATGACAAAACCAAAAATGCATAATCAGTAGCCTTTTTTAGTTTCATAATGTTCTCCTTAACATAAAATATCACTATTTTGGTGATATTTCAATTTAAAAATCTAATTTTTTTAATCTCAAATAAGAGTTTTTTGTTTTTATAGGAGCATTTAATTGCTCCTTATAGAAATCAACAGTCACTATTTATAGCCTAAAATGGGAGGTTATGAGGTTATCAGGAAAGCTGAAGATAAAATCTATATTTGTATTGGTTGAAAATAAAAAAGCATTAAGTTTTAGAGACGATGTGATATAATTTAGTAAAAGATTATAAAAACTATATTTAAAACATAATGTTTTAAGTGAATTAAATATTTCTTTGGGGGAAAAGATGGATTAAAAAAAAAAACAGGATTGGAGATAAGTTTTGTTTGTCCAAGTTGCCTTAAAGAAATAAAAGGTTTCCAGCTCAATGGTTATATATTGGAATTTTCAGATGTATTTCACGCACGGGTGTTACAAGCTGCTGTATTACCTGTCCAGAATGCAACAATAATATAGAATTACTTTGTATCTACCCAATATCTTGTGGGAGATTGATATACTTCTGAAACTTCATCATCAGAATCACCATTTCCTTAAATTCACAAAACACTTCCTTTTCAAATTCTACATCAATAGAATTTATTCTTTTTAGCAATAAATTGCAAATATTTTTCTTG
>MAYW01000259.1 GCA_001723765.1 Candidatus Scalindua rubra
AGAATAGGTTGGTAGAAAATGAGAACAAAGTTGGTAGAAAACACTCAGAAATTTATTATCCCTTTTCTCTCTCTTTCATATGGTAGTATCATTTCTACTGAAATCTTCAATCGAAAATCCTAAATCAGAAATCGAAAATTATAAGTTCCTGCCTGTCTTAAACGATCAAAAACCATCCCGGCTTTAATACGAGAGGGGTCTACGAATGAAGAGGATTGATATAACACAACCCCATTTACTGCATATTATTGCTTGGGATATATCATGTGATTAATAAACGTGAAGTGGAGATAAAGTAGAATGTGAGCTATTAAGAGGATTATGACTCTTGAAGCCACTGATCAAACTCAGTAGGTAGTAAGGAAATGAGTTCGACGGAAGACATGGAGTGAATATCATAGTTAAGAGATAACTGATCTATTAACATCAGATATCGTCTATGATTCCCTGGTCTTGTTCTTGTTTGAGCACCTCTTTTTGCCTTTCCTGTGTTTTCGTCAAGAAATAGACTACCTAACACTTTTATTATTGTGCGGTTACTAACCACATCTCTCCTAGAAGCAAATTGTTCAATAAAGTCACCACTCTCATCAAAATTTGAAGTCAGTAGTATTCTACAATCATTCTCGAGAAAATCAAATAGTCTTACTGGGCACGCAATCAAGTGTCTATAGAATCTAGACCAACCACCACCAACTTTAGCAACCTCTAAAATGTGTCTGTAATCTTCACCAGGGTTCCTTTTACCATTTTTACTTGGGCAAACTATGTCAAAAAAATATGCGGAAAGCCAACTCCATAGGCCTACATCTGACCAGATTTTCTTAATATTACCATACTCAACCAGAGTTTCATGCAAATACTCTGCCAGTTCGAATTTGTCCTTGAAGCTATATTTTTCTAGGCATATATCATGATGAACTTCCTCAGATAGCTCCTTATTAACTACGAAGTTGTTTGGAAGATCTTCACGCTCCTCAAATCTGAAATCATCAAGATATATTCTGAAAGCGTTTATACCCTTATTATTGAATCTTCTTACTGGAACAGCCATTTATTCCACTTAGAGTTTTGACACTTGTGGTTTAAGAATATCTATCATTGAATGCATTCTACAAAACATATTCACAGCATTTTTAATCCATTCTCTGTCTTTTCTCTCATTCCCATCTTCCGGGATTTGATCGACCCCGGGTAATCTTAATGTGAACTTAAGCCACCTGCTTTCCCAACCATAACCATCATCAGTCCTAGTATTATTTATCATAATTATCTGAGTCAGTATCATGTTAAGTACTGAAGGGTAAATCAAAGTTGTAAAAAATGCATCAGTCCTGAGCATCTCTTTTATATCAACTTTGTCAAATTTATCATTCAAAATCAGTTCGGGGTCTGCATCATCTTCAATTTCGAAATTGATTTCCCATATTGCATCATCAATCTTACCTAACGTAACAGGAAGCAGACTAGCTTTTCGGGTATCCTCTACTTCTTCTGCCCACACCCTTATGTTTTTTGTCGTAGCAAGTATTTTACCAATTGATTTGTTATCATCGATTGCCCTCAGCCTGAAATTAACCATTTCAACTTCCTGAATATCTGTAAGCTGTCGGTCTTCAGGATTTGGTGCAGCAGGATGTCCTACTGTACCCCAATCAAATCTCTGGTATGACCCCCTATCGAAAGCTTCGAGAACAAGTTTTGATTCAGATTCAATATCAAGATTATCTAGCGATGCTATTGATGCATCGAAGTAGTTTTTACCCCTCTCTTTAATCAGATTTATCTGTAGATGTTTAACTTCAATCCTTTTCCTACCTGTAAAATTGAATTTTCTTATCATAAACCTACCTTCATCACTTTTACATAGATATCTCTGTTTTCATCAAAACCATTTACAGTCAAGAAATAATCATGATCAATTACTTCAAACAAAAGTCTGTTATCTTTTATTTCCAGTGTTTTCAAGCCTTCTGTTTCGATTTCAATATCACTCCCATTCTGGAAACTGAAATCAAGTGGGTTGTAACGTTTCAACGGGTTTCCCTTTACAGTGCGATATGCAGTTATGACCTCAATTGCATACAGATCTTTATCGTAATCGGGATTTTTCCTAACCTTGAATCCACATGAATATTGTTGAACTGAAGCAATAGGGACATATGGATTTATGGGAGGTTTGGGTGTTTCTCTTTTTTTTCCTTTTTTCTTTTTTGTTTTCGTACCTCTCTTTGTAGAACTTCCACTTACTTCAAACGGAAACCATTCTGCAAGTAGATCTACATCTACGTCATCAAGCGGCTTTGTGAGGATGTTAGTAATCCTTGCTAAAGAGTTCTTCAAAAAGCTAAGGGTCGTATCTGTATTCTCGTATTTGTCTTTGAAACCTTCAGCATCAGGCTGCCATTCAGTATGAGCAGGATTCTCAGCTGCACCCAAGAGATCAGTGAGAGGTGGTTGATCAGCAATAAATATTCCTCTAAGTCTCCTTCCACCAATTGAACTTACACCTGGTATCTTTAGACCCTCTCTTATATATAAATCTTCAGATATATTAAGATCATCATCCCTTTCAATATGTAGTCTGAATCTTCCCCATTCATTTTCACTACTATTCGAGTGTATCTGAACTGGAACGATAAAATTAAGATTATCGCCCCTCTCAAAACTCTCTCGACATGACTGTAGTGTTTCATCATCAAAAAGTGTCCTAGCTGACCATCTTGGGACCTTGTTTAAACTTGATTTGCGAAGGAGTATGTAATCTTCTGTTGATAACTGGTTTATATATCTGATGAATTTGAGAGTACTATCAATTTTTCTGTAGTGGTCATTGCTGTCTTTATTTAAACATTCCTTTATTATATCCTCTATTGAATCAGAATTCATTGTCCAGTTTTTTGACCTGTGGCTCACAGAAATTTCAAGATCACCATTTGCAATAGGATACAGATACTGACTAATACATGCATATAGAATTGTCTCAGCATCGAAACCATCGTTTATAAAAGGAACTACTATACTCAAACCAGGTTTGTCCTTTCTTTCTAAACTAAATATTTTTTTGAAACGTCCAATTCTCTCTGGGTCTTCATCTGGTAGAACTAAAATACTTTCTGAATCTTTTCTAATACCGTAATACCCCCACGGTGTGTAACCTTTGTTTTTTATAGTATGATGACCTAGAATAGCCCTGCCCATAAGATATTCTTTTTTATCAGCTTCTCTCACTGTCATGGCCCAAAACATATTCAAGTGTGATACCGCAGGAAATATGGTTTTACCGACACCCCATTTTCCTAAACTAAACTTTTTACCACTACGACCATCATTTCTAAAAAAGAAATAAAAATCGTTTTCTTCCATTGGCATTGCATTATCAGCGTATGATACGTCTCCACAAAGCCCAATTGTATTAAAGTCTTCACATACGATGAAATTAAAGTTCCTCCTGAATGCTGATTTGCCGGTGTCGGTAATTCCACTCCCTACTGCATGAACATGTTGTGATAATTGATCAAGTAAAAATGAGTCAAAGTGTTTCCTGCTCATGGTACCGAGGCGGAAATGTACACTCACTTTACCTTTTGACTGTGATTTGGCATCCAGAGAATTCTGGATGGTTTCTCTAACAAATGCACTGGGAAGATTATCTATGTGGTCTGTTTTAAAGAACTCTGCGTTAATATGGGATACTATATGTGCACCTTTTACATGTTTTTCAAAAAACCATTGAGGAGTATACATAAGTATTATGCCTTTCTAATATTTACTAATCAGATTTTGCTCCCAGTAACAGGTATTTGATCATAACTTGAATTTCTTTCTTCCACTCATACTTTCAAACGCTTTCTTACACGCAGCAAGTTCAAAATCAATGGCTTTTAATATCTTTCTTACCTGCGTATCTGTGTATGCATAACTACGAGTATTAGCACACTTAGCCAAGCTACGTAAAGATCTAAGAACAGATTCAGTCCTTCTGGAAGCTACTCTCTTAAATCTTTCATCTCGCTCTTTATTATCGTTTTTCAATTATTACACCTTTTACCATTATGATTTGATGTTTTAGACATACAAATATTAGCATAATATAGATATTGTGTCAAGTATTATGTGTATATTTAGTAACAATATTACTAATTACTACTCTTAAACGAGTTTTTCTCCAAAAATGACTATGTAATAACATGGGATCTAAGGTGGTAACAATGGATTTGCTATATTAATTTGAAAAAGGATTAATGAGGACTTTATGGTTAAATCGATAGGAGCTATAGACATTTTTGCAGGTGCTGGTGGCTTGGGTGAGGGCTTCCATCAAGGGGGGTTCGATATCCTATCTTCATTGGATTACAATCACCACTGTTGTCAAACATTGAGGACTAGGATAGTATTCAGATATCTCATGGATATTAACCAACTTAGCCTTTATTCTGAATATGTACGTGATAAAGTCACAATAGAACAACTGTGTAACAAATTCATAAAGCTTACTGATTTGTGGGAAGAGGGTGTCAGAGAAATTCAACTTAGCGAGAAGAATGTAAGTTCTGAGTGCAGCAGAATTACCCGCATCCTGAATTCAAATGGCCACAGAGCTTTAGACATACTCATAGGAGGCCCACCAT
>MAYW01000260.1 GCA_001723765.1 Candidatus Scalindua rubra
CGATTACTTCGGATAATGGAAAAGAGTTTGGGAACCATGAGACAGTTGCAAAGGGACTTGAATGTGACTTTTATTTTGCTCATGCGTATTCATCCTGGGAAAGAGGAACCAATGAAAACACCAATGGTCTCATCCGCCAATACTTTCCCAAAAACAGGGACTTTAGAACCATAACGGACAAGGAGTTAATCCACGCCATGAAAAGACTTAACAATCGTCCAAGAAAAAGACTTGGGTACAAAACGCCCAATGAAGTATTTTTTGGACGGAACGTCCCGACCCTTTCGGGAGAATCACTCACTGTTGCACTTACTACTTGAATCCAGCTTAATTTAATGGAGAATAAAATGAGATTTACAATCGGTTTTGAAAAAGAAGACAGTAAGAAACTTCATCAATACTGGAATGAGATTATTGACAAACAACAATGGTCTGAAGGTTATTTCACAAAAACCTTTGAGGAGAAATGGTCGGAATACAATAATTTAAAGTCTGTGGCTTTTTCAAACTG
Organism: Candidatus Scalindua rubra; assembly: GCA_001723765.1. Lineage (GTDB taxonomy): Bacteria > Planctomycetota > Brocadiia > Brocadiales > Scalinduaceae > Scalindua_B > Scalindua_B rubra. Next base: position 512 of record MAYW01000260.1, read on the forward strand.
GGGAGGTGCTGCATTGGCTGCCCTTGAGTTTTTTAATATAAAAGGGAAAACAGTCTTATGTCCTTCAAATACTTTTATGGCGACACCATTGGCAACTATTAAGTCTGGAAACAGCGTTGAGTTCGTTGATTGCAATAAAGAGGACCTTTGTCTTTCATACGAGGATTTGAAAGAGAAGATTGCTCTATATAATCCGGTTGCGGTTTGGGTTGTTCATATTGGCGGTCATATTGCTTTTGAGATTGAACGTATAGCCGATCTATGTGAAAAAAAAGGTATTATTTTACTTGAAGACTGTGCACATGCTCACGGAGCAACTTGGAATGGTGAAAAACCAGGCAGTTGGGGCGATGCAGGCATCTATTCCTTCTATGCCACGAAGACTATTTCAACGGGTGAAGGAGGGATGCTTGTTACCAGGAATGAAGATCTTGTTGAATTTTCTAAGCAATATAGAAACTATGGTAAATTCGATTACAAAGTTGAGGGGCTAAATTATCGGATGAACGAATTCACTGCAGCCGTTGGGTGTGTTCAAACAGACCGATTGGGCGATATTGTGACTTGGAAAAATAACTTTGCTCAGAAGTATTTAGATCCTAAATATCCCAAAAGGGTTATATTACCCGAAGGTATGGTTTCAGGTTATTATAAATACATTGTTTTTGATAGAATCGAAAAGTCCACCGGTAAGGTCTATGATGAACCGTGCCATAGGTTTATCAAAAAGGATTATAGTCTTCCCAATACAGATTGGGTGGCTAATAATCACTGGTGTGTACCGCTTTACTACAAAGGAAACAGATAAATCGTTATTACGTTATTTAGTCAATCGTCAATGGGTGATTATCTTTAACACAGTAAGGAAACGAAAGGTGACGTTATTGGGTTGTTGCGTCAATCGTTAATCGTGTATTTTTAGGTTGCAATGACAAAATAACGATTGATTAAATAATGAAGATAAGAGAGAAGGATTATGGAAATTAAGACATTTGAAGATTTGGATGTTTGGAAATTGGCAAGAGAACTAAGAAGAAATATATATAAAGTGACAAAAACTTATCCCAAAGATGAAACTTATAGATTGGTGGATCAAATGAGAAGGGCTGCTATTAGCTCGACTGCGAATATAGCAGAAGGCTTCGGCCGCTTTCACTATCAAGAGAACATCCAGTTTTGCAGACAATCAAGAGGTTCTCTATACGAGATCGTTGATCACCTCATTACGTCAAATGACGAAGGCTATCTTACAGATGAAAAATACCAATCAATGAAAGCTCATTCTTATAGAACGATTAAAGTGATGAACGGATATATTGCAATGCTGAAAAAGAAAAAAGACAGCAGTTGATTGCCGTAATAACCCAATAACCAAATAACGAGGGGAGTTTTATTATGAAAACATTAGTAACTGGAGGTTCGGGATTCATTGGTTCTCACGTTGTGGATAAACTTATCAATGCTGGACATGAAGTCGTTGTGCTTGATCATAGAGTAAAACCTCATCGAGATGATGTTGAATTTAAAGATGTTGACATAGTGGATTATTCTTCGGTTTTAGAAGCAACTAAGGGATGTGATTACATATTTCATCTTGCTGCCATGTCCAACGTCAATCATGTCTTTGAAAAACCGGTTTACTCGGTTGAATTAAATATAACCGGAACTGTGAATGTACTCGAAGCCGCAAGGCAGAATAAATGTAGAAGAGTATTCTTTGCCAGTACTGTATGGGTTTACACGGGATGTAATGGTACTTATGTTAACGAAAATTCCCCTTTTTTCATGCCAGGCGCAGGACATATTTATAGTTCTTCGAAAATGGCTTGTGAATTCTTTATCTGTGATTATCAAAAACTGTATGGAGTTCCATATACAATTTTAAGGTATGGGATTCCCTACGGACCTCGGATGAGAATGGAACTGGTTATTCCCATATTTCTTAAAAAGGCATTCAATGGAGAACCATTAACTATTTCTGGAGATGGAAGTCAATACCGCAATTTCATTTATGTTGAGGATTTAGCTGATGCTCACGTGTTAGCATTAATAAACGAAGCTGAAAACCAGATATTGAATTTGGAAGGGATGCGCAGAATAACAATAAAGGAGATTGCGGAAACTATTCAGAAACTGGTAGACCAGGAAGTTAATATTGAATATATACCTGCCAGGCCGGGGGATTACGAAGGGAAGGAAGCTTCCAATGATAAAATCAAACGATTGTTGGATTGGGAGCCAAAGGTAGACTTCAAAGAAGGTATGGAAAAAACGATCGCTTGGTACAAATCCAAAATCTTAAAAAATAACGATTGACTTATTAACGGAATAACGTCTTAATTCACAGTTAGTAACTTTTTCGTTTTTAATATTATTAATTGGATCCACTGTCATGAAAATAGCTTATCTCTCGCGTGGACATAGTGTTTACGACCGACGTTTTATGGGTAAGATGGTTGAGCGGGGTCACAAGGTATATTTTATTTCATATTTTCCCGGTGAAAAGGTGAAGGTGGAAGGTGTTGAGAATTATTTTTACGATTACACATCTATGCATCGTATTAATAGGTTTATTTCATATCAGACGGCACTACATCTGAGAAAACTTCTTAAAAATATCTGTCCCGACGTCTTGCACACCGGATGGATTCCTGATATGGGCTTTTTTGGCGCCCTAAGCGGTTTTCATCCTACCCTATCTATGCCATGGGGGTCAGATATTCTGATAAAGCCGGACTTGTCTCGTTTTCTCAGACGCATCACCGGGTTCACTCTTAGACGAGCTGATATGATCACTTGCGACTGTCAACTGGTCAAGAACAGGATCATCGAACTAGCTGGTTGCTCACCAGACAGGATAGTCATCTTTCCGTGGGGCATTGACTTGCAGACTTTTCGACCGAGTGATTTAGGACATGGAGTTAGAGAAAAATTGGGATGGAAGGAAAATAAAATCCTTATAATGACGCGCAGCATGGACAAACCATTGTATGGTCATACTACTTTCATTCAAGCTCTGCCAACCATTATTCACGCAGAGCCTGAAACCAGAGTAATTTTTGTAGGAAGCGGTATATTAGAATCTGAATTCCTCAAAACAATTATTGAGTTAGGAATTAAAGAATACGTTTACTTCGCAGGTTCTGTAGATGAAGTGACTATGGCAGAGTATCTTAATGCTGCGGATTTATACGTAAGTGCCGCCGTCAGTGATGGTACCTCTTGTTCACTACTTGAAGCAATGGCTTGTCGACTTCCTGTTGTTGTTACCGATGCCCCCGCTAATCTGGAGTGGGTTGAAGATGGTTTGAATGGATACATAGTCCCCAGGAAGGATTCGACTGTGCTTGCCGACCGACTTATTAAACTCTTGAACAATGAAAACTTGCAACAAGAGATGGGAAGACGCAATCTGCAAATCGCTAAGGAGCGAGCGGATTGGGATAAAAATTTTGATATTTTGGAGGGTATTTACCGGGATCTTGATAATAAAAGTAAAAGCAGAAATTAGATAAATTTGTATCTCATGAACTTACCTGGTCATATTGATGTTCCTTGTGACCTTTGTGGAAACAGGGAATATAAAGTCTTTACTTTTGATAAAGATCATTGTGATTTTCAACCAAGGAAAGTTAAATGTAAAAAGTGTGGTTTAGTGTATGCAAATCCTCAGGCAACATTTGTAAATCTGGAAGGATACGGATCTAACCTGTTTAATTCAGGTCATGCCGCCAAGTTCGCGAAGTTTCACGAAGAGAAAACAAAAAAGTCCACAGAAATCCTGTTGGAAGTTAATTTTCAATCGTAATGCTCATAACTGCAATTATTTCTATTATTTGCGAATCTTTGCGTTCTTCGTGGCGAATAATCCAGGTTAGATCTACATTACGATCCATGAATATGACTTCTTGGGGTGTCCGTCAAAATGTAGCAACTCCAGTCCTGTCGAGCTGGAGGTCGAGTGTTCAAGTTCAGTTGATCTCGGTAACAAAGTGTTTTTCATCAGGTACGGTTTCTCAATGGAACACAGATAGGAAACAGGTTATCCCGTTCGTCTGACAGATGAAATTGATACAAGAATATGGATAGTGGCG
>MAYW01000261.1 GCA_001723765.1 Candidatus Scalindua rubra
CTTAAGATTTTGGATAGACTTAAAAACTTATGATAAGTAGGATACCCGGAGTTAAAAATAATAAGCTGTAGATGAATTGATGATACTATGTTGGAAGGTAGGCAATTTTTTATTTACAGTGGAGCAGAAACTTTTAAGATGTCGAAAATTATATAATATACAGTTGTTATTAATGCAACTTTTTTTATTATAGATGAAAAATTATTTTAACGATCTATAATTGAATTCGAAGAGGATATTTTTAAAAATGTCCAATTTGCAGATTAATTGATGGCACAAATATACTTAAACATACATCAAAGTTACGAAAATTTTTGTTAAAATAGCCGAAATGGGGAAAATTTCGATGATTTATAGCAAAATGACCCTATATCATTTACTAAAACCTTTCTGTTGTGATTCTTGAGCCTTTCTATCATCTTTTCTATCTCCGACCTACAAAGAATCCCTTGTTGTAGGAAGTATTCTCCAATGGGGCGTTGGAGCATTTTTTGTTTTCCAATGATGGCTGAAAATTCAAAGTACGTTATGTATCCTTTGCGCAGGGCATATTCACCGAAATTTTCCTTATAGCTTCGTTCTGTCAAAATTCTTTGTATTTCATCTGACGACAGGATTCCCCAATCCAGTGCTATCTGTCCAATGAGTGGTCGCTGTCTTCTTTGCCAGGATATTGCATCGAATAGAGTCCTCCATGAAACCAGACCAGAATAATACAAAAATTGACCGAATAATAATTTTCGCTTTGGTATATAACTCTTGTAAAAATGGTCTGAAACACTCTTCTGATTCCTTTGTGTATGATTAGTTTTCTTATTATTTTTTTTCTTCAGCAATTCGTCCTCTAAAACACATTTCTTATCTCCTTGAATGAATGAGTTCAACCTTTCATAGGCCGTAATCACACCCTTAAAACGTTCATCCATGTCATCTTCATCTTCACCAAGTGTCTGGGCCCTGTCTGGATGTGTCTCAAAAGCCTTTTTTCTATAAGCAACTTTTAGTTCAGATGGTGAGAGGTTTTTCAAAAAATCAATGTAATTGAAAATCTTAGAACCAAATAACAAGTAGCAATCATTAATAAGGTTAGTCTTTGATATAGCATGTGACATATTTGCACCTCTATTATGAACTTAACGCCCTTCGTGCGGACTCCGATCCCCAACTGTAGCGAAGGTCTTCCCTGGCCCAGACCGCAGGGCGAAACGCACCAGGGCAGGCAGACCTCCACACACCATGAGATTAAATCCAATTTAAATATTCATATAACTATCTTTGCTCGCTATCCCATGGACGTGGCAACCTAAAGGTTGCCGCTACGTGTTGTTAAAATAAAAGGCTAAGGCCTTAATTCCCAAAAACTTAAAATGGAAATTCCTATAATATTTAACATAAGCAAAAGTTATGCCAGCAAAACATTAATGCCTTTAAATTTGTAACTTTTTTATTTAAACACAACATCCACATTTCGTCAAGCCTTAAGTATTTTAATCAACTTATTGATACTATCTTTGGCATCACCAAAAACCATCATTGTCTTTTTGTAATAAAATAGTTCGTTGTCTACTCCTGAAAAACCAGGACTTAGGCTTCTTTTACAGACAACTACAGTCTTTGCTTTATCTGCATTGAGGATAGGCATGCCATAGAGTGGGCTGTTTTTATTAGTCCTTGCTGCCGGGTTAATAACATCATTTGCACCGATTACCAGAGCGACATCTGTATTTTGAAAATCATCGTTAATATCGCCCAGGTCGAAGAGAAGGTCGTACGATACATTTGCCTCTGCCAGCAAGACGTTCATGTGTCCGGGCATACGCCCTGCAACAGGATGGATTGCATAGCGCACGTTTATGTCCTTGCTAATCAGCGTCTTTACAAGCTCATGTAAGGCAAATTGTGCCTGGGCGACTGCAAGTCCATAACCCGGAATGATAATAACTGATTGAGCACTCTCAAGTATCATTGCCGCATCCTCTTCAGTATATTTAATGACCTTGCGTTTTTCCTTTTTATCAATATCTCCTGAAATGGTTCCAACTGCACCGAAAATAATATTAGCAAGAGAACGATTCATGGCCTTGCACATAATTCGGGTAAGTATCAATCCTGAAGCGCCAACCAAGGCGCCACAGATAATGAGGATATTATTGGAGAGGACAAAGCCTGTGGCAGCGGCAGCCAGACCTGAACAAGAGTTTAGTAAACAAATGACTACGGGCATGTCTGCACCGCCAATTGGTATAACTATCAAGATTCCAAGTGCCAGGGCTATTGCAAGGATGGCGAGTAAAAATGTGCTATTAGCAGGATTTATTATAACAATAATGCCTGCAGTCAGAAATAATATAAATATTAATGTATTAAGAAAATGCTGAGCCTTAAAAACTACTGGAGTAGACTTGATAACTCCCTGCAATTTACTAAAAGCGACTAGGCTGCCGGTAAGTGTTACAGCGCCAATAAACAGGCTGATAACCATGGAAATGATGATATGGATTTTTAGTTCACCTGTTAAACGATAGTATTCTGCCAATGCTACAAAAGCAGAAGCTCCACCACCAAGCCCGTTGAACAGTGCTACCATTTGTGGCATTGCGGTCATTTGAACTTTCCTGGCTATTATAACGCCAATTGCGCTGCCGATGATAAGGCCTATGATGATAAAAGTGAAATCAAGAATCTCATTTTTTGTTAAGGTTACTATGATTGCAATAAGCATTCCAGACATTGCAAACCGATTACCGCGGCGTGCCGTCTTTGGTGAACTAAGGTTCTTTAAACCGAGGATAAATAATATTGATGAGAGAAGATATGCCAGTGCTATTATAATTTTCATATTATTTTGACAAGATAATAGTGCCGGGAGCATTCCATATTTGTTGTAGATAATAAAGGTGGATTAAGGCCAGAGGCCGAATCCACATATACACAAGCACCATGCTTGGTTTACAACAAATTGGGAATACTCCCGAGGTGCACCTGTGTGTAATTTCAAGGTCCTCCACAGGGAGGTTAATCCAATCAGATGTTTTAGTGTTTTTTCTTTCCTTTCTTAAACATTTCCAGCATTCGGTCTGTAACTAGAAAACCACCAACAACGTTAATTGTGGCCATTATTACGGCTAGTAAACCCAGTATCGTACTGAGACTTGAATGGCCTGCACCTGCGCTGATGAGTGAACCTACAAGCGTTATACCTGAAATTGCGTTAGTGCCTGACATGAGTGGTGTGTGTAGCAGGGGGGGTACCTTTGTGATTGTCTCAAATCCGACAAAGATTGCCAGGACAAATACATAAACTGATACCAACAGTGGTTCAATCATGTGTTTGTTCCTCCTTTCTGAAGAGCCTTTTTTACGGTTTCATTCACGATTTTACCCTTGTATGTTACACATGAGTTTTTAGTAATTTCATCTTCAAAATCAAGAGCTCCATCTTTTATTTTGTATAAATGCCTGTAGAAATGTGTGATATTTCTAGAATACATCCTGCTCGCATCTATTGGAAGAGTTGACGAAAGGTTCACGGCACCGCATATAGTGACACCATATTTATTAATGTTCTTTCCAGATTCTGTAAGCTCACAATTACCTCCTTGTTCTGCGGCTAAATCTATGATAACAGAACCTTTTTGCATTTTCTTTACCATTTCTTCTGTTATCAAGATAGGCGCCTTCTTGCCAAAGATTTGAGCAGTCGTTATCACGACATGGTTTTGTGCAGTCCTACTACCTATTATTTCACGTTCTTTTTTCATAAATTCGTCCGTCATTTCTTTTGCGTATCCTGTAGCTGTTTCGGCATCTTCAACGAGTTCCATCTCTATGAACTGTGCCCCAAGACTTTTTACCTGTTCTTTTACTGCAGGGCGAGTATCGAATGCCTCAACTTTTGCACCTAATCTGCGTGCCGTTGCAATTGCTTGCAAGCCGGCAACTCCTGCACCAATTACCAAAACCTTTGCTGGTGGAATAGTTCCTGCTGCAGTCATCATAAGCGGGAAGTATTTTCCGAGGTATTGTGCCGCCATTAACACAGAGCGATAACCGGCAATACTTGCCATCGAACTTAGCGCATCCATACTTTGTGAGCGTGCGATACGTGGAACAAACTCCATGGCAAAACTGGTAATTTCCTTTTCTTTCATCAGTTGTATAACATCCAAATTTACAATTGGAGCAAGAAGCCCGATATAAATTGAACCTGTTTTCATCAACTCAACTTCGTGTCTTTGAGGAGGCTGAATTTTCATAATAACGTCAACTCCTGAATAGAGAAGTTGTGTATCTTCAACGACAGTGGCACCAGCCTTTTCGTATTCAGCGTTAGAAAAATAAGCTGTTTCTCCAGCACCAGTTTCAATGAGTACCTCTTGACCGTATTTTATAAGCTGTGTGACCATTTTTGGGACAATTGCCACACGCCTTTCTCCTTCGGAAATCTCTTTTGGAATACCTATCTTCATGTTTTATACTATTACACCATAAAATCTTCTTTTTTTAGAAAGTTTTTTGAGTCTTCATAAAAAGTTAAAAAGTGTCTAAAGTTTGAAGTGAGCTAAAGTTG
>MAYW01000262.1 GCA_001723765.1 Candidatus Scalindua rubra
ATATCTGAGAGGATTGCAATATGCGATGGGATTTTCCGGGTAGTCAATAAATTACAGTAAGTTCCCTAATAAGCTCTGCGACCTCTGCGCCTCTGCGTTAAGGTAAATTTTTGGTATGTAACTCATGACTTTAGCCTTGATGATACGAAGGATTGGCAATGCCCACCCTTCGCATCAAAGTCCACCATAGACGCTAATTAATGAACCTGCAAAACTTACTATTGACTCCTCCCGACTACGATGTATAATATACATTATATTATAGATAACTTAAAATGATTATTGAATTTACTCTAAAAATAAGGTCTATAGTGAGCAAATCCCCCATATCCCCCTTTAGAAAAGGGGGAAAGAGGGGGATTTTAAGGGAGGTGATCTAATTGAGAAGAACCCAGCTCTATCTAAATGATGAGTTATACCGTTTCCTTTCAACATTAAGCCGGCAGGAAAATAAATCTATTTCGGAATTGGTCAGATCTGCAATTGCTGAAAAGTATTTGATAAAAGATACTATCAACAAGGTTGATATAGTTGACAGGCTTGCTGGTATTTGGAAGAATAGAGAAGATATGAAAAATCCTGGAAAATATATCAGGGCGTTAAGAAAAAATACCAGAAAGAAAAGGCTAAGGAATGGGTAGATATCTCTTTGACACTGATGTCATAATAGAATGGCTTAGGAATAATAAAAAAAGTTGTCACAAAGATCAAAAAACTTATTAAGGCCGGTGCGATAATAACCTGGACACCTGTTTCTGTAGCAGAGATATATGCCGGTATAAGAAACGGAGAAGAAGGTGTTTTATCAGAACTTTTTTTGACTTTGGAAATATTATCTTTAACGGAAGAAGTGGGCAAGAAAGCAGGAGGCTATCTTAAAAGTTATAATAAATCCCACGGTTTAGAAATAGCAGATGCACTTATTGCAGGAAGTGCCTCACATTACAAGATGAAGCTCTGGACATTTAACAAAAAACACTATCCCATGAGCGATATAGAGTTTATTTAACGGAACAGTGCCTGAATCCTATTACGAGAGTTTTTCATTACCTAGGAAAAAAGAGGAAGGGGTTATTATGTTATGAAAACAACTCTGGATAGGTTTGGGAGAGTCGTAATACCGAAGGAAGTATGGTGGTAATAGTTCACCGCAAAGGCGCAAAGAGCGCAAAGTTATTATTTTTTAGAAACTAAATGATGAAAATTGCGGATTCGGCAAACTCACCGCCCTGAGCTTATCGAAGGGCTGAATAATTTTGTTGTTTTGTAGGGGCGTATTGTTCGCCACGTCGAATTGGTTCTGGCTCACCACAGCTTTATGAAACCACGAATGGTAGCTCGGGTGCGTCCGACATGATCATAAACATTCTGAAGTCTAAATTGAATAAAGTGTAAAGTGAGCTAAAGAAACACAACTCATACTTGGAGATCTTTGCGGCTTTGCGTGAGAACTTCTTTTCCCCTCTCGCACAAGTTAATAAAAAATATGGAAAAATTAGCACAACAAGAAGAGCAAACTTTAATGCATATTTGTGATTTGTATGGAATTGAACTCATTTTTTTGTTTGGTTCACATGCCAGGAATCGAGCTACTGCTAAAAGCGACCTTGACATCGGGGTTTATCTAAGTAGCCGTATTTCTTCAGGAGAAACATGGGCGCTTCAATGTTCCTTCATGGAAATTTATAAAAGGTGTGATATTGATCTGATTCTTTTGAATGATGCTTCTCCATTATTGTTGTTTGACCTGATGCTACATCACAAGATTATCTACATGAAAGATGATCGAGTATTGCATAATTTCTTCTCCTGGGCTCGTAAACGATATTGGCAATACCAGGGCCATTTCAAAAAAATATGCTCTTCAGTTAGAAACTGTACGCTTAAAAGAAATAGGTGTTATCAAATGATCCAACAAGAGATTATAAAAAATAAATTGCAGCTTCTAACGGGATATATTTGTGAATTGAAGGAGTTTATAGATATCACGTATGAAGAATATGTTTCTTCCAACAAAAATAAGAGGACAGTTGAAAGGTTGATTGAGTTGATTGTAGAATGTGGAAGTGATATAAGCGGAGATATACTGAGTTTATTTAACGCGACAGTCCCAGAATCCTATTACAAGAGCTTTGCACTACTTGGAGAAAAAGGTATTATTGAAGGAAACTACTCGCAGCATCTGGCTAAATATGGTGGTCTGCGAAACAGGATCATCCATGAATACGGTTCCTATAAGGATGAAATCGTACATTCGCAAATAAAACCTCTTTATACCGACTTTCAACGCTTTTACAAGGAAATTAACAACTATCTAAAATCCTCTCCAACTTAAAATGTCCACCACGTAAGTATACAAATTTGCATTGAAAACATTTCAACTATTTATTGATAATACAAAGCACACAGTTTTGGTCATTGGAATTTTGATTATTGGATATTGCCTGCCCCGTTAGATAAATATGCTTTATTTATATGTTACAAAGTTTGAAAGATAGAAACTATTATGTCAGTTATACGCCTATAAAAAACTATCTAACGGGGTAAATAATTTGTTATTTGCCTATTGTGATTTAAGAGGCTTTTGTATCATTGTAAAATTTCCGATACGCTTATTAGTACTGTGAGACATAATCTTCTGTATGTATTTGACAATATGGAATTTGGTGGTGGGGAGAGAGTTTTTGCACAAATGATCAAAAGTTTATGCAGGGAAAGATATAAAGTTATGGTAGCCTGTTTACTAACAGGTACATTTATAGAAAAGGTTAAGGGAAGTGGGGTACAGGTTAAATCTATAGACATGAGAAACAGATTTAATCCTAGGGTTATTTTGCAGTTGGCTAATTTGATGAAGAGGGAGAAGATAGATATTGTCCACAGCCAGGGTGCACGTGCAGACTTTTTTGCCAGAATAGCTGCAAAATTAGCCAAAATTCCTATTGTCGTTTCGACAGTTACTATGCCAGTAGAAGGTTTTGATGTGAATCCAGTGGTAAGGCTGATATACATAATCTTAAACAGATTCTCAGAACATTTTGTAAATAGGTTCATTGTTGTTTCTGAGGCCTTAAAAAGGATAATGATAAAAAAGCATGGGATTGATCCTCAGAAGGTAGTTAGGATTTATAATGGGATAGAGATCGATGAGTACTGTATAGAGGGTGAAAAAGCAATGTGTAGAAAGTCAAGATTCAGGGAGGAACTAGGTTTAGAAAATGATACACAAGTTATTGGGGCTATAGGGAGGCTGGTTTGGCAGAAAGGCTTTGAGTACTTTATTGAGGCAATACCTAATGTATTGAAGGAATTTCCAGAGGCAATGTTTGTGATTGTGGGAGAAGGACCTTTAGAAAACAAGTTAAAAGTGAAAAGTAAAAAGTTAAAAGTTGATGATAAAGTAATTTTTACTGGATTCAGGAGTGATATTAAGGAAGTTTTAGCATCTATCGATATCTTAGTCATGCCCTCTTTGCTGGAAGGTTTTCCAATGATTACACTAGAAGCAATGGCTATGGCTAAACCTATCGTAGCAACAGACATTGAAGGTATAATGGAAACCTTGAAAAATGGGATAACAGGATTACTTGTTCCACCCAAAGACACTAGTGCTTTAGCGAAAGCTATAGTAGATTTGCTTATCCATGGAGATAAAGCGCATCAGATGGGTAAAGCTGCCAGAAGGATAGTGGAAGAGAGATTCGGAGTGGACATTATGGTACAGAAGGTTGAAGAAGTTTACGAGGAACTTTTGCAGTTAAACACATTTTAGGGCGGCAAGATGAACCTCGCTATCGCGAGGAATCCAGGTTTTAATGAAACTGAAATCCCGCCAGGGCGGACGTGGACGCCTCCCGAAAGGGAGGGAATATCGATCAACCTTTTCAAATCTTCCACATTTTATTGAGTAGATACCAATAACGCGAGGATGCCGAATGAAGGAGAAACTCTTGGAATGGTTAGTATGTCCTTTATGCAGTAAAAAGTTAAAGTTAGAGATCAGCCTTCGGGAGGGAAGAGAGGTTATAGAGGGAAAACTGCACTGCTTATGTGACCAAATCTTTCCAATTATTGGCGGAGTGCCGAGAATGCTGTACGGTACATTGCGAAAGAATCTGTTACGAGTATACCCAGATTTTTTTCATCGTTACCCAGAGCTATTAGATGAAACCATCACGTCCGAAGAAGATGTTGTGATCAAACAGAAACAAAAAACTATAGATAGATTCGGCTACGAATGGACGCATTTTCACAATTATGATTGCGACAACTTTAGAGCATTTATTGATCCATTACCAGCAAATTTCTTAAAAGGAAAGCTGGGGCTGGATGTTGGGTGTGGGACCGGTCGTCATGCCAGGCAAGCCAGTGAACGAGGGGCTGAAGTAGTATGCGTTGACCTTTCAGAAGCAGTTGATGTAGCCTATCACAATAATGCCGGTAATGAACTCGCTCATATTATACAAGGTGACGTTTACAACTTACCGGTTCGAT
>MAYW01000263.1 GCA_001723765.1 Candidatus Scalindua rubra
CAAATGGTTTAAAAATGCCACTCCTAAAACAATATCGAGAAACTTTATAGATAAAAAACCACTATTAGCATTAAAGGGGACATAATAAAGGTAAAACTTGGCTTAAAAAACTATAATCCTGTAATAATGGAATGGGTTAATTCTTTGGAAGAAATCAAAATACCATGGTGGGAAAATAGAACCCTGGTGTTTGACTTCGAGTAGCTCTTAGAGGGTTTTTTATATGCATAAAAATCCCTGTTTAACCAAAGCTCTTTGTTTATTTTTGAGTCTAACAAATAAGGAAAAAAATAGCAATAATAAGGAGTTACAATAATAGTATATGTTCGGAATTGCATTTATATCCCTAATAGTGTGTAAATACCTATACGCTATTATGAATATTTTTTATAGGATAGCGTGAGACAAATATTGCTTATGACCCTGTAATTAGTTGCAAATACCCTTGACAACATATCGCTTTCTGTGTATATTTAACTAACTATGCGTACACCATATTACACATTAAGGAGGCGATATGAAAAAGAAAGATATTTTAGCCCATTTAGGAGCACTCAATAAAAACCCTGAAAAGGTAACAAATTCTCTATTCATAGAACGCGATTTTTTTGATCCTTTAGATAATGTCCAAATTAAATATGAGATGCTTAGGGCCAACCAGGTTGATAATCAAAAAGTCTCTCGTATATGCAAGCAATTTAACTACTCCCGAGAAGCATTTTATGTGATCTTAAGAAAGTTTAAAAAACATGGAATCATAGGATTTTTAGAGAGTTCACGTCAAAGAAAGAATACGGTCATGCTCAACCAGGATATTGTCAAAATGATTATTCAAACAAAATTTAATAACCCCAACATATCGGGTTCGAAGCTGGCCCGGAAGATTAATGCCAAATTTAATACAGATTATAAGAAACGTGCCATAGAAAAGGCCGTAAAGGCTTTAGGTCTCACGAAAAAAAAATAACAATTAAAATGATATCCGTCTCACATAAACATTTTTTTGTCTATACCGACCTCTTACAACGACGTTATGAATACATGAGATCGGTATATTTAGGATTGACAAACATTAATGACGCCCTTATGTTTTACGGTTTTACTCTAAAGGATTATAATAACTTTGAGGCGGTGTTTTCCATGTATTCATTCCCTGGTCTCCTTGGTCTCAAAGTAGAAGATATCAACAAACCAAAGTGTAAGCAACATGACATTAGAAATACTACTTATATTAATCGCAAATATGGGAATAGAAAAATCTCCTATATGAAGTGCCCTACATGTAATCATATTTTTTCCTCTAAACAGGGAACAGCACTGTACAGATCACATGTTGCTGATAAGGAGTATTGCCAGGTAATTACTGCCTTAGCAGAAGGCATGGGAATTCGTTCAACTGGACGAATATTTGGTATCGATAAAGACACTGTTCTCCGGCTGTTAAAAGATGCTGCAGAACATTGCCGGAAAGTATCCAAATACTTCTTACAAAACCTTCATATTGAGGAGTGTCAAATAGATGAACTTTGGTCTTTCGTCATGAAGAAGGAGAAAAATCTTACTCCTTTAGATGAGATAGCAGGTGCCTTTGGAGACCAATGGATATGGATATCTATTGATGCTACACACAAAACTATCCCTTTCTTTGTCGTTGGTAAACATACCTTAAAGAATGCAATAGCTCTCATACAAGGTTTAAAGAATATAACCAATGATCATATACCTTTTTTTACTAGCGATCAGTTACCCCACTATCCAGAGGCGTTGTTGAGGGTGTACGGTATTTCCAAGATAGTTCCTTCAACTGGTAGAAGGGGAAGACCAAGACGTCCTGAGTTAATACCACCACCTTCTTTAAAATATGCTCAGGTTGTAAAGACTAGAAGAAAGGGGAGGGTAGTAGATATCCAGGTCAAGGCTATTTATGGTAATGATGAAGATATCAAAGAACGATTAGAAAGTTCTAAAGTAAGCCATTGCGTTAATGTCTCTTTTGTGGAACGGGCTAATGGAACCTTAACACATATTAACAAACGGCTTACCAGAAAAACTTATTGTTTTTCCAAGGATATTAGCTATCACAAAGATCAGTTAGACCTATCTCTTGCCTATTATCATCTTGTAAAACCTCATAAGGGATTGAGGCTTGAAATTAATCAAAACGGGAGAAGATGGCAAGAAAGAACTCCTTTCTATGCCGCGGGTCTTACTGATCATATTTGGACTATGAAAGAGTTATTAACATATAAAGTCCCCTGAATTCAATTTGCAGCTATTTGGGGACACCAGGCGAATTGACGAATGGTTTTTAATCTTTTACGGACATGTTCGATAGTTAAGGAATTTTCGTAAAAGTTTTGATGCATGGCATTAACTGTCAGACTGGCATTGATAAGGCTTTCGTCTTTTAACTCTTTAGATATAGATGATACATAGAATGAGATGCCATCATGAGTTTTTATCTGTTTATTCCGCTTTGATGCGACTGCTTTGACTTTGACTATACTGGCGAACGCTCCCCATAGTCTTTCAGAGGCTTGAGCTAAGTCGCTATTTTTTAAGAGTATTTTTGCGTCATCAATGTACTTGTCACTTAATTCAGCATATCTACGCATCTTTCCATTTTTCATGGTATTTAATTTAACGTATATGCTTGCTATTTGCAATTCATTTTTGTATATGGAATTTTGTCTTCAACTCCTGCATCTTTAAATGCCTTCAGACGCAACATACAGCTTTGACAACAACCACAAGCCTTTTCATTATTTTCATAACAAGACCAGGTGAGGTGCAGGGGGGCATTCAGTTCGATTCCCTTTTTAACTATTTCAGTTTTATTCATATTCAATAGGGGGGTAATCACTTTTATGTTGGTTGATGGTTTTGTACCCACTTCAACGAGCCTGTTAAAGGCATCATAGTATTCTGCCCTGCAATCAGGGTAATCGGGACTATCCTGATGAACGGCACCTATATATATCTTTTCCGCCTTAATGACCTCTGCCCAGGATACAGCTATTGATAATAAATGTGTATTCCTGAAAGGTACATACGTAATGGGTATGTCAGTATTATTACTTTTTTCTACAGGGATATTTGGATCAGTAAGACTGGAACCGCCTATTTCCCTTAAATAGTCCAGCACTGTAGCGAGAATCCTGTCTTCTGGCACATTGTAAAACCTGGCAATCTCACAAAATGACTTATATTCTCTTGTTTGAGTTCGTTGTGAATAACCTACGTGGAGTAGGGCGATGGTGTGTATTTCATTTGCAATTGCCGCGGTGACACAGCTATCAAGACCCCCGCTTAATGAAACTACAGCAAGGCTTCTTTTTGATGAGTTAGTTTTTGACATCTTTTAATCTAAAAATAGAAACTGGATTTCTACAGGGAGATTACCTTGCTCTCGCAAGGAATCCAATCCTGACTTGTCGTCAGGAAGTATCATGTTCATTCCGTTATCCTTCTGTTTAAATTCAAACACCTCTTAATTTTTCAGACCAGATAATTTTGTGTAATTGAAGTTGAAGGCGTACGTCTAATTTGTCCTTTAATATCCATCCTGCCAAACTCTTTGGCATCAATTTTCCGTGCGCCACGCCGAATACTACCTGTACCCTATCTCTTAAAATATACTTTTTTGTTATTCTTTTTGCCCATTCATAGTCTTTTTTTGATGATATTATAAATTTAATTTCATCATTACCACTTAATCTTTCTATATTTTTCCAGTCCATTTTTTCATTCATACCGCTATCAGGGCATTTTATGTCTAATATTCTGATTACGTTTTTCGGCAGTATGTTAATGTCTAAGCTCCCATTTGTTTCAACAAAAATTCTATATTTCATAATTTTTAGATAAATTATGAGATTAACTACTTCCTTTTGTAATAATGGCTCGCCTCCAGTTATACATATGTTTTTGCATTTATAACCCTGAATTTTCTTTATTATTGTCCTCAAAGTCATTTCTCTTCCTTCTTTATATGCATAAGTAGTATCGCAATATGAACATCTCAGATTGCATCCTGTCAGCCTTACAAATACGCACGGAATCCCAGCATAGGTTGTTTCGCCTTGAACACTCTTAAAGATTTCATTAACACGTATACGTAGACTCAATCCATTGTTTTTCATAGTAATATCATTATAGGGTAAAAGAGGGGTTTTTGGTCAAACAAAATAAAGAAACGGTCTGAAACAGGAAGATTTAGCGAAATTGCGAACATAACATAATATATCTTATCAGACGTTCGCCATATTAATCTAAAGACTTTTAAGGACTTAATTTTCCTTATTTTCTTTTATGCTTTCTCTATCATTATTTTATGCTTGCCGTTGTGGTATACCAGTGTTTTTTTTATTTCGGCTCCTTTCCGGGTTTGTTTTATTTTTAGTATTTTTGTCTATATTCCTTCGGGATTACGGTTCGGTAGCTTCTTTGCCTGGTATATTACGGTTCCTTTGCATGTGCTTAGTTT
>MAYW01000264.1 GCA_001723765.1 Candidatus Scalindua rubra
TTACAGTTTGTTAATCATATAGATGACTTTTTGAGTCGTATACGAAAGTCGGCAGAAGAGTTAAGCATATTAGATCGTCAAAAAATATTACGGCTTGTTGTTAAAGAAATACATGTTGATTATGAGGCTATAACTATAAAACATTCAATTCCAACTACTAGATTATTTACTAATCCAACAGGTATTTCTGGTTCCACTGGGCACTCAAATGTTCCAAGTTATCTATTGCGTGGGAGGCGTAATCTCGCCAATCCTTGCAAATCTCTTCCTGGATAAATTTGATGAGGAATTAATAAGAAATGGACACAAACTTGTAAGGTTTTCAGATGATTTTATCATACTTTCCAGGGACAAGGAGGAGGCCGTAAATGCCCTGAAACTTACAGATAAGATTCTGGAACGGCTCTCACTTGAGCTTGACGAAGCGGATATTGTAAGCTTCGAAGATGGATTTAAATTTCTTGGTGTTACTTTTTTAAGAAGTATGGTAATGGTTCCCTTTGATAAACCCAAAAGAGAAAAGAAAGTACTTTATTATCCGCGGCCTTTGAATCTGCCTATTTATTTTCTTAAAAAGAATAAAGGTTGGTAAGATAATGGCCAATTTATATCTTACAGAGCAGGGATCAGTCCTTCGTAAGACAGGCGACAGGCTTATAGTGCAGAAAGATGATGAGATATTACTGGATGTACAGTGCCATAAGATAGATGCCGTATTAATATTTGGCAATGTACAGTTTACCACGCAGTCAGTACATGAGCTTTTTGAGCATGGCATAGAGATGGCACTGCTTACAAAAACAGGCAGGCTAATTGGACAAATTACCTCTCCATTTACAAAAAATATCAATTTAAGAATTAAACAGTTTAAAAAGTATGAGGATATAGATTTCAGAATAAGGTTTGCTATATCCATCATGAAGGGAAAGATAAGAAATTCTTTACAGTTTCTAAGAAGTTTTGCATATAATCATCCTCAAATTGACATCAATGATGAACTACATAGAGTAGAAGGTTGCCTCAAATCGCTTGATAACCAAACAACCCTTGAGGGATTAAACGGGGTAGAAGGTACTGCTGCAAGGGAATTTTTCAGCGCTTATGGAAAGATGATGTTAGGAAATCTTGATTTTAATGGTAGAAAAAAGAGGCCGCCTACTGATCCGGTAAACGCATTACTATCCTTTGGCTATACCCTTGTCTTCAACGAAATATCATCCTTTATGGATGGGATGGGCTTTGATCCATACCTTGGATATTATCATAAAGTAGATTATGGCAGGGCTTCTCTAGCCTCAGATATTCTTGAGGAGTTCAGGACGCCTATTGTTGATCGCCTTACATTGAGATTAGTAAACAAAAAGATACTTAAAGAGGATAATTTCTATTTGAATCCACAGGGAGGGATGTATCTTAAAAGGGAAGGGATGAAAAGGTATTTTGTAGAATATGAAGATTGGATGAATAGAGAGTTTACTCTTTTGGAAAATGGTGAAAGGACTACCTTTCGAAGGTGTTTTCGTCTCCAGGCAGAGAAACTTGCAGCATGTATCAGGGAAGAAAAAGAGTACACGCCTTTTTTACTTAAAACATAATATAAAATAATGTAATGACGTTATATATTGTTTCCTACGATATAACAGATACTTCAAGAAGGACAAAGATTTCTAATATACTCAAGGACTTTGGGGAGAGGGTTCAATACAGTGTTTTTGAATGTTTAATGGATTCAAAATTGCGAGGTAAAATGGTAGAAAGATTAAAGAGCATTATTAAGGCAGAGGAAGATAGTATAAGGATTTATACCTTGTGTGTTGGTTGTGAGAAAAATATTGAAGTGATCGGACAGGGAGAATTGACAAAAGAGGATAAGTACTATATTTTATAATGCCTTTCATGGAAATATTTATAATTACCAATCATTGTGAGGCGTGGCCGGGGACAATTATCAATGATCAATTAACAATGATGAATAATCGTGAAAAGTGACCGTTGAAAAAACCTAACTGACACGTAAGCATTATATAATAAAGAACTTAAACAAAGCCTTTGCAATTAGTAAAAAACAGGAATGATTACAGGAACTTTATAAGGTGTTAACATATAGAGTGATGCAGTAAATTTTATCAAAATAATTATAAAAGGAGAAAGGAGAAATCGGTTAAAAATGAGTGGTTACAGGAAATGGCCTTGTAACATACTGAAAACATTAGAGATAAGAGTGACCTGTTTGAATAAATGACCTGATTAAAAAGGGATTGCGACACACTTCCCCCCCATTCAGAGACTTCAACTTCTTCGAACGTTTGAATAAATGACCTGATTAAAAAGGGATTGCGACGTTAACAAAGCAACTTCTGGCAATGATACTGGTTTGTTGGTTTGAATAAATGACCTGATTAAAAAGGGATTGCGACTGTAGCATTGAAGCACGTGGGAAAATATGCGCTCTTGGCAGTTTGAATAAATGACCTGATTAAAAAGGGATTGCGACGGTTTCCTCTTACTTCCACTCTGGCGAGAACTTCCATTGGGTTTGAATAAATGACCTGATTAAAAAGGGATTGCGACAGAAAAAAACGGTTGAATCTAGAAAATAATATTCCTAGTTTGAATAAATGACCTGATTAAAAAGGGATTGCGACTTGAACGACATCTCCAATGCTTACTGTAGTAGAAAAGCTTGCGTTTGAATAAATGACCTGATTAAAAAGGGATTGCGACTTAAATGTAAACATGGCATAAACGCATTACAGAATTATCGTTTGAATAAATGACCTGATTAAAAAGGGATTGCGACGTCATTCTCTATATTCTCCTTATATTCATTATATTTTTTGTTTGAATAAATGACCTGATTAAAAAGGGATTGCGACCGAGAATTGGAAATATTATTAGGAGATCGTATTATTGACAGAGTTTGAATAAATGACCTGATTAAAAAGGGATTGCGACTATGCTGGTTGTAGTTCCTGTAGTTCACTTCCGAATAGGGCGTTTGAATAAATGACCTGATTAAAAAGGGATTGCGACGGCCTGCCTTCGGCAGAGTGAAAGATGAAAGTAAAAAGTGAAAGGAGAGAAAGACATGAAAGACTTTAGAGAACTTAAGGTATGGCAAATGGGAATGGCATTGTTTGAGGAAGTTGTAAACGATGTAGAGCAATTTCCGAAAACAGAGAGCAAATGTGCCAGCAGATACGTGCAATGCTGAGTAAGATGATTGACATGATAGAAAGTTAATTTCTCTCTCACTTTCAACTTTAACTTTCACTCCAGCTAGGCTGGGCTGACCTGATGTAGAAGGGATTGCGACGGCTGGTTCGTAAGGCGTGTCCGTTAAGTAGCTTTCCACTTACGAGGTGGAACAGGCGATAAGATAAGTTACGAATGTAGAAAAAGAATTAAAACCACTTGAAGAAGTGCTCAATATTCTCAGAAGGGAAGGTAAAATCCATCCGTCCTCCCCTATGGGTCGTATGCCAATGAAACTTCGCACAACAGGTCAAATATAGACCTTAATTGTGGCTAATTGGAGTAATGGCCGCTAAGGTAAATTTACTTAAAAAAAGGGGGAGGTTAGCGGTTTGGGTTTAAGGCTCTTTATTTATGATACTTATAAGAATTTCTTAAAAGAATGGGGCAATTATTATGGTGGAAATTTCAGGCAAATTCAGGTACTTAGCGAAATGCATGTTTCAAGGTGATAGTATTGAAAGACTTACGGATGCTGCGTGTGAAAGATGACCCGAACGAAAGGGGATTGCGACGGCCTGCCTGCGGTAGAGTGAAAGTTAAAGGGAAAAGTGAGAGTGGCATAATCCTTTCACTTTATCTTTATCTCCGAAGGGCCGACCTGATTAAAAAGGGATTGCGACTGCCTGCCTATGGCAGAGTGAGAGATAAAGGGAGAAGTGAAAGAAGAAATGTAAAATTAAAAGTTTGGTATTTTAAATCTAGCTAACCTCTCACTTTTCACTTTATCTTTATCTCCAGCCTTTGGCCGGGCTGGTAGAAACTTTATAAGATGGAAAGGAGTGTGGAAAATGAAAGATTTCAGGGAGTTGGTTGTGTGGCAGAAAGCAATGGATCTATTTGAAGATTTGGTTAAAGATGTGGAAACCTTCCCAAAAACAGAAGCTGCGAGGATAATATCAAATCAGGTTCTTCGGAGTGTTTCGTCTGTTAGCGCCAACATAGCTGAAGGTTATGGAAGGAGGAAAGGTAAAGAGTATGAGCATTATTTGTATATATCAAGAGGGGTGTTAAATCAATATTACGTAGTAATATTGCATAATATGGGCGTATATAAGCATATCATAAAATAATATGTTGACATATATGGCAATATTATGTATTATTGTCGTATATGAGGACGTCTGATGTTTCAAATGTAATAATATCAAGCATTAAAGATAAAGTTGTTGATGATTTATCTAGTATAAAAAGATACGATTTCCACG
>MAYW01000265.1 GCA_001723765.1 Candidatus Scalindua rubra
CTGCATGTATTAGGTTTTTTGCATAAGTAATTGAAAAACCTAGTAAAAAAATAAAAACAAGTCCAACCCGCCAGAACGTCCTCGTCGGGCTGGGAATTAAAATCTTTTTCATTATTTATCTCCAAAAATAAAAATTTCTAAAATAAGTTATTAATCACAAAAAAAAAGTAAATTACTGTATCTATAGCCATAACTAATAAGGGACACATCCCTGATGTATCCCCGTTTCCAATAATTTAAAATATGCGTTTTTTCCAATAAAAAGGTTTACGGCTCGTGTGAGCGAATGCAATAACCCAAATAAAATCAGTATATTCAATATAAAAGATTGCAAAAGGAAATCTATCCAGCAGTAAACGCCTGGCTCCATTTTTTGACTTAGGCCATCGTTTTGGAGCTTCCTGAACGGAAGATAGTGCAATACGGATGCTTTTCTCAAAATCCAAACCAAGTCCAGGAACTTTATCCTCATAAAAATCTACAGCATGCCATAACTCTGCTTCTGCATCCTCATGAATTATTATTGATTTCATACTTGGCTCTAATTTCTGCAAGTACCTGTTCTGCCGGCCTACCTTTAGCTATACCCATTTTTATTTCCTTTGTCCTTTTGTCTATTTCTTTTTCCCAAGCATTCTTTACATCAACATCTTTTTCCTCATCAATACTAACAATCAAATCATGAGCTAGCTTGGCACGTTCGTTTACAGATAAAGACATTGCTTCAATAGCCATTTTTTCAAGTCGCTTTGACATTTTCATTTCCTCCAACTGTTTTTTTTAATCTCTTAAAACATGAAATATGCGTATAACATTATGGCGTCTGGCTAATTCCTTGATTTAATAGTATTTCTAGTTTTTCGCAGAAAACAACCGTACATTATCAAGATTTAACAAACAGCATTATAAATATCAAGGATAAAAATGGATAGGTTATAGAACAACAACAAAACGTTAAGGATTTTATCTGTAGTTGAGCTGTATAAAATTACAGTAACACTCCAAAGACCAGAAAAGTGTTTGCAATTTCAATGCATATTCCTGCAAACAAGCTCAATTACTGATAAAATTCAGTTGTGCGAAGCCGCTGGGTCTATGGGTATTCAATCAGCAGGCTTCTTTCAAGTTGGGTTACTTTGAGCTTAAATTTTGCATATTACTTCCTGTCTTTTCAATTTCCAATTGAATAAAATAAAAAAATCCCATTTTAAATTTGTCTGACATTATTAGTTTACAAACATTTTGTTTAAAAAGTGCGCACCTCTCCTAAACGAGTAAGAAAATACTTTTAAAAACGATAACATTATGACAACATGTTTGCCATAGGTGACAAATATCTGACCGGTAACAACACTTCCTTTTTCACCATCTTACCTTTGCCACAACAAGGACATATCTGGGGGTCTTTTCCTGTCAATCTAAACAATAATTCTTCCCAGCTCTCTGTCTTTTGTAATTCTTCTTTATCGTTGTCAAATGTACCTAAGATTTTTTTACAGATATTAATCTTATTCTTACGGTTGCGGTTGTTAAAAAGCCCGTAGTATCTGATCTTAAAATATCTAAACGGTAAAATATGCAATAAGAACCTTCTGATAAACTCAAAAACATCTAAAGTCATTTGCTTGTTTTTATTGCCGTCTCGATAATCCCTGTAGCGAAATGTAACTCTGTCGTTTTCGAGTTTTTATTATTCTCTCATTAGAAATGGCCACCCTGTGAGTATACCTTCCAAGGTATTCAATCACTTGTTCCGGCCCTCCAAATGGTTTCTTAATATAGGTTATCCATTTCTTTTTTAAAAGATTGCCACAAAACTTTTCAAATTCTTGCCTATTGCCTAAATTCGCAATCTTACCGACAAATTTTATTTTACCCGTAAGATACAATCCTTTAAAATAATATAAGAACTTTTTCTTAAATAGATCAGATACCACATTTACATGCACAAAAACTTTTTTCTTTCTGGTAGTCTTCCTTGGCAGCAACCACTTTTTGCCGTCCTCAGACAGCCCGCCACATGGCACTATACAATGTAAATGGGGATGATCCATTAAGTTCTGTCCCCATGTATGTAATATCGCTATAATCCCTATTTCGCCTCCCAAATGTTTAGGGTCAAAGCCTAACTCACGCAGTGTTTCTGTCCCTGATTTGAAAAGAACGTCATAAATCTCCTTTTGGTTTATTAATGCTATCGGGTTAAGTTCAAACGGTATTGTTAAAACTCCGTGAAGGTAACTTACGGGAAGCAACTCTTTCTTCCTCGCTTCCAGCCAACGTTCTTTTGCCAAAGACTGGCATTTAGGGCAATGTCTGTTACGGCATGAATTATATGAATTCCTTGAATGGCCGCAACTATCGCATTCATCTACATGGCCTCCCAAAGCAGAAGTCCTGCAAATTTCTATCGCACTCATTGCCTTGAGACTTTGTAACGGCAATTTGTGGTTTTTTCTATATGCATCTCCATATTGGCGAAATATATCACCTACTTCTATTTTGTTTAACCGATGGGGAATATTCATGGCAATTCCTCCATACGGTCAAGCGGATTAACTATTTTTGATATATTTTTACGTTGGACGTGGATATAAATTCCGGTCGTTCGTACATTTGCGTGGCCTAAAAGCTTCTGGATAGTAAAAAGGTCTGCTCCTGATTCCAGCAGATGGGTGGCAAAACTATGACGCAGGGTGTGAACTGTAGCAGGCTTATTTATACCAGCTTTTTTTTGCGTCTTTAAAAGCTTTCTGAATTGACGATACCGTCAGTGGATTGTCCTTTTTACATCCAAAAAACAGCCATGTACTGGGAGTGTAACATCGCCAGTAATCTCGCAATGCTATCAGTAAAGTCTCAGACAATAGGGTATACCTGTCTTTTTCCCCTTTACTGTACGACAATTTACTACCGCATAAGCGGTTTCGTTCAACACCTATTATCTACTACCTACTTAACCATTAGCCACGTTGGTAAGATTTGCGAAATGAAGTGCTAAGCAGTGGCATTTTCTTCAAAACGAGGGTCCTTGACAACATTGGAACACGTCCCTAATATAACTAGTATAAATATGGGATGTGTCCCGGATTTAAGATACTTTTAATGGATGAATCTTTGTCAAGTCTTGATGTTGATCTTACACTATTATTGAGAAAAGAAATATTAAGGTTGCAGGAAGAACTTGCAATAACCTTTATTTATGTTATACATGACAGAGATGAGGCATTCTCTTTAGCTACGAGAATATTAGTTGTCGAATACGGAATGATTCAGAAAACAGGAACCGTTAGAGAGGTATCAGAGTATCTATCAAGATTATCTGATGATAGTTGTTAATTATAGTAAACAAATTAAATAAATTACCCTTAACTCGTTTAAGATGCCCTATCTCTCTCTTTAAAAAAGAGGGAAAGAAGGGGATTTGTTGATATACTTATTTCTTTTATCATAAAGAGTATGGGTTTACTTAGGATTTTAATTATATCTTTTTTACCTCTTACCATATTTATTTTTATATCGCATAATGGACTTGTTAATTGGAGGAGGTAAAATATATGAAATGGCTACTCGCATTAATGACTGTGGCATTCTTGTTTTGTCGGATGCCTGAGGCCATTGCTATAAGGCCCTTTCAGATAGCAGATGACGCAGATGCTGAAGAACACGGTCTATGGGAACTTGAGTTTGGATTTGTAGTTGAAAGACAAAAGACGGATGAACCCAAAAAGACTGTGATAGATTTCCCAGGGGAGGTTGACTTGGATTACGGCCTCCCCTGGAATGCGGAGATTGGTTTTGATTTTAGATCCCAAGCCCTAAAGGTGGATGGAGATGACACGATTGTAGAACCTGTTAGTGAGTTTGCAGTCTTCTATAAACAGGAGTTCAAGACATGGCATCTTGAAAATCTTGATGTTCAAATAGGAGGTGAGATAGGAGTAGATGCCCCGACTACACGCGAAAGGCGTAAATCAGGTAAAATCAACGTGCCCGGCTTTCTTGCCCTGGGCCTATGGGATATTTATGGCAATTTTGATTTACATTTCCTTGTAGAAGGTGAGGCAGAAGAACTAGGCGGTAAGAACGATATTAAGCTCTCTTTTGGCACTTTTATAGATTACCCACTACCCTTTTACAAAGATTTCCGTCTAGTAGCTGAATACGGAAATGAAAAGGTTGAACAAGAACACCGTAGGCACATACTCCTCGGAGGGTTCGATTGGACGAACCCTTTTAATATAATAAAAAATATGGGAGGAAGTGAGATAGAGTTCGATGCGGCACCCTTCTTCTGGTTTACGGAAGGCAGAAGTAGTATAGATTGGGGCATAACAGCAGGGTTCGAATGGGTATGGTGATAGAAGTACAAGAGATAGGTGCTCCATATTGCTGCCACTTCATATATGTGGGTATACTTGTTTTTGAGTTTTAAAGGGTGAAAAGTTG
>MAYW01000266.1 GCA_001723765.1 Candidatus Scalindua rubra
CTATTTTGTTCTCACTATTTTTCATGCGTTGGATTTGGACAATTTTACCGTCTGATTTCTTCACTTATTTGACAAGACTACTTGGAATGTTTTTCTCTATTCTTTCCCTGAAAAGGCTTTATGATGAACACATTAGAATCAGGAAGGCTATTGGTGAAAGCTGAGGGGCGTAATAACCATTCTATGTATATGAAGAGAATCCTAGTAACTGGATCTGCTGGATTCATAGGATACCATTTAACAAAATCGTTACTAGATGATGATTACGAAGTATTAGGTATAGACAATCTTAATGACTATTACAACCCCAATCTCAAACTCGCCCGCCTTGATCAGTTAAAACCGTATAAAAATTTCATATTTAATAAAATCGATATTTCAAATAGAGAACTACTCACGAAAGCTTTCACTGATTTCAATCCAAACAAGGTGGTAAACCTTGCCGCCCAGGCTGGGGTGCGGTATAGCATCGAAAACCCTTACGCCTACATGGATGCTAATCTGGTTGGACTTCTGAACATTATCGAACTCTGCCGCCACAATGATGTGGAAGGATTGATCTACGCTTCTAGTTCATCGGTGTATGGTGCCAATGAAAAAATCCCATTTAGTGTGGATGACAGCGTAGATATACCAATATCTCTGTACGGAGCGACTAAAAGATCCAATGAACTTATTGCCTATTCATATTCTCATCTTTATGACTTAAATACAACCGGCTTACGCTATTTCACGGTATACGGTCCATGGGGACGACCGGATATGGCTATGTTTATTTTTACCAGCAAAATAATGGCAAGTGAACCCATACCTGTATTTAATTATGGAAAAATGAGACGTGATTTTACCTACATTGATGATATCATAGCTGGAACAAGGGCAGCTATTGATAAAAATTACGCTTTTGACGTGTTCAATTTGGGAAATCACAAAAGTGAAGAACTGATGGATGTTGTACGGCTGATTGAGGAAAAACTCGGTAAGAAGGCGGAAATTGAGTTTCTACCGATGCAACCGGGAGATATACCTGAAAGTTTTGCGGATATTGAAAAATCGACAGAGATGCTGGGATACAAACCGACAACGAATGTAGATGTGGGGATTGGAAAATTTGTGGAGTGGTATCAAGAATATTATGGTAATACGTAACCCGTAAAGAGTAATACGTAATGAAAATATTACAAGCTATGATATCACACAAATAATTGGATACTTGGGAAAAAACTGAGTCGGTTTGATAAATGATTGAAATTGCAGGATTAACTCAGAATAAAAAGAAACAAATTTTGTATTATTAACTTATACCTTAGATTTGTATATTGATTTGCATTTATCATTGATTCTTGGAAGGAAAAATCATGAATAATCAAATCGTAAAAGTAAGTTGGATCTTAGCAGTACTTATCGTCATTTGTGGATTACTGAGCAAGTTTGCAGGAGTTAACATATTTAACGTCCAGTTTAACATAAACTATTTCCACGTAGCCAATACAGTGCTGCTATTTGGAATTCTGTTTTTACTGTTAGGAAAGGAATAAAAAATCTTTCATAACAAATACTCCTGAGATTAGAAGATAGTATAAATATATTTATCCTAACACAAGTTATGAAGTATTAAGGAGGTTGGTTATAAGATGAAACATTATCGTATTATTATGTCACTTTTACTTTTAATTCCTCTTCTGATATCTGCTCAAGTCGACAGAACGGATTACTTTGTTCCAGGTGAACAGGAAAAAGAACTTATGATCATTGTGCACGTCTGGGGGGAAGTAAATAATCCTGGCAGGTTTATTGTAAGAGATGGGACTAATTTGTTAGATATTATTTCCGAAGCCGGAGGACCAACACGATACGCAAGCTTGAAAAAAGTATATGTTGCCCATAAAAGAGATGAAAATCCTCACATTGAGATGATTAATATACGAACATACACGGAGAGAGAGAATATTCCGATACCGGTTTTGTTGCCAGGTGATGTGGTATTAGTAAAAAGAAGCACATGGGGATTTTTACTTGATATTGGTCAGCTGACAGGACAAATGACAGTCATCTTAAATACAATTTGGTTAGTGCTGAATATATCGAATTTTGGTGGATAACCTTTTTAATTTTAATATCGTTTCATTAATAATTAAATAGGATTTGGATTCATGGCGTTAACTTTTCTCATATTGTTACTTTCTGCCGGTATCATGATTATCATTATTCCCTTTGCCAGGGTTATGTCTCTTCGAATGGGAATGATGAGTGATACCGTGAATGAATTCCGCACCCAGGAAAACATCCCATTACTGGGAGGATTTCCACTCTTATTTACGCTGGTTACTATGGCGATTGTTAGCGTTAAATTAAGCGGAGATCTGGAATTATCCGAAAGTGGTATCCTGTTAATTATCTTGCTGGGAGGATTTTTAGCTTTTCTGGTGGGATTGTTATATGATCTGAAAGTGATATCACCATGGATTGCTCTTCTTGGACAGGTGATTATAGCAGTCATTCTAACTTTTTCTGAAATCAATTTTATCCACGAAAATCAAATTTTTGAAGAGCTTAATGCACTGAAGTTAACTTATCCGGGAATTCAATATTTCTCTGAATTGAAAACCGCCTTATCCCATGGATTTGACGGTTTTACCGTAGATACTCCTGCAGAAACACATTTTGAAATAGCAAAGCAAATTATAGAATCAGGAACCCATTTACTGGTAGAGAAACCATTGTCACTGAATCGAGAGGAAGCAGTGATTTTGCAGGAATTATCTTTGAAAAAATGTGAACTTAATGGTTGGACATGTTCTATTATTTCATCCTGCAATTCAGAAGATAAAAGAGGTTTTGACGTCCGGGAAACTGGGAAAACTTCAATATCTTTATAGTAACAGGTTAAATTTAGGGGCTGTGAGAAAAGAGGAAAATATTTTATGGAGTTTTCTCCACATGACATTTCTCTATTTCAATATTTGATTGGAGATTTTCCAATATCCATCGATTCATTTGGAGGGGCATTTTTACAACCACATCTTCATGATACAACTTTAACCGTGCTGCGATATGATCAAAATATTGTTGGTCATATTTTTGTCAGCTGGCTTCATCCATTTAAGGAACATCGGTTGGTAGTCATTGGATCTAAAGGAATGCTGACATTTGAAGATTCAACTGATGAAAAGAATATACTTTTTTATGAAAAAGGGATTGACTGGATTCATGGTGAACCGGTAGCACGAGACGGTGCAACTGAGGTCATTAAATATAAACCTGCGCTTCCCCTTACCGAGGAATTAAAATATTTTATCCATCATCTGGACGGCTCCCCTATAACCCTTGCTGACAGCCAGAATGGAATTGAAGTATTATCCATTTTAGAACAGGCTACCGATAGTCTTAAAAAAATCAGGGCAAAGGAAGGGGAAATTGAACTTAGTCCTCTTTAATCTCGTATGACTGAATCATCTTTTTTCGTTCATGGATCCAGTTTTATTGATGACAATGTTTCCATTGGTAAAGGAACGAAAATTTGGCATTTTTCTCATGTTCAATCCGGATCGAAAATCGGCTCTAAATGTGTTTTGGGACAAAATGTAAATGTAGGTAATAATGTTATCATTGGAAATAATGTCAAAATCCAGAATAACGTATCCATTTATGAAGGAGTAGAATTGGAAGATTATGTGTTCTGCGGGCCTTCGATGGTTTTTACAAATATAAAACTACCAAGGTCAGAGTTTCCGCAGCGCGGTAGCGAATTTTACCAAAAAACGTTGGTGAAAAAATCAGCCAGTATTGGCGCCAATGCCACCATCATTTGTGGTGTGACTATTGGTGAATATTCATTAATTGCTGCCGGTTGTGCAGTGACAAAAATGTCCCTGCATTTGCGCTGATTGCAGGAGTACCGGGGAGAATAATCGGATGGGTGAGTGAAAAGGGTGAAAAATTGGAGTTGGATGAAAATGGTATGAGTAGGTGTGAAAAATATAAATTGCGAGATGAGGTATTAGTAAAATGTTGATTCTGGAATTTTTCATAATCAATGACTTCAATATTATATTATGATCGATTTTCATAATCATGTTATTCCGGGATTGGATGACGGTTCAAAAACTTTGAAAATGTCCCTGGAAATGCTGCGTTGTGCTGCGGATCAGGGAATAACAGATGTGGTAAACACCGTTCATTTTCAGACTGCTCGTTTAGATGGAATTACATTTGAATATAAATTGATAAAAAGTAAAATTGATAAATTACAGAATGAATTGGATAATGAGGAAATACCCATAAAACTGCACATAGGTGCTGAAGTATTTTATCTTCCTAATCTGATGGAATTGAAGGATAAACCTTTACTAACATTTGAACACGGGAAATACATGCTGGTTGAATTCCCGGTAGATCAAGTTCCCAATGGGTGTCAGG
>MAYW01000267.1 GCA_001723765.1 Candidatus Scalindua rubra
TCAAAAGTAGGATACTCAAATTTTGTTGCTTCTCTTCTGCAGACCTGTCCATTTCCAACGTTAAAGCTCAATTTGCAATCAACCGGCGGCAAATCTACAATACATTTTCTAATTGACCTTTCGATTTCCTGGTTTACCCGCTACCCCTAATCCAGCTTCATAGTACAAAGGGCACGAATCCCTGTGTGAGCCGAGTCAAAACAAACCTGCTCACCGCTCCGGCCCCAGCGAGGATGAAGATCGCACCGCACATCGTGTCTGTACTTCCAGGGCGATCTCAGTGCTGCCAGGTCCCAGCGCTTATTCTTTTGTAGATCGTACAAAATTAGATATTGAACCCTCCGATGGTTAGGGTAGGTGTCTGTGATTACCCGATTGCCGTCTGGGGAAAACTGAGGGTGACCATCGGATGAAAAGTGCCCCCCTCCGAATATGTCAAAATCACTACTCTGATCACTGAATAGATAGTAACCACCACCCAATTCTCGAGTATAGGCATAAGCCAGAATAGTAGAGTCATCTTTCCAGGCAACATGTGTAACGGTACCTGCTGTGGGGAAAATGAAAAGATCGCTGCCGTCCCTGTTGCACGATATCATCCTCGTCCACGTCTGACCATTTGGAAGCACCCAGCGGTGATAAAAGAGAAAGCGTACATCGGATGGAGAAAAGAGACAATGAGTAAAGTAATGAAACCCCTTTTCCATGGAAGGTTCTGCGGATATTTTGGCAATATCAGCCACGGAAAACATGAACTGTGTTTCTCCTGTCTCAAGGTTAAGCAGAGTAATGCCTTCCTCTTCAGGAATAGGATTTTCTTCCTCTGGATCCATACCGTTGGCGTAACCATATGCCGGCGCAAATCTCCTCAAGCGGGCAAAGTTGTGACTCACAGCCCATTTGCCATCTCTACTTAAAGCCGCCACAGGGATAGGGAACCTCTCTATTTCATACCCTTCTTTATCTAGAATTCGTGAAATGTGCCTGTTTCCATCAAAGTCATTGAAGATAATAGTGGACATCTTTCCAACCCACTGCAGCATGGATCCCATCTGCCAGTTCCAGCAGTAAGTTTCTCCCAACGAAACAAACCTCTTGTTTCCATCTTCAGCGAAATAACCCACTTCGATTGATTCATCCGTCCGTGGCATTCTTAGAGTATCACGATATTTGTGTGCCAGCAACATAGTGCTGTCTGGAGACCAAGGGCATTTGTCATGAAATCCATAAAAAAATCCTTCTCTTATTTGAATTGGATACAGAGTATTCGATTTAGCCCCGGGGAGTAGAGAAAATAACAGTTGATAGGTATCAACAACCGTCTTCTTGAGACGAGGATATTGCTTCACTCTCTCGTATATTATTCGCTCAAAATGTTTCACAGAAGAACTACCCCTCTAAAAATATTTGGTATAGCCTAACTCTTCAGCCAATTGCCCACACTGGTTCTCAACAATTTCTAAGTCCTTCTCACTGATTTTCCCTCTGTAAACAGTGTTTACATCACGTCGGAGCGGAAACCATCTGTCGCGGAAATGAGAACCAAAAGGTACCCGTTGGTCCTGCTGAGGAAGCATGTCTTTAACAAAATCCAGTTCAGCAAAATTGCATATTTCGCGTATCATGTCCAGGGGGGAGTTCAGAATCTTTTCCAGTTGAACAATCAACACACGAATCCCTAATCGTCTCATATCCTCTTGAACTGATTGTATACTGTTGCGCCAATGCTGAATACATAATTCCAAACGCTCCTCCCATGATAGAAAATTGGTATAGCGCTCCATATCGCCAGCCTTCTCCAGGACGTCAAGTGGGCAAAATGCATTAGAATTCCGTATTTTGAATGGTAACTTTGGGTAACATTCTATCAAAAGTTCATCAATAGACAAAACTCTAACTTTTTAGAGTCTGCTCTTATCAACAAACCGAATCTCTTTCCATTTTCCATATCTAGTAACGAGATATCTTACTATCAGCTTGAACTATGAATCTAGTTTTGGTGTATAGTCCTGTTTTGCTTTTCTATAAACTCCAAATGAAGAACCACTGGTGTATTCACACTTATTTGGAAGGATAGTATTTTGATATCTTTTCTAATTGTATCTAAAATAATTTTTAATCAGTTTATAAGCAACTCAAGGCTCTTCTTTTTTGATACCCTTAACAAAAATTACTGGACAAATATATTTCAGAATAGAAGTTCTAGAGACATTATTTATTAATTTTATTACCTTATAAAAGACTTCACTATTCCTTATTGCTGGAAGATGTGCCTGCCCTTGTATTTCGACAATTTTAAGTCCTGATTTGAAATATATATCCCTTATTGCAAACAGATTATACCAATGAGTAAAAACATTCCTGCGTAGAGATTTTCTATTTAGGTTAACTAATATTCCATAAGGAAGAAAATAACTTAATAAATTCGGGAAATTAACTATGAAAAACCCGCCAGGTTTTAAAATCCTGGAAATTTCCATAATGACGCGTTCATAATTCTGTAAGTGGCTAAAAACGTTTATAGAAATACAACCATCAAAATTAGAATTTTTGAAAGGCAACTCAAACGCACTTGCATTATACAATTTAACATTATCTTTCAATCCCTTTTTATCTAACTTGTTTGTTGTGATTTCGATCATGGACTGCGATGTATCAATAGCTGAAACGGAAGCACACCTTTCCGCAAGTACCTGAGTGAATCTACCCGTACCCATACCAATCTCTAGTATGTTTTCATTATTCCAATCTTTATGCATACTCAACATAATTTGTTTATGCAGAAAATCTGTGTATTCTCCAATCTTTGTGTTCCAACGTTTTTCATCGTATTTCAATGCTTCTTTCTCATAGAAATCAATTACATACGAGTCTTTCAACCTCTCATTCATTTTTCGTTTCTCTTTCATTTTTCGTTATATACGTTTTCCATCATTGATACTACATTTTGCACTGAAAAATGTTCAGAAATAATACTAGATGCATTTTTACCAATTTCTTTTTGTAATTCTGTGTTATCGATTGTCTCTATTATTGATTTTGCTAACTCATTGACACTATTCGGTCTAATCAATATACCAGTCTTACCATTTTCTATAATCTCACCTATGCCACCAACATTTGTTGCAATAACAGGTTTTCCTATTGCCATTGCCTCTAATACAGGAATCGGATAATCAGAGGGGCCAGCAGTACTTAGAAAAGGAGCAACAAATAAATCTGATGCTGCTATGAGTTCAAACATATTTTCAACAATGCCAAATTCCAAAATACTATGTTTAATCCCAAGATTTTCAATTTTATCATAAATTTCTTTTTTCCTTCTATCTTCGTATGAACTATTCTTCATCTCGATATCTAAAGTAAAAATTAACTTTGCTTTCGAGTATTTTTCCAATACCAACGGAATTGATTCAATCAACACATCCAAGCCCTTTGTCTTAGTTAAATTGCCTACAAATAATATAAGAGGACCATTATCTCCAATTCGAGATCTCATAGTTGAAGCAGAGCACTTTGGATTATATAATTCAATATCTAACGGCGGAGGAATAACAATTATTTTATCTTCGCTTATTCCAATATTTGCTACAGAGATTGCGGTGTTTTTGCTGATGGATATTATCTTGTTTAATTTTGATAATGGATATTTACTTATCCTATGATTTAATATTAGATGTTTATAATCAATAACTTCTGTACTGATGGGACAGTATAAAGTTTGTATGCTAAGAGCTTTAAAAATCTTTCCTGCTAGCATAGTAAGGATAGAGTAATGAGGATATCCGGAATGTCCATGAATTATATCAAATTTAATACCACTGCTTTGAAATCTAAGCAATTTATAAAGTGCCTTTATCATATACTCAATTGCGTAAAGTACTGAAGATCTCGGACTACGTACACAAATTGGGATAAGTTGAGTTAACCCCAATGTAATATTCTTTATATTTGAGAAATTTTTTTGTGTACAACCAGTTAGGATAAGTATTTCATGTCTCGATTTCAATCCCTTTGCCAATCTTAAAACACTATTGGTATGACCTCCAGAAAATATCCCTTTAGGGGATATATCCATTCTTGGATGTAACATACATATTCTCATAGTATATGTTCTATTTTCATAGACATTTCTACTCAGTACTGTCCGGTTAAAATAGTGCTAATTGAGGCACAGGTTCCCTTGCCTTCTTTATTGTTTTCGCGTTTAACGACAGGATATCAATCAAATTTGTTCTTTCCATCAACACTTCTCTTATCATTCTACTTAATTCTGTGATACTGTGACTATATTTTGTTTGGTACTTGATATAGGTCAATAACAAGAAGTAACACATGGCAACCCAGACTTGCGTTAAAACAGCATTCTTGTTTGTTCCCAAAAAGGATTTGATTTTCAAGTTCTGTTTTATCCACCTG
>MAYW01000268.1 GCA_001723765.1 Candidatus Scalindua rubra
TTTTTATACTAGATAAATCATCAACAACTTTATCTTTAATGCTTGATATTATTACATTTGAAACATCAGACGTCCTCATATACGACAATAATACATAATATTGTCATATATGTCAACATATTATTTTATGATATGCTTATATACGCCCATATTATGCAATATTACTACGTAATATTGATTTAACACCCAGGCTTTCTTATGAAGACCTAAGGCGAATATGTGTTGCACATGCCGATTGTGGGCGCGAAAAAAGAACCGATATTCGCCGCTCTATCTAGTCTGGCCAAGACGGATGATTCGAAGGATTGGTTTTGGCAATGGCAGCTTGAGGTGTCGTCGTCATTAAGAAAAATTGCTGATGGGAAATCACGTGAAGCGCAAGCGCTTCAATGTCGTGTAGAGATAATGGAAAATCTACAAAGCGTAGCGATTAATGATTTTCTTATTACATTTAAACCTTATAACGTCAGAGATTTCTTGCTTGCGCTCTATTACTCTCACGCGCCAAGCCTGACTGAATCAGAACGCAGGGGGACGCTAAAAAAAAACTATGCATTTTGTTTGCTAACCTATCTGGGTCTGAACGGCATCTATGAGCTACAATTTGAGAAATATATACCTCTCGATGATTTCAGTAAACCTTACAATGCGATTTGCAGAGTCTACTTCGAGACTTTGTTTTACACAAGCTTTTGGAATAAGATACTAATCGAGAACAAAGACACAAATGTTCAATCTAATGCGGCAATCTATTTAGAAAATATATCTTTAAGAATGCTAAATGTTTTACGCGAGGCAAAAGAGGATTTTGAGACTTGGATAAAAGCTGGTAATGTGGACGGGATAGAAGCCTTTAATGGTCGGCTATTGAAATTAGCAGAGGAGTATTCCGATTCGCGCGAATCAGTGCGGAAAGAGATAGAAACGTGGCCGGAGTATATTAAACGAAAAAATTAAAACGGAGTATAACAATCCCTAAAGCTAACCCCTTTATCATGTGCGGTTTCTATTTTTTGATTCTTTGTTTGTTTTACTCATTACAATAGCCTCTCTGCTAAGCGTGGTAGCTTAGTTCAGTCGTTATCCGAAAAAATAAATAAAATCTGAGTGCTAAAGCCCGCCCGGAGCGGAAAGAACCTGCAGCCGCAAGCAAGCTTGCTCCCGCAGAACCTTCCGCTCAATTACGTCATTATGTGATGAATTACTATGGGAACTATTAAAGATATCACCGATCTCCTCACTAAGCTGATTGGAAATATTAAAGACAGGAAGTTTGCCTCTGAATTGAGAGAGATTCAAACCATGGTAAACACGCTCCAATCTGAAAACACGGTTTTGCAAGAGAAGAATTCTGCATTGATGACGGAGAATTCTAATCTTAAAACAGAAAATTTTAAACTTAAGCAAGCAATAGAAGATTATAAGAAAAAAACATTTAATCAGAATAAACCACAAGTAAAACCAGAATTTAAGCTTGATAATATAACTGAACAGATTCTTAGGCATTTTTTTGATACCGGAAAAGAATTGCCCATACAAAACTTTATATCTCTTTTGTCGCTTGACATTAGTACTGTTAAATATCATATTGATATACTTTCTAAGAAAAGATTTATCCGATTGCCTTCAAAGATCAGGGTTTCTTTTAAAGCCAATTCAAGACTTTCTGAAACATGGGAAATAACAGAAGAAGGCCGTAAATACGTTATTGAACAAATGAGTAAATAAACATTCACATAACAATAGTATCGAGCTAACCGCAAAAAGCGTGCTGTTGCTCATACTAGACGCTAGCCGTAATAAAGAAAACAATAATTATGCATAAGCCAGAGGTGACTAATGAGTAAGTATATTTTAATAGGGATCATAATGATTGTGGGAGCATTATTTGCTTTAGCATACGTAATTTATTCGCGGAAAAAACGTAAAGACTTTACACTCGAACAACTCAAATTAATGCAGGAGATAACAAACAACGAAATTGAGAAAATAAGAAAAAGAAAACAGGAAATAATAGACGAGGGTGCAAAAAAGGGTGAGGTAATCTCAACTGAAAAATTACTTGAAAGCCTTGATGAACTAAAGACTTCTTACGAAGGTGATAATCCTGAAGAATACTTTGCAGTAATTGATAAAATGAAGCAGGATTTTCGTGATAAATATGGGCCAACTATTCCTGTTGATGTTGCCTATAAGATTTCGGAAGGTTTAGAGAAGTTGCCGTGATCATTGATCAGCGGCTAACAAATTGATGGAGAGGAATGCGGAAAATTTGTGACCCTTTTAAGTTTATTTGGTTTGCATAGTTTTTTGCTAATCGAATAGGTTGTATACTGTTCATTCCGTATCCCTCATCACAGCGTTATGTGTAAAGACTTCAAAAGCCGCAAATATGTACACAATGGTTGCAACAGAAGATTGCCTGCGGGAATATTTTGATAATAGTATTAGTAAACAAGATAGAAAGATGCAATACGTGGGAAAGCAAAGTAAATGACCATGATGATTTGGATAATAATAGGACTTCTTATCTTTATATTGTGGCTTTTAATAGCAATAGTAATAGGTATGTATTCCCACTCTAAGGATTCTTCTGAAAATATTATAAATCTTGAAAAACGATTAAAGGCGGAATTAAGTCATGTAAAAGATTGCATAAAGCGATTAGAAGAGCCAGTGTTTCTCACTGAGGACGAAAAGAAGAGTCTTTTTTTCACAGATGCACAGGATTTAAGTATATTCTTTTTCTTACATTTAAAAGAAGGACAGATAGTTAATTTAATGTGTAACATTGTTTACTCTGATGTAACAGAGACAGGTATAGCAACTATTTTATCTAATGATAATATAGTTAAATTTCAGTATAAACATGATAGCACCGACATGGGGGAGATATCAGTAAACGAATGGAAAAAGTTTGAAGAGATGCGAAAAAACAGCAAAGATAAAATATCAGGTTATGACAGGATGAAAGAGGAGGGAGGAGAAGTTTCTGGTTTTTATAGGCTTTCTATCAATGAAAAATGGAAACCTATGAGCCTTAGAATAAAGAATACAGAATGTTACGTTGTGGGAGATGCTTTTAAATCCATTACCGGAAGTCTTCCTAATGTATTGGGAAATGCACCTACTAGTATGTTTGATAGCATAGTTGTAAAAGTTAAAGCTCCATGTAGAAAATTGAAAACTTACAATGAAGATGGAGAATTGGTGAATATCGAAGATTTATGATCGTGAACGTACACTATTGTAGACATAGATTGTTAACAAAAATTATATCCTATAATCTATAATGCCCTCGTTTGCCAAGTAGAAAAGCGCCCTTGTACCAGGAAAGAAATAATGGGTGACTTTATTTATCTATTATATCTATAAAAAACCCTTGACATGGTTATCATATATGATAACATTACATCATGGATTGGCATGTGACATTTTACAATGAAAAAGTTGAGGATGAAACCTTCTCTTTTCCGAAAGGTATCTTAGCCAATTTGTTACATATTATCGAAATGATGCTACAATTTGGACCAGCATTAGGAAAACCATACACAGAATCACTTGGAAAAGGTCTTTTTGAAATTCGTGCAAAAGGGAAAGAAGGAATAGGTCGTTCACTTTTCTGTACACTCAAAGGTAAAGAAATTATTATTCTACATTCATTTATCAAGAAAACAAAAAAAATACCAAAAAAAGAATTGAATTTAGCAAGAAAGAGAATGAAGGAGGTTAAATCATGACAAGACCATCATTCAATGATTTTAAGAAAAAAGCTTTACAAAAGCCTGGAGTAAAAAAGGAATATGACACTCTTACAGCAACTTATAGTCTCAGGAAGCAATTAATAGAAATCCGTTTAAAAGCAGGTCTCACACAAGAAGAACTTGCTGAGATTTTACATACAAAAAAAAGTAACATTTCTCGCCTTGAGAGTGTAAATTCTAAAATTTCCCCTAAGCTTTCAACTATTGAAGAGTATGCGAAAGCTGTCGGGTGTAAATTAGAAATTAATTTTGTACCTAACAAAAACTAAAAACACATAACAATCGCATGAAGCTAACCACCAATAACTATGCGATTTAATATTTATTGAGGCTACCGCTTTAAGCCTCACTGTGCAAGCATACGCACAGGTGGTGGTTGCTTATGCGGACGTTAAGCGTCGCTTCGCGCCGCTTAAGGGGTGCGAGATATGAGCGGTTAGTTGGCGCGAAGCGCCCCCTAACCACTCAATGAAGCTGACACAGCTTCGCTGCTTCGCCATTTGTCACGGTCGAATGCTTGCGCATTCACCGCGCCCAAATGGTGCAGCTTATCTCGCACCCCGTTAGGCGAGGAGGATTAAGACATGGGACTTTTTTGGA
>MAYW01000269.1 GCA_001723765.1 Candidatus Scalindua rubra
GCAATGCGATCGCCGAGCATAATGGCTTCGAACAAATCATGTGTGACAAATAGAATGGTTTTACGTAGGTCGTGTTTTAATCGCAGCAGCTCTTTTTGCAGTTTCTCTCTATTCACCCCATCTAATGCGCCAAATGGTTCATCCATAAGCAAAAGATTGGGGTCGGCTGCCAGTGCTCTGGCAACACCAACACGCTGTTGTTGTCCACCGGAAAGCTCTTCGGGATAGCGATCTGCAAATGTTGCTTCCGGCAAGCTCACCATCTCCATGAGTTCTTGAGTGCGCATTCGCCGATTTTTCGCTGATACGCCTTCAAGTCGTAATAAAGCGCCAATATTTTCTGCAACTGTCCAATGAGGAAAAAGACCGATTCCCTGAATGACATAGCCAATTGAGCGACGCAATTTTTCATAAGTGGTTTTTTTTATCGATTTATTTTGATAGAGAATTTCACCCGAGTCCGGCTCGATGAGTCGGTTTACCATTTTTAAAGTCGTGGATTTCCCACATCCTGATGACCCAAGCAGGACGACCGTTTCGCCTTCTGCAATTTCCAAATTTACATTGTCAACAGCGGGTGATTTAGTTCCGGGAAAAACCTTAACCAAATCTCTGAATATGAGCATATAAATCCTTATTTCTGAACATTGATCGAATAAACTCACCGGCCTGCCCGCACTCGCGATTGCTCGTGAGCAGGCGGGCGCATCAAGTTAAGCCGTCCGGTGGAGTGAGGGTTGGTAGGCTTTAATATCATCTTTAAACCCTAAATTTAATTGGATGGGCATACAAATTGCCTTCCTTCCATAATTTGATAGGATTAGAAATAGATTTTATTTTTGCATCAGTAGAATTTGCTTCTTTAACTGCAAAAATTTTGTACTTTTCACCTTCACCGTTGTTAAATAATCTTCTTGCAAATTCCCATTGCGTACCAGTGATATTGTGTAAAGTTCTTCCTGATTTTATGGTTGCTTTAACTTCAATATACTCTAATTCTTCACCGTTCACTAATATGGCAAAATCATAGCCTTTGCCAATATCATTATTTCTGTTTAACCATTTTAATTCTATTGTATTATTAGAGGAATCTTTACCCATAAAACCAAGATCAGTGTCTTCAAATCCAGATAAATTAGAATATTTAGTTTCTAAAAAATATTTAAAGACATATTGCTCGCCCCATTCACCAATTTTATTTTTAGGGATTCCTTCATTCTCATCACCGTCTTCATCACTATTATCAAAGTCTGAATCATAAGGTTTATTTCTACCTGATGGATTTTGTCCAGATAAATCTTCACTTTCAGTTAGTTCAATTTCACCGTCTGAAATTGATGTCTGGACATCGGCAGGCAAAACATCTGGAACCCACTCTTCATCAACTTCGTCATCATCTATATCTATATTTTGTTGCCTTTTTAATTCCTGTAATAATTCATAATCTTCAGGGGATACAGCTTTCATTCCAGTTTTTTCTTCAAATTCTATAATTTCATTTAGTTTGAATCCCAACTCTTTTTCCAAAAGTTCAAGGTCTTCGTTTTTTAGATTGTAACCATCAGCAAGATCCGATAGAGTTATTTCAGCTGGAGAAACTAAATTATTATCTGTATTAAATAGCCATTTTCCAGAAATTAATAATTTTTTGAATTTTGCATCATAATAATGGTAGTGGAGGTTTGAGCCGGGAGACCAGCAATATTCGCCTTGAAAAAATCTATCCTTTTGATAAGTTGAGTAACTGTTTAGGGAAGATAAAAGATAACCCCAAAGAAGAAAGGATTTATCTTGAGTAGGAGACAGAAAGAAGTTTTCAATTCCATCAATTAAATAATCCTTATTTGAACGCTGATTATGATAGGAATACCCAGCTTTAGAAGTAATTAAATCCTTTTCTTCCCAAGAAAAGGATTTACCTTCAATTTCAATTCTTCTCGGTATATTATTGCATCCAATTTTTAATGCAAATTCTTCAAATACTTTTTGACCGAATTTTTTATATAAGCCCTTATTTATAAAAAGGGCACTTTCAAATCCATCAAAATAATTTCTTAAATCATCAGTATTTAAATATACTTCGGATGGTTCATTTAAATAATTTTCCCCAGTTAATGGATTCAAAGAATCAATTATAGGTAAATCTTTTAAATTGTCAATTAATTCGTCTCTTTTTTCGGTTGAATTTTTATTTGAAAAGGCTTTAAGTATTTTCCCCAAATCTTCAAAATATTGATCATCATCTACTTCAATTTCTTCATCACGATATTTTGGTAATACAAATTCTTTTATTTCAGCAAAAATATCTGGTTTACAAATATCAAGATTTTTTAAAAGTTCTAATGCTGTTTCATTTTTTGCAATTGTGGATTTTATGGTTCTATATGAAGATTTTGTTTTAGTTGGTAGATACACCTGAATTTTTCCATCCGAATCAAATGGTGAACAATGTTTATTATTTTTTAATCTGATAATAGGTTTGTATCGTAATGCACCTTCAGATCGCCACCCTGTTCTTTCTCTGAACAAAGAATCGCGATCAATTAGTTCACCATAATAATTGATAATCCAATCATCATTTTTTGATTTCATAAAGTCTTCAGTAATATTTTCTGAAAAATCTTCAAAATCAATTTCTTTTATTTCTAAATCATTGATGAGATAGTCTCGTAATTCCCTTGTTCTGTCAAAAGTAATATTGGTATTAAGCCAATGTGATTTTTCAAATAATAGTTTTATATCTTTTGACTTAAGTAATTTTGTTAAAACTTTACCCCTTGCTAAAATTGAATCTTGAGGATGTGCATAACCACCGTGATTTGTTGGTAATAAATTTTCATTTGAAAGAAATTTATTTTTTACGCTTTCAAAAATTGAAGAATAAATCGGTTCATCACAGTTTTCATCATCAATTGGTAATACTTCAAGGAATGAAGTTGATAATAGGTGTAATTTTTTGATTATAGGTAGCGAATCAGCGACAAGATTAGAAATTTCATTAATAATAATTTTATTTTGGCCATCCTCCAGGGGGATATTTTCTCTGTTTGGAGTTGTTTTAAAAGGACCCTGAATAATAAAATCTAAATAGGTAATTTTCTCTGTTGGAAAGTAAACAACTAATTTTGATTCTTGGTCTGATACTGAAACAATCTGTTCTATACCATTTTCATCAGCTTCCAATCTATAAGCAATTTCAACTTTTAATTTTTTATCATTTACTTTAATTGGTTTGTTTATAACTAAATATTCTTCAAAACATTCTTCATCGCCATACTGGGATACTATTTCAACTCTATTAGTATTCTTTATGTCCTTGATTGATTTTACAGATTTATAATAATGCCCGCTCTGTTTTGGAGATTTCCATTTAATTTCTTTGATGTTTGTTAAGAATAAAAGTGTTTTCAAACCAATATCTTGTAATTTATTTTCAATTAGTTCAAATACTTCAATTGGTTTTCTATTTGGGTGGTTAAACGGTAAAGTTATTTTTGTATTTAATTTACCATTTAAGGATAATTGGTTAGGCAAAACAAAATTCTCTATGCTGAAATGATATTGACCCGATTCTACGATTGGTTTTTCAGTTATTGCAAAAACTGATTTGAATCCAACACCAAATTTTCCAATTTTATTTAAATCCTTTTTTGTTGATAACCCAATGCCAGTAATACCTTCAACATCATCAAAATCAAAGTCTTTACCATTATGGATTATTTCGAATTTA
Source organism: Candidatus Scalindua rubra (assembly GCA_001723765.1). GTDB lineage: Bacteria > Planctomycetota > Brocadiia > Brocadiales > Scalinduaceae > Scalindua_B > Scalindua_B rubra. Next base: position 3,731 of record MAYW01000269.1, read on the forward strand.
TCATTAAATAAATTGAAAAATAATTCTGTCGCGCCAGAATCTTCAGCGTTTTGAATTAATTCATATACAAAATGGGATGGGTCAGCATATAAACCAGATAATATTTCATTAAAATTTATTTTTTTCCGCTTGGCTGCAGAAATGTAGTCTTCACTTATTTTAACTAATTCTTTGAACTGATTACTATTCATAAACTAAAGCCTACCAACGGAAGTTCGGCGGAGCGCCAGCGAAGACGAACAGACGTTGGAGGTACTCCACTCCGCCGTTCAGCGAGTGAGCGCAGCGGTCTCGCTGAACTTGTTTTTAACCCACCAAATTTCCGTATAAATACACTCTCATCCTCGGTTTCCAGGGTAAATGCGGATTCGTTATTTTCTTTCTCTAAACTTGGATACATTGTATTTTACGTTTCCTTAAATCAGTTGCTAAACTCATAATCAATATCAATTTATATTAATTGCAAATGAAATACAATCCAAAACTTCTCGACCAATTCAGACATCTCATTAGGACAAAACATTACAGTCTTCGTACTGAAAACTGTTATGTCAATTGGGTGAAGAGATTTATTTTATTCCATAATAAACAACATCCAGCTACATATG
>MAYW01000270.1 GCA_001723765.1 Candidatus Scalindua rubra
CAACTCTACCGCCTCAACCTTAAACTCCTTTGTGAAACGTCTCCGTGTTTCTCTCTCTAACATCTTGGACACCTCCTTGACTGAATTTATGACTTCTTGGGGTGTCCGTTAAAATGTAGCAACTCCAAGACCCTCCTTACCGTAAGGAGGGGAAAACATTCACGATCGATTATAATAATCTAGTAAGTTGAGGAATTGCTTTGTTGAGTTTTTTATCTACAGTAACCAGGCGAGTTTTACTCATTTTCGCCTTTTTAGCTCTTGGTTAAATGACCCTAACCATCTAACTCAACAATTAAACTGTTACTTAAAAATAGACCCCAAACCTTTTTTCAAACTCGTTACACCAGCTGACTCCTCATCTGCAGGTTGGTTAAGTTCAGCTAATAAATATACCTTATTCCCCTTTGGTACTTCTAACAATGCAGTTTCATATCCTTTACGAACAACTCTCAAATTCCCTGTAAAAGATGAAGAAATTCCAATTATATGCAATTCCCCCACAACAGATACTACTGAAAACGGGACATTTGAATCATTGAAATATAGCCTATATTCTTCTTCTTTCGTTGGTGGGAAGGGATCAAAATAAACGATAGCCTCTCGGGTAGTACTAGCAGTTTTCGCTGGTATAGTTACAGTTGCAACATCCCCAGGTGATTCAATAGAGATTGTATCTGCAAATGAGAATACTTTTACATAATGTTTTCCTGGAAAAGATTCCTCTGCCAGACCATAGGCATAAACAATATATTCACCTAGAGGTAAATCTTCATAATAAACGGTTTTATTTTTATTAGAAATTTTACCTGATACTCCTTCATAGTATATGTTATGTTCTATTCCATTCAGACTTACTCCCGAAACAGCCAAATCCAAATTGTTAAATACTTTACCGCTCACCTCGAATCCGATATCTTCCTGAAGGTTGTTTATCTGTAAATCTCCAAAAGCTGGTGGAGGTGGAGGTGGTGGAGGTGGAGGTGGTGGAGGTGGTGGAGGTGGAATAAGCTTAATCGGGAAGGCTGTTCCTCTTAATGCATCCACTTTTATTTTATCTTCATAATAATCTTTATGTTCGTAGTTTTCGAGATAAACTCGATAAATATATTCTCCTTGAAGAAAATTGGCTGTGAGTCTTCTATCATAGCCCGAGGCTAGAACCATAAATTCATATGCTGTGCCTCCCTGTTCATGAACAGAATCTGGCAATGCAATTTCAAGATCGAAGAAAGAGGTGGTTTCCAGCAGTTCAAGGTCTTTATCTGTTGTGTTGACTGTCTTTCCGCCAACCATAGTCTGTACTGGCCGCATTGTTAATGTTTTCCATCTTACTTTATCTAAACTTGTTGAATCAGCATATATTACTATACTTGATAAAAATGGTCTTAAAATATCATCCATTACATCATTAACTGCTTCATTTATTAAGTTTCTTAAAGTATTAAGGTCAGAAAGGGTAACTTGAATAGATTTTGAACTAATTATATCTTGAGTAGATACATCAATTACTTTTAAATCAATTTCATATTGTATACCATCTTCATCACCACCACTGCTTCCCAAGCTACCACCACCACTTAACGCATTTATCTCTCCTACCAACACATAGTCTGTCTCTTTAGGATAAGCATAAGATTTAACCAATTCCATAACATTTTCACCTGATATGCGGCTTTGGATAGATTCACCTGCGATTTTCATCTGTTTGTATTTAGCTACAGCTGATGTTACCATAGCTGAAACAACTTTAGGGTTCATCGGATCCATCATAATGGATCCACCATCATCACTCCCCAATTTTGTTTTACTTACAGAAGTAGATTGTAGAATTACATCTGTTTTTATTGTTTTGTCTTTTAATAGAAAAATCGTCGAATCATAGCTGACAAAATGATAAATATAGATCATCGGCGGATCAGCTGTGGTAAAGGTATCTGCTCCAATTAAAAGGCTACTCAATACTATTGTGCTTATAAATGTTTTAATTCTCATTTTATACTCCTTATTAAAATTCAGAAGTTTCAGTTTCAGCAGTCGTGTCTGCTTCCATTACTTCTTCCACTTCTTATCATTTACTTAGATCAATAGGGTAGGCATCATCATTATCAAGAATGCCATCACCATCTGCATCATCCAGGTTTGAAATTTCTCCTACAAAAACTACATCCCCAGTTACAATATCAATAACCCGGTATGTTATAGCTGTTTTTTTATATTCAGTATTACTGGACGTAAAATCTTCGTATGGTATTAGATTATTATATAAAATCATTATATCTATTCCAAAATCCCTCAATTGCTGCCAGTTATCCAAGTATAAAGGGTTTAGGTTAAATATCTTATCATCATACATCCAAGAACGTTTTATGTATAATGTTTTAAGTTTTTCATATACAGAAAAATTGTTTTTTTGACTCGCGGAAACCAAAGCAGATACAATTCCTTCTTCAATAGCCAAATGCATTTCATTAAATCTATTTCTGATTTGACTGTAAGTTTCTGCGGCAACAGGTTGTTTGTCTCCATCAACAAGTAAAAGTTTTCTACCATTCAAAAGATTGAAATCAAAGTTTTTATTGAATTGTCTACCAACAACATCATGATTTGAAAACACGCCTGTATTATCGGTGTCTGAAAATGGTATCACATCAGAAAACAAAATTTTACCATTATTAGATGCATCAACTACACGTATATAAATTCCTTCATCTTCAAGGTATCTGTACATAATTAATTCTGAACATCCAGTAGCCTTAATAAACTCTGCCCATTCCTCATAAAGCACAGGGTTTGTATTAAAAACAATATTGTTATAAACAGCAGGATATTTGAGCTTGAAGCCTGAAGATTTTTCAACCATAAATGTATTGGATGATCTATAGCTGGAATTATCAAATAAACCTGAAACCAATCCATTTTCTACTGCCATTATATTTTTAGATGGGGATGATTTATAGGCCCCAGTTATATTTAATATATCAATATTCAAAACAGCAGCTTTAGCAAATTTTTGGTACAATCCTGAAGGGAAATTATAATTACTTATTGCATCATAGGTGCGATCATATTCTTTTATATCAATCTGGTCTAACATTTCATAAAATTTTCCTCCTTTAACAACAGTAGAGGCTAAAATTTTCATTGATGCTAAATTAACCATACGAAAATAGATTATAGCTGATTTTTGATTTTCGGCAAACTCCATCACCTGATATTCTAGAAGTAAAGATGATTTAAAGTCTTTAGTTATTACTTTATGATCTTCTAAGTCAATCCCGTGCATATAAAATGCATCTTTAGGAGAAGTCCCAACATATTCACTGGCATCTCGAGGAGCTACAAAATCCAGTTTTTCTGTTATTTTATATCCGCTGCTTAATAGACCTTGAATCAAACCATTTTCTAATGCGAGATCCCATTGATTAAGCGCACTATAAGGTGAACCAATAGCAAATTCATCTACTCGTGCTAGAAACAAACGATTATTGTTAAAATCTTTCGGAATTTTTGATAAAAATGCTGAAAATTCTTTTGATTCTATCATCCCTTTACCCAAGCTGCCTACATCCATAAACTGTTGGGTTTTAGCTATCACCCCTGTTGGTGCTGGAGGATCTGGATCTTCAGGTTCTGATGGTTTTAGTTCTGGTAGTGCTGGTACTGAAGCACACCCTGACCAAAAAAGTATACTTAATACAATTGAAAATATATTTAAATGATTTCTTAAGTTATTCATTTTAGTGACCTCGCATTTTATATAAAACTATATTCATATGATATTCCTATCCGGATATCTTTCTTAAATGTAATGATTAAACAATAATTTTACAACTAAATTCTCTCTACTTTTATTTTCTATTAAACTAGAAATAGAATTTTGGTTCACACGAAACAGGTAATATGAAAAACAATCAGACCTGCAGTTATGCGCATTTACAACAATAGAGAAAATGGTTTTTTCAGCAGACCCTATCTAAGGAAACGGGAGGAGTATCACGTTTCATATGAAGATGATTTCTATGATGACTATTCTTCAGGGTCTGATGAGACCCAATCATTATCAACAGTAAAGGTTATTGCAGGTACAAGACTGTATTTTTCAAAATACGGTATCAAAAGAGTTCAACCATTCTTAATAGCAGAAATTGGTAAACAGTTCGCTTGGGCAATAGATAAATATGAGGATTTATATCCTCCGGAAGAACCCACTTCTAGTAGCGATGATAACTACGAAGAGTATCTTGAGGAACAAAATTCTCCAATCTTTGGTGTGTTTGGTTTAGGAGCAGAGTATTACTTTAATGAAGCACTATCCGCCTTTACAAATGTTCT
>MAYW01000271.1 GCA_001723765.1 Candidatus Scalindua rubra
AATTTGAAATAATGACATCGGTTCTCTTTGAGCCATCGTGGAAACTTCCTCTGTTTGTTGACTTGGTTAGTTTTAAAAGAAGTATACCACAATGGTGAGTTAACTCAATAGCCATAAATAATTATGTTGAGTTGAGTGTCTTTTATTAATCTAACCTGCCTGTTTTATTAAGCTTCCAATTTTTCTTCCCTCATTTTACTCCACATAATTCTATACTATGACAATTTCTAATGACCCCGTATTGGGGCTAAATAGAAAGGAGGTTGTCATGGCTTTAGAACAAGTATTTGTCAATTCCGAGACTCTTGAACGCCTTCGAGAAGGACCCCTTGCGCCGCAACTGGACAGATTTTGCCGATGGTTAAACGATCATGGATTTGCCCGAAACACCATTCGTAATCATATCTCACACGTTTCGCATTTTAGCCGCTATCTTAAACAATCTGGAGTAACAGACTCTGCAAATTTAAATTCCAGTCAGATACGTGCATTTCTTGCAGACCACCTTCCACACTGTAAATGCCGTCGTGCAGGAGCATTCCAGTATAACCGGATAGCATTTTCCGTTCACCGCTTTATGAAGTACCTTCAAGAATACGGTTTTGCCTGTCCCTCCGACAAGCATATGACCCCTTACTACTCCCTTCTTGATGATTATACCAAATGGTTAAAAAATTATCATCACTTAGCCTCAGGGACATTGAGGCTTCGCCGTCATTGTTTAGCTCAATTTTTAGACCGGATAGACACCAGTTTTACTCCTAATAAACTATCAACTTTATCCCCTGATAAAATCGAAACATTTTTCTTGAATTATTCGAACAATCACGGTCAAGCGGCACGCCGTTCTATGCAGGCAGTCTTGCGAACATTTTTACGTTTTTGTTTTATACGAGGATATATTAGGCGCGATCTTGCTTGTGCCGTACCCACCTTAAGAACGTATAAACTCGATAAACTTCCTCGTGGCATAGACGATAACCAAGCTCAACGGCTCATCTCAAGCATTGACCGAAAGACTAAGGTTGGAAGACGAGACTATGCCATTATTCAATTATTGTATACCTACGGTATACGCTCAGGGCAAGTCCGAGCGCTTCGTCTCAATGATATAAATTGGAGACAAAGTCAAATACGTTTCGCCCCCTTAAAACATGGTAAAGAGGTTGTTCAACCTCTGACAGATAATGTCGGCGAAAGCTTGCTTGATTATCTTAAGAACACCCGGCCTAAAATTTCACATCCCGAAGTATTCCTAACCTCTCGTGCCCCTTATAAACCTCTTGGTTATTCCTCAACCCTTTCTGAAATCATTGCACGCAACATGCACAGGGGTGATATTACGTCACCCTCCTGCGGCGCACATACCTTCCGGCATTGTTTTGCTTCACGAATACTTAAAGGAGGCCATTCACTGAAATCCATCGCTGATATGATTGGGCATCGTTGTATTCAAACGACTTTTATTTATACCAAAATCGACTTTCAAACCCTTAGCCAAGTAGCCCTTAACTGGCCGGAGGAAATATTATGAAAAATCCCAACTTCCACAGTTGTCTGGCTAAACGAATGGAAAAGTTTGTTGCCCTTAGACGTTTAGCGGGAACAGACTATCAAAGCCAGATCAAACTCCTTAAATACTTTGATGATTTTCTGTTCAAAAAGCAACTTAACTCACAGTATCTGACGCGTGATATCATTGATCGCTATCTTTGCACTGTCTCATACTTGCATAAGCGTACGCAGTATAACCGGTTCTCGGTCCTCAGCCAATTCTGCCGCTACTTATCCCAGTTTGAGCCACTCTGCTATATCCCGCAAACCATCCATTGTGCGAAATCCGCTTCTTCACGGATACCTTACATATATACAAACGATGAAATCCAGGCATTGCTCAGAGAAGCGGCTGAGTTGTTACCACAAAATTCTCTACGCCCTCGTACCTATCGCACACTGTTCGGATTGCTTTACACGACAGGTCTGAGAATCTCTGAAGCCCTGGCTTTAAATATCAAAGATTTTTACCCGGATACAAAACGACTGTATATACGCCAAGGAAAGTTTCATAAAGCCCGATGGATACCATTGGCATCATCAACATCCCAGATGCTTGAAAAGTATATCGATATACGACAGCGTACGGCATCCATAGCCTCGGATTCCCCTTTGTTTGTCTCTTTGAGACACCAACGATTGCATTATAGTACTGTCTACCATACCTTTCGCTCTCTCCTTAGGCAATGTCATATCCCTATAAATAAAAACTCTTCAGTGCGTATTCACGATTTACGTCACACCTTTGCTGTTCATCGACTTCTTCTATGGTATTGCGATGGTCAGGACATTAACGCCCGATTACCGGCCTTAGCGACTTATATGGGGCATGTTGATATAAGCTCTACTCAAATATACATACAGGCAACAAGCGAACTCCTTCAACAAGCCAATCAACGATTTTTAACATACTTTCATCAAAACATCACTAAATAATGGAGGTTCATTATGAAACAATCACATCCCGTAGCTGATTATATGCACGCATTTTTTTATCAATATCTGGCAGAGATCAGAGGTCTTTCCACAAACACCGTTTTCGCCTACAGAGATACCATCAAACTCCTTTTGTGCTTCTGTGCCGATCATCTCAGAAAGAAAGTGGACCAACTCAACATTGAAGAAATCAACGACAAAATTGTCCTTACCTTCCTGAACAATATCGAAACCAACAGAGGCAGCACAGAAAAAACACGCAATGCCAGACTTGCCGGGATACGCGCCTTCTTCGGCTTTATTAGCCGAGAAGAGCCTGCGCTCCTTAAACAGTGTTGCCATATTCGGACGATCCCATTGAAGCGAACCGAACATAAAACTGTTGATTATCTGGATAACAATGAAATGAAAGCCATTCTTGGCTCTACAGATTCTCACTCACGCAAAGGAATCCGTGATAAAGCCCTATTCATGATCCTTTATAATACTGGCGCGCGTGTTGGAGAAATTATCAATCTTAAAATCAATGACCTGCGACTTGACTCTCCAGGACAGGTTAAGTTCCTCGGCAAAGGGAAAAAACAATGTGCCTGCCCTTTATGGCCCGAAACCATTGAAGCCCTTAATAATTATCTCAAAATTCGTCAACCTCAAAATCCATCCAATGAATATCTTTTTCTTAACGATAGAGGTAAACCAATTACCCGCTTTGGCATTGGCCACATCATCAATAAATACGCTCAAAAATCATCACAAATATGTCCTTCATTAAACCATAAATCTGTCGGACCCCATACTTTTCGTCATTCCACGGCCATGCACTTAATTCAAGCGGGTAATGACATTAACATGGTTAGGTTATGGCTCGGCCATGCCGATATCAACACCACTCATATGTATGTCGAAATCGATATGGAGATGAAACGTAAAATTCTCAATACAACTCAATCACCAACTGCTAATACTAAAAAAAACAAACTTCACAAATGGCAAAAACCTGATATATTAAAATGGCTTGATGAGCTTTCAAAAAGCCCAGAATTATGTGGAGTTAAATATTAACTCAATTCCTGTAAACCTAATGTATAATGGGAGAATTTAATAAGGGAGTAGTTCAACTCAACATAATTATTTGCTTAACATAACATTATTTATGTTGAGCTCAACATAAGACATGATTACTCATCAAAACAAATGCAAATATATCTAAACCAAACTTCTCTCTAGCTTTTTCTACGTATTCTAAAAATTTGGAATAATCTTCATTGGTAAGAAAGATTTTTCCCCTACCAACACCTCTTGACATTATGTGATAGATTGCACCTTCATATTGTATTCTCCAAGGCCGTGCCATAATCCACATTGTTAATCAAATATTGTAGCTTATCAAGCATATTCTGCTTTCAAGGTCTGACCCCCTTTAGCTCTTTAGCTCTATTTTTTCTCTATGTCAAAAAACAGGCGCTTTCCCTATTATCCTATTATCTATTATCTTCAAATAAACCTCCTTTCAGATTGCAAGAAATTGTGTTGCTGAAATATAAATAGGATGTTATTATTACAAAATATTGTACTATTTGGTAGATTATTTGATAGGCACAAACTTGGCAATATTATTTTATACAGCGCCGAAGTTTTTATGTAAAATTATTACATTACTTTGTTAAAAAAAGTTAGGCGGCAATTTTTTTCCTTGCCCGGGCAGATTTTATTCCGAAATACCCGTTGGCAAGTGTTTCGTTCTTTGAAAGTTCACTGGTTGAAGAAAACTCAAGCAAAGAGTTGATAGCTTGCTTGAATTCGTTAAAGGTAACAGGCTTAGTTTCGAGGATTTT
>MAYW01000272.1 GCA_001723765.1 Candidatus Scalindua rubra
CCAGGGCAGGCCACCCTGCGGTCTGGGCCAGGGAATTCGGACGTAAAGTCCCGCGAAAAGCGGCGTGGCCGCCTCGCGGCTTTACGCCGATGGGACAACGTCCCTTTTTCGGGATTGCGGATTGCAGAATTTGATTCTTACAATTCATTATTCGTCACTCGACGTTAGATATTCACTATTTGTCATTAGTCATTTGCATGCCCCGTTGCGAGCAAAGAAAGTTTACGGTGTCTCCAGGCCGTTTTCAACGCAGAGTGCGCAGAGAAAGACAAAAGAAATCCCTCACACAAAGCCGCAAAGGACACAGAGTCAAACAACAACAATCCTACACCTCGTAGGTGGGTCTTACTAAGCGGCCTATTTTCTTTTCTTCTCAGCCTCTCTGTGCTCTCCGTGTCTTCGTGTGAGAATTTTGTCTTTTATTTTTTCTTCTTTCTCTGCGGTCTCTGTACCCTTTGCGCCTCTGCGTTGAATCTTGTTCTTTCCAATATCCAACGTCATTTATCAGAAATTATTATGCTTATTCTATTATTTGCCTTAGTATTAAAAGATGACTCTTCTCCTAATAATGGCCGATACTTCCCATACCCTATCGCCGTCAACCTTTTATAATCAATATTACCGACATCATTAAAATACGTTGTGACGGCATTGGCGTATTCAGCCGATAACTGCCAGCTCGTGGGATAATCATCTGTTGGAATAAAATCCTCACTTGTATAACCGCCTACTGTAATTTTACATTCTCTATTTTTTATCACTTTTATTAAGTTGTTGAGATAAAGCTTACTTGTAGGTGATATTTCGAATCCTTTCACAAAAACTACTTCTGTAGGAAAAACTATCTGATACCTCTTTCGTATATAATCAATCTCTACCTCCTTATCAATTGTGTTAGAGTAAACATTTTCCTTCACCCATGGTCTTTCCGTATTGTGTGGGCCGCCAATTTTACTTAATTCAAAATCCAGGTTACTAATAGAATCACTACTACCAAATATAATCCTACTTATTCCAAAATTTTCTAATGCCTCTTTAAGAGACATAATTGCCTCTTCTGCAGAATCTTTTTCAGGTTTACCTGCATAACTTGATAACATAATAAAAAATGCCAACATGATAGTCATAACCGATGCAAAAGCAAGCATATCCATCTTTGGAGCTTCACTATCAATCTTCTTTTTCTTAAGCGGCTTCCTGACGGGATTAATTGTGTTTTGAAATACAGTCTTTCCTTGCGCATCAATCAAACTCGTATTCGACTCGTTAGACATCTTTTGGTATTTCCTTTATTATGACCTCTACTCTTCTATTCTTTGCGCGATTCTCTTCACTATTATTTGGACGTATAGGTCTATGCATACCATATCCTGCAACCCCAAAGCGAGAAAATGTAAGCATCTCTTCCCCAATGAAATAGTTGCAAACTCTAGTTGCTCTTGCAATAGACAATTTATTGCCAGTGTCATAATCGCCAGAATATTGGTCATCAGTATGACCATCGATTCTAACATCGTTTGGAATCACGCTTAACAATTCGGCTATTTTATCCAATAAATATAAATATTCTATTTTCAGCTCCGCCTCACCAGGCTCAAAAAGAATGTCAGCCCTTATTCTAATCATGAATCCTTCTTTAGTTTTCTTTAAGTCTATCACATTAAATAGTTCATTTTCTGTCATAAACACAACCATATCCTCATTTATTAATTCCAGATCACTTATGGGTGGTGGAAATTTGTCTTCATCAAGCGATAATTTTGTTACCTTGCTTTTAACTTTTTCTTCAAACATACCTGAGTCCGTAAGGTTGGCAGTGACAATATTGTCGCCTTTATTGCTATTTATGGCCTCTACAACTTCTTTTATAGAGATAGTACTCATTGAAATTATTAATACAAAGAATGTCATCAATAACGTAATCATATCGCCATATGTCAATGCCCAAGCATTAGGGTCTACCTTTTTTTCTTCTTCCATTATTGTTTACTTCTTATTGCATCTTTTAAATTCTCTATCTTCTTTTCTCTTCTTTGTGATGGTGAAAGAAAACCCTTTAACTTCTCTTCGACTATACTTGGATTATCTCCAGATTGTATTGCAACTACCCCTTCCAAAATCAACTCTTTTATCAATGTTTCTTCTTTGGACCTTAAGCCAAGCTTGCCACTCATTGGCAGACATACTAAATTGGCCAGCAAAACACCATAAAATGTGGTTATCAGCGCTGTAGCCATACCTATTCCAATCTGTGAAGGGTCATCTAACTCTCGAAGCATTAATACCAGACCTATCAGAGTGCCCATCATTCCAAAGGCTGGGGCCGCAACACCCATTGACTCTAAAATACCTTTACCTATAGAATGTCTTTGACGGATATTATCAATTTCTTTTTCAAGTATTGATCGAAGGCCATCGGCATCAGTTCCATCAACTAATAACTGAATAGCTTTTGCAAGAAACGCATCTTTAACATCAGCAACCTTGTTCTCCAATGCCAGCAACCCTTCCCTTCGCGCAATCTTGGCATATTCTACCAGCCTTTGCATCTCAGCCTGAGGAGTAGACAATTTAACGAATATGGTCTTCATAACAACACCCATTAATCCAATAACTTTTCCCAATGGATATCTGACAAGTGTTGCTGCTACAGTACCGCCAATGACAATCATCATAGAAGGGATATTTATAAATGATGTCATTCCAGACGCTCCACCACCCAGGAAAATTGCTGTTATGAGCAAAACCATTCCAATTAACATACCTGCTGGAGTTGCGATATCCATAATTTATCCTTCTTTAATTTTAGTTATCTCTTTTTGTTTTATCTTGTTTCTAATCTTTTCAGTTACTTTTGATGCTTCTTCTGCGCTTATCAACTCTAATATCTTAGCTTGTTTTTTTTTCATCCATATATGACAGGATATTAACGGCCGTATCATAATCCATCTTCCTCATGATGGATAAGGTATTGCCCGCTTCCATATCCTGATATATTGCAGCAAGTTTTTTTTAGATTTCTTTGCTTAAATGCTTCCTCTGAAGTCTTATTCACAAATTCCAGCTTTTTTATTTGTTCACTAATTGAGGCTGCCGTTGCAGGATCAATTTCTGCCAGGATTTTTGCTGATTTTCTCGAGGGCATACTAGCCATAACCTTGGCGCCAGTTTCACTATTTAGTTGACTTAAAATCCCTGCCGCCTTTGACGCCTCCATTGATGCATAAACATTAGCCAAATGCTTCAGGTTTTTTCTTTCACTCTTGTCAAAAACAATAAGGTCATTATCAAGGTCGACCCGCTCCTTACTTATTAATAACAATGCCCCATCCAGTTTCCCTCTCATAGATATAAGTTCCTTTTTATGACTTTCTATATCTGCTTTAACAGAGTCTATTTCCTTTTCCTTCTTATCAAGCAGTGCAACCTTGTTTTCATACAAATCTATTCTTTGCCGAAGTTCTACAAGGAAACCCTTTATTTCATCAGGAGACAATTGTTTCAATATTCTAAGGGGTTCTTTTACTTCTGTTTGTTCAACAACTTCCTCGCTACTTTTCTCCAATAGTTTTGCGGCATAATATCCTCCTAGTTGATCTTCAACCCTTTTCTTTAACAATATCATTGCAATTGATGATATAGAAAAGAAAATGATGAAGAAAACAACATAAGTTAAATACTTCTTTATATTTAAATTTAACTTTATCTTGAACATAAATTAGCTCCCGTTAGTCGCCAATTTATTAATGAATTTTTTCATTGCAATATCGTCCATTTCCTTATTTAACGATAAGACCCAGTCGCTTCTGTACTCTTCCTCCCATCTTTCCCTGAGCTTTTCCAATGCCTTTCTCTTTTTAATTATTTTGGCCAATTCCTCCTGAACAGTTCTCAACTCTTTTGCTATCTCTTGCAACTCGAGGCTACCGGTATCAATTTCATTGCCAAGCTTCACGAAATATTCTTCATATATTTTAAGTTCTTCGGAGGTAACATGACGTTGTTTTTTAGTCTTTAGCCCGTTTTGACACTTTATCTTGCGCTCCTTCAGGTTTTTTAATCTATCCTCCTTCTTCAGCATCTCATCTTGAATAACCCTTAACCTTCCGATGCACTCATTCTCATAAATACGCTCCTTATTGAGTAATGGTTGCAATTTGAAATGAAATTTTCTCACTTTCTCTCATAACTTGTAGGGCAATTAACTTGATCCACCAACAACAATTTT
>MAYW01000273.1 GCA_001723765.1 Candidatus Scalindua rubra
AACCACCACAAATTCCCAGGGATTAAGCCCTCTTGATGAAGGGGCGCGCAGCGCTGCTTCAATCAGTACGTCAATCATTTCATTTTCAACTGGTTTTTCCAGGAACTTTCTAATACTCCGCCTTTTCTGAATAAGAGACATAAACATATATTGAAATCCTCCTTTTTGTGCTAAAAAAATAGTTAAAGATTAATAAAATAGTTTTTTAATTACCTATTAAACCTTCATGCCCCTTTGATGGAACATGAAACATGAAAATTGGATTCCTTGCGAAAGCAAGGTTCCCTCCCTGCCCGACGAATGGCCCGTCCGAACGGCGTTCAGGCTGTGTCACAATTATAGCCGTTTTTTTATTAGAATTATAGATAAGAACTTAAATTAACACAAGCGATATGTTATTATTAGCAATTAACAAATTACGAAAGGAGAGGGTTAACAATGGCATATCGTTATGGTAACAGAGAACAAATGATGTTATTGCCACCAAGCATAGAAGACTATGTTGGTCAAGGTGATCCTGTGCGAGCTTACGATGCTTTTATAGAAGTATTAGATTTTAACAAACTTGGAATAGTTATTGATCAGAAAAAGGTTGGAAATCCAGAGTATAATCCCAAGTCGATGCTTAAACTACTATTATATGGTTATTCTTATGGATTCAGGAGTTCTCGTAAGCTAGAAAGAGCAACCCATCATAATATTTCCTTTATTTGGCTTATGGGTAATCTAAGACCTGATCACAAGACAATAGCCGAATTCAGAAGGAAAAATACAAAGGCTATTGCAAAGGTTCTCAAGCAAAGTGCACGATTATGTATAGATCTTGGATTGATAGAAGGTAATACGTTATTTGTCGATGGTAGTAAATTCAGGGCTAATGCGGGAATAAAGAATACGTGGACAAAAGAAAGATGCGAGAAATCCCTTAAAAAGATAGATGCACGAATAGAAGATATTCTTTCTGAGTGTGAGAGAGTAGATAAACAGGAACAGGAAGCATCATCATTAGTGGAGATGAAAGAAGAGCTTCAGGATAAGAAAGTACTTAAGTCTAAAGTGGAGGGGATACTCAAGGTGCTGGATGAAGGAAAGATGTCATCGACAAATACCACTGATCCGGAGTGTACGAAAGTCAAAGGTATTCAAGGTACTCATGCAGGCTATAATGTACAAAGTGTAGTAGACGAGAAGCATGGTTTAATTGTGAATATTGACGTTGTTAGTGAAGGCAATGATCGTAATCAGTTTGCCGAGCAGATTAATCAAGCCAATGATACAGTAGAGAAGAAATGCGAAGTTGCCTGTGCAGACGCTGGTTATGATAATACAGATGAATTAAAGAAAATAGATGATCAGGATATACAAGTGATTGTTCCTCAGCAGGGACGTCCATCCCACAAGGGATATAAATCATTTGAGAAAGAGAGTTTCAAATATGACAAGCAAAAGGATTGTTATGTTTGCCCTGAAGGCCATGTATTGAGTTACCGTACAGTGGATGTTACCCGGAGAAGCAAGACCTATCAAATTACAGATAGTTCATTATGTATGAAGTGTCAACATTTTCATGTTTGTACGAATAGCAAGCGTGGTCGAAGGATTTCTCGTTTGATTAATGAAGAGGTGCGTGAAAGGCTCGAAACGCAGTATGAGCAACCAGAATCACAAGCAGTTTATAAGCTCAGGCAACAGAAAGTAGAGCTTCCATTCGGTCATATGAAAAGAAACCTAAAGGCTAACAGTTTTTTGATGAGAGGACGTGATGGGGCAAAAGCAGAAGCATCACTTCTGGCAACCAGTTTTAATATGGCGAGAATGATCACGATTTTAGGAATTCCAGTGTTAATTGAGAAACTTATAAGTTGAAAGACAGGAAATTACCTTTTGCGGATCATTAAAATAGAATAATTTTAGTATAAATTAATAAAAAATTTCTTTCTGCTTGAATAGGTTAGTAAACGACTGCCATTTTGAAATTATTATGGCATTTTGTGATTCTATTACGACACGGTCTGGTAGCCGGGTGGGCAAACATTCTGGCGGGGATGGGGGGCTCCCAAATAATACATGGAAATAATAGGTAGAGTAGAGAACTGGCGTAGTAACTAAAATAGTCCTATTTCCAGTTCCCCCTCATCAAACCGTACGTTCAGTTTTCCCGAATACGGCTTTCCAATCATCTTCTTCCATAGGCGTTCACAGTCTGAGTCCAAGGGGCGGTAGTAGGTATCTTGTATAATCGGAGATTATCATGCAAGTATTTGTAGCTAAACTTCTCGTATCCCCTGTTCTTAACCCTATGCTTATTCCTCAGAAATGTTCGTAACCTTTCCTCTAGATACCTCTTTAGCTTTGATAGGTCATTACTACAGTGTCCGTAGTAAAAGTAGTTAGTCCATCCTCTGACTTTTACATTCAGATTATAAACAACTACCTCTTTAGGTAAGCAAAGTTTATCCCTACAAGTTAATCCCTTTATCTCCGCCTTGATACGTCTGATTGACTTCTTTGTGGGTCTTATAAGTGGAAAGTCTTTCTTTGTCTTTGGGCTCTTCTTCATCTCAATGCTAAATCCTAGAAACCCAAAACCCTCTCGTCTTGCATCCACTACTTTTGTCTTCTCTTCGTTAAGTCTTAGCTCTAAATACTCAAGTACATTTCCTATCCCCATTAACACCCTCTCTGTATTGCCTTTGCACAATACCACAAAGTCATCAGCGTATCTTATTAGCCTTGCTCCTAGTTCCTCCTCTACCTTCTTAATCTTCCATATCTTATCAAGTACATTGAGGTAAATATTGGCAAGCAGTGGCGATATTACTCCTCCTTGTGGTGACCCTCTGTCGTTACCTTTATATCTCTTCTTCCCATCTTCTGCTTCTTCTAATACTGGCGCTTTCAGCCACATCTTGATTAGTCTGAGGATATTCTTGTCTACTACCCGCTTCGCTACCAGTTTCAGTAGCTTATCATGTGGAATGCTATCAAAATACTTTGTAATGTCAGCGTCTATTACTTGTGTCTTGCCTGTCCTGAGGTGGAAGGATATGTCATCCATAGCTTGATGGGCTTCCTTCTTTGGTCTGAATCCATATGAATTCTCTTGAAAATCAGCTTCAAATATTGGTTCAATCACTATCTTAGCCGCCATCTGTACTATCCTGTCTCTGATTGTCGGTATTCCTAGCGGTCTCTTGCTTCCATCTGCTTTTGGTATGTATACCCTCCTGACTGGCATGGACTTATAACTCTTATCCCTCAATCCTTCTGCTATAACCTCTAGATATCTCTTAACTCCTATCCCCTCTTCTATGCCCTCAAAGGTTAAACCATCTATTCCAGATGTCCCCTTGTTATTCCTCACAAGGTTATAGGCATGACTCAGGATATCAGCCCTGTATACCTTGTCATAAAGAGCATAAAACCTAAACTCCTTTTCCTGTTTGGCCTTACGGTATAGTTTCCTCTGTAGTTCCCGAATCTTCTCTGGAGTTACTAGCATTTCGCAATCTCCTTTTTCCTTCCCTACTTCTGAAACACGATGAAGGCATTGCCCCTTCCCTCTCTCAAGGTTTTGTTGTCCTTGAGTTACTAGCGGTACTATGGGCAACTCCGACTCCCTTACAGACCCAATGGAACTTCGGATTTGCCTTATATCCATTGGTATTGCCCTGTACAATATCTGTAAGGGTCTCTCGTGCTATCTCATATGACTTCTCCTGCTTGTCACCCCTACTACCCCGGGAGCTTTCCTATCATCTCTGGTAGTTTTCGTATAGATAGGTATTCCAGCCTTCCCCTACTGTCCACAGGGTCGGCAACTCCGTTCTAGTTCACGAGGCTATATATAGGTTCGCTTTCGCTGCAACCAGCAAGATTGCTCGACTCACTTATTGAGCCTTTGTCAGGGAACTAAGTGTTTCGGGTTACCCCTAACACCTCCCTCAAGCTACATGGACGAACTACCAAATTCCCATGGTTGGACTTTAACCAACTAGCCATACGCCTTACACGACATACGGACAGCGACTATTTTTATTTAAGCAGGTTCCAGATAAAATAGGCGCTGTCCCAATACTATTCGGCACGGAGTTTGATAGCAACTATGCAATGAAATTACTCATTCGCTTTTCCGTATCTAATAGAGACCTTCTAAAAGCTTATTTAAAACACACACCTTTTACCATACCAAAAAATTTTCTTTCC
>MAYW01000274.1 GCA_001723765.1 Candidatus Scalindua rubra
AACAATTTTTAATGAAATTGAAATAATGACATCGGTTCTCTTTGAGCCATCGTGGAAACTTCCTCTGTTTGTTGACTTGGTTAGTTTTAAAAGAAGTATACCACAATGGTGAGTTAACTCAATAGCCATAATTTTTATTGCATCATGGATTGGACATGGGGGTCGGACCAAGTTAAGTTGTTGGTGTCCAAGAAGTACGCTTCAATAATGAGGCTATTTTTGGTCTTAGACGTCACTTTTAAGCGTAAAAAAGATGGTTTTATGAAATTATCATTTTAGCACGTGCAAATAGACATTACATACAAGATTATGTTTGGCATAAAAGTATCCAAGTAGTGGCAGGGAGAACTGCACAGGAATATGCCCTATACACCAACTTCGTCGTTGCGGCAGGTGTTAAGGGTAGAATGTTCTCGTTCCTCAAAAAAAATATTATTGAGAAATATATTTTATACTTTAATATTAGTTAAATATACTCATTACACCCAGGTGGTTACATTTTGATGAAAATGTTAGGAGGAAACAGAAATGGCAACACTCAATATAAAAAGTAATTATGAAGAAATTAATACGATAAAGGGGTTCCTGACAGAAGGACTTGAGGAAGGAAAAAAGAGGATACATTTTGCCATAGAAACAACTGAATCAAAATTAAAAAAATATGAGGAGAAATATGGAATTTCAACTAGCGAATTTATCGAGAAATTTAATAAAAAGGAAATTGAAGAAAATGATGATACATTTTCCTGGTGGGCAGAAGAAAAACTTTTAAACGAATTAAATCAAAAACTATCAATAATTGTTGATATTAAAATATGTCAATCATAAAAAATATTTGACAGGATTATATAATTTAATTAATGAAATACCGTTTACATTACTTACCAATATTCATCCTGAAAATAGAGGAGATGTTGCACTATACATTAAAGGAGAAATTATATTTGTTGATAGAAGTGAATTCCACTTTAAAGAATATTTTATTACCATACCCGATTTGAAGAAATTGGCGTATTCTTATCATTATCAGAATCATGATAAAAAATTAATTTTCAGATACGATAACGCAGCTCATTATAGAGAAATAGAAACCTATCCTTATCATAAGCATGTTCACAATGCTGTTTTAAACTCTGGCAATATGGAAATCAAGGCGGTCATAGATGAGATTATAAGAATATTGCAACAGCGTTTTTAAAAAACTATAATTTTTCTATTTTTATTTCATCATGTACCTTTTTTTCATTTGATTTAATAGCTCCTGAACTTATACTGAAACAAGTTCAGCACAAGATTCAGGACCGCCGGTTTTTTAAATCCTTTAGTCTATAAGTCGACAATTTCTTGCTTTTTTGAACGGAAATTGTCACCTTCTAGACTGTTTTACCACACCTTCGGTGTGTTAAAGAAAAATGTTTAATGCTTGTCCTCATGAAAACATGTCCTCATGTAAATGGGGATGGGGAACAAATCAAGCTACTTTATAATTTAGCTATCATTCGTTACATAAATATGACCAGCCTCTCTTTCGAGAGCGTCCGCGTCCGCCCCTGGCGGGATTCCAGAATTGGAATTCTCTCGAAAGAGAGGCTGGTATTCTAATCTTTATACTAATAAGGGAAAGTTTGAACAATATAATGACCGTCAATAATACCAATGATTCTAATCCCCCAACTACACCTCGTAGGTGTAGTTGGAAACAAAACCCATAAAGGTTTCTTTAATTAATTTAATATCGCTATTGTACTATCGCAAATTAAATTTTGAAATATTTGATGAAAAATTAATAGTGGTTGTGACAGCCTATCCAATAGAGGGCTAAAAATTATGAAGGATAGATACTTAGAAATTACATTTCGTAAGGGAAAACCCTTAGCAGCGTATCTTTACTTAACCGGAAAAAAGGGAGTTCAATGTGTTAAAGCGATAAAAATTGATGAAGGTTTAATTGCTGACTATGACCAAAATGGTGTCCCAATCGGGCTGGAAATAGTATCACCAGCGACAGCTTCAGTGCAACAAATAAAAGATGCATTAGAAAAGCTACATGTTGAGCCAATAAGTGAAAATGAACTTGCCCCAATAAATGGAGTTTAAGTATAGAGAAAATAGCCAGATATAGGCATTAATGGTAATACCATTTCACTCTACAAATACTTTGACAAACCACTCAAGAAGATATGCAAGATATTCTATGTCGATGTATGCTTCTGCACTGCTGTCCACATGCAATTTACAACTTGCCGCGTACTCTTCATCAGCCTCTTTGGAGTCAACGTGCTTAATCTCTTCTTCCAGTTTATTACTTACACGCTCATAATTTTCCGCCATCGTAGTAATAGACTGTTGATTAATTGACTCCTCATTTTCAATTACATTTACATCTTTACAATCTCCATAGTAAGTAGTAGATTATGGCAAGTGTTTTGCTTTAAATAATTTCAGTTGAATGTACTATCTTTGATATTTTCTATTAAATATTTACTTTAGAAAACCGCAATTATGTTTATAAGATGACTCTTTTGCATGAGCGTTGGACGGTAATAATTAAGGAGATTATCGATGACGGTTGCATCCATTATGACCAAAAAAGTCTTTAAGGTAAAGATGGACGATACTATTGGAACAATTCGTGAGATATTTGAAAATGTCAAATTTCACCATCTCTTAGTTGTGGAGGGTAGACAGCTCGTCGGTGTGATATCTGATCGTGATGTTCTAAAGGCAATCAGTCCATTTATTGGTACACTCTCTGAACACACGTATGATTTAGCTACTTTGAATAGAAAAGCGCATCAGATTATGGCTCATAAACCAATAACAGTACACAAAAGCACGAGTATAAAAATAGCTGCAAGCGTTCTACTAAATAATAATATATCATGTCTTCCAATCGTATCACCTGAAGATGATATCGAAGGGATTGTTACATGGAAAGACATTCTCGGTTACTATGTGGGAAGAAGCAAGGAATGATTAGACAAGATTGAAGATCTGTTTGGTGAAATCAGGAATAACAAATCCCCCTAAATCCCCCCTGTGGAGTAGAACAACTATACTACTCCACATGGGGGAAAGAGGAGGATTTGCTTAATAGTTTATGTCCTATCTGCTGTAGCGTCCCATAAGTTCTCCTTCAGCTAAGACATGTCCCTTGATAGCATTAAGAACTTCATCTTTTGTCGCTCCAGCATTCAAGCCAACTTCTGTATCTACTGCATACAACTTAAAAAAGTAGCGGTGTGTACCTCCTGGAGGACATGGTCCACCATAACCAATCCTGCGAAAATCGTTAACACCATGTTTCGCTCCATCTAACACTTCTTTTTCATCAGGTATATTTTCAGCCAATTCTAATGTATTTGGTGATAACCCATATAGAACCCAATGAACCCACGTTCCCATTGGCGCATCAGGATCATCACAGATTAATACCAGACTCTTTGTACCTTCTGGAGGCTGTGTCCATGATAGTGGTGGTGAGATATCAGCTCCATCGCAAGTATATTTTCTTGGTATGGATCCACCCTCTTCAAAGGCCGTACTTTTAATCTCTAACTTCATTGTATAATCCTCCTTTCCCATCTGTTTAGCTTGAGTCTCAACTATACAAAAGCCCAAAAAAAATATCACAATGAAAAATATCCAAACCCTTTTTGAAATATATTGTGTCATCTGTTATTCCTATTTAGTAAGACAGTGTATTCCCTAAAACCATTTTTTTACTTTAAATATACAAAAGAGTGTACTGGCTATAATACCCATAGTCCCCAAAACTGCATAATAAGCATAAGGCCAACTCAATTCAGGCATGAATTTAAAATTCATCCCATAAACACCTGCTACAAATGTCATAGGCATCATTACGGTTGCAATGATAGCCAAAAGCTTCATGACTTCATTCATACGTTTTGATGCTATTGACATATGGAATTCCAATGTACCAATAATCAACTCACGGAAGGAATCCAAATCAATTCTTAGACGGTTCATGTTACTGTCCAAATTTTTCATGAACGAACGACACTCATCAGAGATGAAGGGTGTCTTACGTGATGATATCCTCATTAAAATATATGGCTATTGAGTTAACTCACCATTGTGGTATACTTCTTTTAAAACTAACCAAGTCAACAAACAGAGGAAGTTTCCACGATGGCTCAAAGAGAACCGATGTCATTATTTCAATTTCATAAAATGTT
>MAYW01000275.1 GCA_001723765.1 Candidatus Scalindua rubra
TAACGCCGCATACGAAGTTTGAGGCAGAGGCATATGTATTGACGAAGGAAGAGGGTGGTAGGCACACGCCGTTTTTCAATGGATATAGGCCGCAGTTTTATTTTCGCACGACGGATGTGACAGGAGTTGCGAAGTTATTAGGAGGCGCTGAGATGGTGATGCCTGGGGACAATGTGAATTTGGAGATAGAGTTGATAACGCCGATAGCGATGGAGCAGGAGTTGAGGTTTGCGATAAGAGAGGGTGGAAAGACAGTCGGAGCCGGCGTTGTCACTAAGATTGTTGAATAGTATAAAATTGAAATGTAATGGCCAACTATATAACTTTAGCATGTACCGAGTGTAATAATAGAAATTATAGAACAAGTAAAAAATTGAAACAAACAGTACGTTTGGAATTAAAAAAATTTTGTAATTTTTGCAGAAAACACACATTACATAAAGAACAAAAAAATAGAAAGAAGGTCTGTAGCTCTAATTGGCTAGAGCACCGGACTCCAAATCCGGGTGTTGGGGGTTCGAATCCCTCCAGACCTGCCATAAATTTGTTATTGGGTATCGATTATGACTTTTCAAATTTATAGAAAAGGAGTGGGTGTATATGCTAGATGTGCAGTAGCAGGTCTTTTTGGCCTAGCCACAATATTTGCAGCATACTCTTTGTATGGGGCATTGATAGGGCTTCCAGAATTCTTTGCCGGTGCTAGAATACCGTTGTTGGATGTACGTTTAACTTGGGGAGTTGTGAGTGCGTGTATCCTTTTTGTTTTTTTCGGTATGTTAATAGGTGTTTTTACATTAGGTTTTGAAGTAGGGCTTAGGTGGATAGATAAAAAGTCCAAGGGAGCTATTGAATTTTTTATAGAAACCCAAGCGGAGCTTCAAAAGGTTTCATGGCCGACACAGAACCAATTAATTGGTTCTACGATTGTTGTTATCATATTTTTGATAGTTTTATCTTTGTATATTTTGGGTGTTGATTGGATAGTATCAACTGTTATGGAGACTGTAGGTATATTATAAGAAAGGTTTTTCATGTCCATCGTTGAGAAGTAATTGTATTGAACATCTTGAGTTCTAAGTCCACTTCAAACACCACTAATTTAGAAGTATTCAAATAGAATCCCACCATTTTCCTACTAGGGAAGTTTTAAAAAATAAATAATTGTAGTTGAGATAATAAAAGATGTATCGTTTTTTTGATTTTAAATAAGGGTTTTTTGTTTTGAGTTATGGGGAAGAAGTGGTTTGTACTTCGTGTACAGAGTAATAAAGAAGATAAGGTAAAAAACGATTTGGAGAGACGCATAAAAATTCAAGGGATTGAAGCTCTTATCCCAAAGATTCTGGTGCTTAGTGAAAAAGTGTCTGAAATCAAAGGTGGTAAAAAAAGAGTCTCTGAGAGGAAGATATACCCGGGTTATATCATGGCAGAGATAGAGGTTGATGAGAAAGGGGAGATTTCAGATAAAGTATGGTATATGATTCGTGAAACTCCCGGAGCAGGTGACTTTATCGGTGGAGATCGCAAGCCAATAGCAATGAAGAATAGTGAGGTTGAAAAAGTATTAAAAGAGGTAGAACGTGGAGAAGAGAAGCCAAAAGCAAAAATAGAATTTCGCAAAGGAGATAGAGTAAGAGTTAAAGAAGGGCCTTTTGAGAACTTTGATGGAGAAGTAGAAGAGGTTTTTCCTGCCAGTGGTTGTATAAAGTTAATGTTAACAATTTTTGGCAGACCTACTCCTGTAGAATTAGAATATTGGCAGGTTGAGGCAATTTAGGCTTGGTTTCCGATTATTGATATATAAAATCTGATGGCAAAAGAAGCCGTAACAAAAATAAAATTACAAATCCCGGGTGGTCAAGCTACTCCAGCTCCTCCTGTAGGTCCTGCTTTAGGACAGCACGGAGTAAATATTGGTCAATTTGTTACTCAGTTCAACGAGAAAACTAAAAATTCCCAGGGAATGATAACACCTGTTGAAATTGCAGTATACAAAGACAAATCATTTACTTTTATCATAAAATCTCCTCCGGCTGCTGTGTTGCTCAAAAGAGCTGCAGGGATAGCTAAAGGCTCGTCGGAACCAAATAAAGAGAAGACAGGTAAAGTAACAAAATCGCAAGTTGAAGAGATAGCGAAAACAAAACTACCAGACCTCAACGTAAAGAATCTTGAAATGGCAGGAAGGATTATAGAGGGTACGGCAAAATCTATGGGTATAAAAATAGAGGACTAGAAGTATACCTATTTTTGAGGTTCATTTTATAATGAAATTTAGAAGTAAACGTTACAACGAATCTAGGAAGAAACTTTTAAAATTGAAAGAATATGAATTGAAGGAAGCAATTTCGGTTTTGAAAACCTTTAACAACCCTAAATTTGATGAAACTATTGATATAGTTATGAAGTTGGGTGTTGATCCTAAACATTCAGATCAATTAGTCCGTGGGGCATTTTCGTTACCAAAAGGGATAGGAAAAGAAGTTAGAGTAGTGGTCTTTGCTAGTGGTGAAAAAGTGGAATTAGCACAGAAAGCCGGTGCTGTTGAAGCTGGTGGTGATGATTTGATAAAAAAAATTGAAGGAGGCTGGTTAAATTTTGATGTAGCAATTTCAACGCCAGATATGATGCGTAAAGTAGGTAAATTAGGTAAGATTTTGGGTCCACAGGGTAAAATGCCTTCTCCAAAGTCAGGTACGGTAACGGATGACATTCATAATGTGGTTAAGGAATTTAAAGAAGGAAAGATAGAGTATAGAGTCGATTCCGGTGGTAATGTTCATGCGCCAGTGGGGAAGCTCTCTTTTCCTAATGAAGACCTGGTTGAAAATGTAAGATCCTTTATAAAACACATTATTAACAATCGGCCACCTGCAGCAAAAGGGAACTTTGTTCAGAAAATATTTATTTCGTCTTCTATGAGTCCTAGTGTTAGAGTTGCCCTGGCTACATAGTTATGATATCCATAATTGTAAATAAGATATCTCGGTTAATTTCTCAAAATGTCTAAAGAGTTAAAAAGGTTAATTGTTAATGAACTTATATCTGAATATAAAGATATAAAAAACTTCATTATATTGAATTATAAGGGGGTTAATGCAATTCAGTCCAATATATTAAGAAGAGAGTTGAGTGAGAAAGACATCAAAGTAAAGGTTGTAAAAAATTCTCTTGCAGCTATAGCATTTAAAGAGATTGGGATTCCTGCACTTGGACAAATGTTTGAAGCCTCATCAGCTATTGCGACAAGCAACAATGATCCTGTAGTTTTAGGCTAAACGGTAGCGAAATGTTCTAAGGAAATTCCAAATTTTAAAATTGTAGGTGGATGGGTGGATGGAGAGCTATTATCACTCAATAACGTCAAAGTCTTAGCATCGATTCCGTCCAAAGAAGTAGTTTTGACACAAATACTATTAGCGATACAGGCACCTTTAACCCAATTGGCAAACTTATTTAAAGCAACTGCAAACAACCTTTGTCGGGTTTTATCAGCAATAAAAGGAAAAAAAAAGAGATGTTTAATATAGAAGACTTTTGAAAATACAAAAGGAGGAAATTATGGCAACAGATACAGAATTGGAAAAAACTGCGCCTTCTGAAAAGATTGCCCAAGTACTAGAATTGGTTGAAGGGATGAGTTTGCTTGAGGCATCGCAGTTGGTGAAGGCGTTTGAGGAAAAATTCGGTGTTTCCGCTTCCGCAGCAATGGCAGTCCCAGTGGCAGGTGTGGCAGCTGCTACCGCCGGTGGAGAAGCTGCTAAAGAGGAGAAAACTACTTTTGATGTTATTTTGAAAGAGTTTGGTTCGAACAAGATTCAGGTTATTAAAGCTGTTCGTGCAGAAACTTCTCTTGGATTGAAAGAAGCAAAGGCGTTGGTAGATAGTGCACCAAAACCAGTAAAAGAAGGTATTGCGAAGGATGAAGCTGAAAAGGTCAAAAAAACATTAGAGGATGCGGGTGCAGTAGTTGAACTTAAATAAGGCAATTTGAAAATGCCTATTTTAGTCTCTAAGTCGACAATTTCTTGCTTTTTTTGACTGGAAATTGTCACCTTAGAGACTGTTCTGCCACACCTTCGGTGTGGTAAAGAAAAATGTTTAATAAGGGTGGATTAAGGCCCTTAGGCCGAATCCACCGAAAATACCCATATATGTTAATACCGTAAAAATGAAGGTGGATTCGCTTCGCTT
>MAYW01000276.1 GCA_001723765.1 Candidatus Scalindua rubra
ACACATCCACAGGTTTTCTGATGATGTTGTAACGCGTTGATTAAATGGACTTGTGTGATATTCATAATATTTTAGAGAATTCCAAACGTAGGTCATTAAATTCTTTTCTATCTCTGACGGTATATTATTAATCTTTTTGTTAAACTCATTATTATAATTATAAATAAAGTATTTTGTAAGAGGGATGATATCATCCTTTCTCTCCCTCAATGGGCATAAATATATGGGTAACACTCTTAAACGATAATAAAGGTCCTTTCTGAAGTTTCCTTTCTTTACTTCCTCTTCTAAATCACGATTTGTGGATGCAATTATTCTTACGTCTACATTTATATCGTCTACACCTCCTACTCTTTTAAATCTCTTTTCCTGCAGCACTCTCAACAGCTTAGCCTGTAAGGATATACTCATCTCCGCAATCTCATCAAGAAACATAGTACCTCTCTGGGCGGCTTCAAATAAACCAGCCTTTCCTGTAGTAGAAGCCCCCGTAAATGAACCTTTTTCATAACCAAACAGCTCTGCTTCAAGTAAATTCTCCGTTAAAGCTGCACAATTAACCTCCATAAATCTATAATTATTCCTTGCACTCATCATATGAATATAGTTAGCTATCAACTCTTTACCTGTTCCACTTTCTCCTTGTATTAAGATAGTACTTGAAGGGCTCTTTGCAATTAGCTTTACATGTTCAATAACTTCCTTCATTCCTTTACTTATAGCAATGATTCTTTCACTGCCTATAATACTCGTCTTTTCCCTCAACCTTAAGACTTCTCTCATCAGAGATTGAGCACCCAAAGCCTTTTCAACCGCTACCTTGATATGTTCAATCCTAAAAGGTTTCTCCAGGAAATCAAAAGCGCCGGCTCTCATCGCACTTACAGCCGAATCTACCGAACCATGCCCGGTCAAAAGTATTACCTGTATGTTTTCATCAATTGACTTTACGACCTTTAATAAATCCAACCCATTCATACCCGGCATCTTTAAATCTAATAAGATTAAATCAGGAACCACCTTCTTAATTAACTTTAAAGAATTCTCTGCATTCTCCTCCAAAAACACCTTATATTCTTCTTTCTCCAGCGCCTCACTTAAACAGCATCTAATCGTTTCTTCATCATCTACCACCAAGATTACGGGTTTTATGCCGTCCTGGCTTTCAATATTGTTTCCTGTTTTTCTATTGCCCATTTCAATCCTCAATAGATAAATAAATTAAATTTTTCCAATTACAAATTAGTAGTAGGGGCGTATTGCAATACGCCCCTACAATGCCAATGTCTGTATTTTATACATATTGTCGAAATAATAAACATTATTTTTTAATTTCAAACTACTAAGAAAATATATTAATGCGTTAATTTATCTATTTTCTCTTTTGCCGTCTTGATATCCTCAACGTTGCGCGCATATCTTATGCATTCTTCGAGATGTTTACGAACCTTGTCAGGATTATTCCTTTTTTCAAATATAGATGCTAAAATAAAATTCACTTCGTAATTACCCTTATTCTTTTCCAGTGATTTTTCAAAAGCCTGTACCGCCTTATCTTCAATGCCATCCTTTAAGTACAATAATCCCAACTCCTTATAATGGCCGGCGATGTTCATAGGATAAATACTTATAGCCTTTTGATACGTTTCAATAGCCTTGTCATTATCACCTCTTTTCGTATAAATCTTTGCTATTTCATCAAACGGATCAAAACCAGAAGTCAGAAACACCTCAAGTGCCTTCTCCTCGAAATTTTGATCTAAGTGATTTAAGATACTTTCACCCTCTTCAATGACCTTATCCTCCAATATAGCATCCTCTGTATTATGGATTGTCGAAAGATAAAGTACCATCAATGCGGCACGTATACCAACTGCATCCTCAGTTATAGAAAGTATTTCCTTAAGCTTTTTCTCAGACACATCAAAGGTATATTGGCCCTGATTATACAACCCAATAATTTTTAATGCATCATCGTATGCATTTAAACCTCTGCAAAAGATTGTTATTTTATCAGACAACTCCTTTAAAATGTTGGAAGATAACTCTTCAGGTCCTCCCTCTACAGTAGCAAAACCCAATGTTTTCTTAGTCTTAACACCAATCATTTCAGCATCTATCCTCAAGCTATTTCCAATTTGAGATACGCTACCCTTCAGAGCATAATCTGCCCTCAATTTCTTGCCAAACTTCTGAACCCTTTTCGTATCTAATCGTGAAAATAAATCTACCTGTTCTGCGGTCCATGCTCCATCTTTTTGTGTTATGTTATCAATCTTTATCGCATCACCAGGGATTACGGTAGTAACCATCTCATAAATTTTATCTCTTTCCACAGCTTCAAAATACCCTGTTTGTGTGACCAAGCTTCTTAATATATCAGGAATCGTCTCTGCTAAATCCATGTGAGTATTATCCTTG
Source organism: Candidatus Scalindua rubra (assembly GCA_001723765.1). Taxonomy (GTDB): domain Bacteria; phylum Planctomycetota; class Brocadiia; order Brocadiales; family Scalinduaceae; genus Scalindua_B; species Scalindua_B rubra. The sequence goes on from MAYW01000276.1 coordinate 2,422, forward strand.
AATGGCAAAATTACAATCTTATATCTCTTCCCGGCTTCACATTTATGATTTACAAAAATCACGAAAATAAATATTATTAATGTAATTCTAATGTAACCCATTTCAATAATCCTATTTTGAAGGCTATAAAGTCAATTTTACTTTTTTATAAGCACATTTTGTGCCTAAAAAAAAAAGCTCACTATTAACAAAATAAATATTTGCTAATAGTTAGCTTTAAATTGTAATTAATGGTACTTAGATAACTTGTGTCTTATCGATAACAAACCGTCCCCGCCTGCTCTGTCCGTCCATGCCTTGCCGGCAGACAGGCGACAGGCGGGCAGGGATGTGGAGACTTAAGCATCAAATTTAAGATGCGGTAAAAAACCTATTTTTTACTCCATTCTTGCCAATTCTTACAGTCAAACGACGAAGACAGCAAGGGCACCTTCCTTCGTAATACTTTCCTGAGTTATTGTAAATCTGTGCATACACATTGCAACACACAAAATAAATTCCCAGGAATTTCCTTTTTTTTGGTGAATTAACTCTTTCCGTGGATTTATTCTCTTCCATATCCATATTTACTAACTCGAATGAGTCTGTCCAGACTGTCATTCCCGAGACGTGAACTTAACGCCCTATGGGCGGACTTTTTTAAGTACGGGCTCAAGATTTTGAGCCCCTACAACTCGAAATTCGAAGGACGACCGCCATTTCAGGGCTAGGACGATGGACGATTTTTCGTCCCTCTTCCTTCGTCTCTCGTCTCTCGTAAAAAAGACTATACTATTAAATTATCTATTACAGCAGGCCCGAGTTCTTTATTGAGTTAGCGACCTTTTTTATTGTCTCCTCTCTATCGTAATATCCACTTTCCATACGTGCCTTAGCGTCTTCTACCTTTCTTTCTCTGACATCTGCTACTTTATTTAACTCTGATTTTAAGTTAGACAACGTTTCTTGTAATTTTTTAGCCTCTGGGGAAATTTCTACTTTATCGGCGCCACTTAATTTACCCTTTCCTTTATGAGTATCATGTGCTTCTTTAACCCCTCCAATTCTTTTAAGAGCTTGATCACCCTTAGGTCTCTCTACATTAATATTACCAGCTCGATTAAACCCTTCCGGCGATTGGCTAATTCCTGTTGCCTTATCGATTGACATTTTCAAAACCTCCAGACCAGCTTAAAACCATAAAACGTAATAAATTTTTTACAAAAAAAAAAAGGCTCTGCTGCCCTGTCAATTAGAATACTTTGCCAATACTCTTTAATTTTAGATTGGGAAATCATCCCCTGCCTGACCAAGTCATTCGGGCAGTCCCGCCAAAAAAGCACATCGGGCAGGTCGGCACCTCTTCAATCTTTTAATTGAGGTTTATGATATCCAATCCCATGTTTGTTTTTTTAGGTATGGCATAGTTTTACTAATGACGTGTATTCCAGAGCCTTTTTGTATAACAATGATAATTTAATAGTTTTTGCCATAAGCACGTGAAGCACCAACAAAAGTTTACTGAAAAACTTTTAAGGATTGATGGTTGTCGCTTTAGACTCGACGGATAAATATCATCATAATAATATTCGTACTCAAATCTATTCAATTTCAAATCTCCTTATGAAAGAGAATCTGCCCTCTTCTATTATCGTCAAGCCTGCGAATTTCTTTACAAAAAAATCCAATTATTTAACTTGCAATAGCTGTGCCATAAAAAGTTAAAAAGTGCCCAACCTGGCCGAGCCAGAACCAAAAAGGGAAAAATTTTCGTTGAA
>MAYW01000277.1 GCA_001723765.1 Candidatus Scalindua rubra
CTGTTTCAGCTGCTCTGGCCCGGTTTTTTTGCGCCCTCAATTTCTCTACATCCTTGATGATACGGCGTACATCTCCATCCAGAGCGAGGATAGCATCAATATCAACTTTTTCGCCCTTGTTGGCTGCCCCCTGGGTCACAAGTTCTGGATGGTCCCGTATAGTCCGTAGTGCTAACATCAGTTTAGAACCTCTGGTCGTAACTAGTCAATTTCAGTCGGAAAGTTAAACCTTGGGACGAGAAATTGCCATCCAATTTCCCGTCTCAACTCTTATAAGTTACACAATAAAAGGTACTTCCATTAAATCTACAATCCTACTACCAGTTTTACAAGGGCATCCATCTTCTGATCAGATACTCGATCGTTACTATTCTCATCAAGTCGCTGAATCCAGTCATCGCTGTAAAACCCAAATGATACTTTAATTATCATATCCCACTTTTCAAGATGGTGTCTATCTCCACTATCTGAATATAATTTCTGTTCCCAATCAATGTAAAAAAGATCAAAATCAATTATAACAAATGAAAACAACCGGATTTCTCCTCGTAATCCAAAAACTGTTTTATTTTCCGGTTCTCCCTCATACAAATCAGGATCATACGAAATGGGATTGTATTCTCCACTACTATAATCCCCGTAGTGGTAGAGAAAGGGAATGTGAATTGTTTTGTACTGCCATACTATGGTGGAGTCATTCACAACTCCTCTGCGACTATATTGTGTATAGAGCTGAAACCATAATTTGTCATTGGGAGATCCTTCCACTGCAGCAAATAGATTATCTGAATTGGGCCCAGACCAAAAGCCGATTGGATGACCCCAGTGTTCGAAAGTGTTGATACGGTTTCGATGAACATAGACGTGGGGTGTGATACGTGAGTATTCAAGTCTGATAGTCGAACCAAGAGTCTGCATTACAGGCAGTCTATATGTTGCTCCAGCTTGATATGCAATCCAGTTACGACTTTCATCCTTATCGAAGGTTTTCATCAGATCCCACTCGTCCATATAAAAAGCACCATATAATCGACCTATGTCTTTCTTTACCAAATCGAAATCAACAAAAATTTGAACATTATCTGAATCTTTCAAATCGTGCTGTATAGACCAGAATGGTACCACCGCAAGAATGTAACCCAATTCAGGTCCTCTTCCTCCATAAATAACAGATTCACCAAATCCGAGACGGAAATTTTGTCTGGGGTAATAATCAAGCCTGTGAGCAACCACATATTTCCTTACAAGAGGATAACCAGGCCTTTCCCAACCGGTAACACCAAGATATTCGTAAGTTGAGTCTTCATATGTGGAATTAAGAGATCCGTGAAGGTAGGAAAATTTCCATCCTCTATTAATTCTATGATTGACACTAAGAAATGAAAAACTTGGCGATTTGTTAGAAAGCAACAACTGACCGGTATAACCCGGACCCCAGATCGGATTGGATTTCACCAGTGCTATCTCACCAGAAGGATAAAATAACTGAATTCCGCCATCCCCAATGTCGTATTCTCTCCACTTATTGCTTTCTACTTTTGACATCCAACCTATCTCTTTATGATAATCAAAATCATAGTGAAAATCGTTCATTACTTCTCTGCTTAGTACACTGTGCTTCTCAAAAATTGTCCAGAAGATAACACGGTATCTTCCGACAGGTGGAATTTTGTAACTGGCAAGAGCAGCAATAGTAGGAGCCACATTGACGTAAGTTCCTTTCTCATTTATTTTTCCACCATCAAGAGCAACCTCTGCATTCAACGAAGGGTAAATCTTAAACCGTTTCTCTCTTAACCAAGTACCTCCAATATGTGAGCTTAAGAGGTCATTTCGACTTACTAATGAGCTCGTAAGCCAGAAATGTGACATACGGGTAGTAAGGTATTGTTCTACTTGTCCATTATCTATTACTTTAGATTCCAAAAAGTAGAAATTAGCTTTTGATTCTTTCAATAAGACTTGAGAAAACAAATAAGATGGAAATATTATTAAAGTTACCGATACTATAGCGGCAAGATAATAAGAAGTTCGATCAGATTGAAAATTTACCATACCCATGATGTTTGACACACAATTTAGATTAGACCGAAGAGTTTTATTTATGTGATCTCATGTTGGAAAATATATAAGAAAAACCGTCTTTTCAAAAAGAATCTTGAGAGATACCTAATGACCTTGTCCAGAAAAGAAAAACAAAAAACTGAAATATTATTTCCCAGTACCACTTAACATCGCTGGAATTGATTTAATAATAATTTTAATATCCAACCAAAGACTCCAATTATCAATATATTCAATATCCAGTTTTACCCAATCTTCAAAATTTCGGAGTAAGTTCCTACCACTTATCTGCCACAAACCTGTTAATCCGGGCTTCATTGTAAGGCGACGTCTCCATTTTGGCTTATATCGTTCAACTTCAGCTGGTAAAGGAGGACGCGGACCAACAAGATTCATATCCCCTTGAAATACATTAAACAACTGTGGTAATTCATCTAAAGAATACCTTCTTAAAAACTTACCAATACCTGTTATCCGCGGATCATCTGTCACTTTAAACACTGGTCCTTCCTGTTCATTCAGATCCTCAAGTTCCTTAAATCGTGCTTCAGCATCCTTATACATAGTTCGGAATTTGAATATTCTAAATCTTCGACCATGATAACCCAATCGCTCTTGGCGGAAAAATACCGGTCCAGGTGAGTTAAGTTTTATTAAAATTGGCATAATTAAAAATACAGGACTAAAGACAACTAACATACCAAAACAGATGGCCAATTCAAGATATTTTTTGAGCACTAACAGGCTAATCTTTTTAGTTGTAGAATGAAACGAAATAACGGGTAAATTATAAAATTCTTCAATGAATGGGGATACATGAGTTTGAGATATTATCCCATTTGTGAACATATCCACATTTATCATCAGGTGACTGTTGACACCAATACTGATCAGGAAATTCATCTTTTCCGTAAATCCAGGTATTGCTCTGGGAGGCATAGCAAAGAAAACTTCGTCAATAGCTCGATCTGTCACAACCGTCTCAAATCTATCGAAACCGCTCTCAACCTGATAGCCATCCACACCTTTCCCTACCCTCTCTTGTATCGGGTCAAGAATTCCGGAAATGACATAACCGTACTCAGAATGCGCACTAAGTTCAGATACCAGAGCTTCTGCCCGTTTTTTACTTCCTACAATTAATATATTTCGGATGTTCTTTCTCCTACTTCTCACACTTTGGAGGAACAACTTCATAACAAGTCTTTTGCCAAACAAAAATGAGTAACTAATGAATATGAAAAAGACAATAGTAGACCTATAAAACAGTTGTTCCTTAAGAAGAAAAGAGGTCAAAATTAGGATAAGGAGTCCAACAGAGTTAATTGACAGTAATTGTTTTGCGAAAGTTTTAAGACTCGTTGTACGATAGAGGTATTTCTTCTCAATTCGAACGAAGAGAACTTGCCAGATGATTAGAACAAATGGAATCATATATGGGTGTAGAGATTCGTAGTCAACAAGTCTTAACAAATTTCCATGATAAAACTGTTCCACAAGAACAGCTAAAAATGCAGAAATAATAATCAAAATATGATCTACTGTCCTGTTGAGGAATGAAAAATATTTAGCTCTTTCCTTAAGCATGATACTCTTTGTGACTTTTATTGATAAAAAGATAGGGCATTATAATAAAAAACCGAATGCGCTGTGTCACATTCGGAATATGAAGGACTAATGCCATTTTAGTTAAAGGTCTCCTTTTGTATCCTCTTCATGAAAGGCTATATCTCTTTATTAAACCCTTAACAAATTGCTATAAGCATTACCTCCTTACTTAACAGTGCAATTTATTCTTCAATTAGTTTTGAGTCAAGAAATTTTATTAGCTTGTAAGTATTCTCACATCTGTCCAAAACGTTTGTTAAAATGCTGGATTCAAGTAGTAAGTGCAACAGTGTGTGATTCTCCAAAAAATACTTCATTGGGCGTTTTGTACCCAAGTCTTTTTCTTGGACGATTGTTAAGTCTTTTCATGGCGTGGATTAACTCCTTGTCCGTTATGGTTCTAAAGTCCCTGTTTTTGGGAAAGTATTGGCGGATGAGACCATTGGTGTTTTCATTGGTTCCTCTTTCCCAGGATGAATACGCATGAGCAAAATAAAAGTCACA
>MAYW01000278.1 GCA_001723765.1 Candidatus Scalindua rubra
GTAGTTGCAACCCATGCCTTGATATTTTACTTGCAAATCCATATGCAAAAGATAGCATATTAATTCTCCGAATGCAAGAAAATATCAAAAAAAATGATTGCTAGCTTGAACTACCTGGTGAACTATTACGATTTCCTTTATTTTCTTCATCTTTCTCCTTTTACATCAAGTTCATAGTCTTCTTCATCTATACGCCTTTTTAGTCCTGATAACATAAGTTTTTGAAAGGTCTTCACATCTTCTTCAGTATAAGCGTATATTTCTTTATGAGTGCCGACAGGATAAGATTTACGAAAAGTCGGCTTCCTATACTCATTTGGATACCTATAATAATTTAAACAAAGATCAATATCTTTCATGTATCCTTCATAGTGTTCCGATAATCCCTTGGCTATGTCATACCCTTCATTTCTAAACCTTCTAATCTCTTTTTGTATTACACGCTCAACACGCTTCCTGGCATCCTCAACATCTTTAGGTGTAATTTCTATACTTGTTAAGTACCATCCTTCAAACTTTACAGTAAACCATGCTTCACCAGGCTCAAGTTCGAACCATACTGATTTCTTAGGAGCCTTCATTAAACCCCAATCTGAAACTGCAAGTACTGGCTGTGTAATCATGGAGCAGAAGACGAATGCCAGCATAAATGCGCATATGAATACCACTAAATTACGGCAAGATAGTTTTTTCGCAACAGATATTCCCTCAAACAATCCTCTAATATTCATCGCAATATCCTCCATTCTTGGTTAATTGAGAAACTGTTAAATGGTTATTGGTTATATACGCCCGCCGAGGCAGCCTAATCGCAGACAACCTGTCAAGGTATGCCACCAATACTTCTTAATCATTTCACGGCCAATAGAGTTCAACGTTATATTGGCAGTTGTTTGGACCTTCTGATTGGCAAACCCCTTCTCCCTTACAATTTATTTCAAGCCTTTCTCCTTCGCGTAATTCATCCATAAGTCTGCCTGATCCACAATCAATGATAGGCTCAGTGACCCTGATCGTCCCATCCGAACGTCTCACATCAATAGTTGAAGTAGCCCCACCTTTGCAATTGTCGTAGACTGTAGCCGTAAACTTAGTTTCCCCCTTTGTAGAACTACAAATTATCCCGGTTTCACCACATTTCACATTCCCGACTAAAGTGATAACGTTTAATATCTTAGCTTCAGCCTCTCTTGCAGCCTTTCTTGCAACCTCTTCGTCTTCTATTGCTATCTTCTCAAGTGGTAGCGGTTCTTTGGCAAATGCAATGCTACAACCTGCGAACGACAATAAAAACAATGCTATATATAACTTTTTGGCCATTTCTTCATCCCTCCTAACATGATTAACTTTATTTTTAAGATATAATAATTAACTTTTCTAAATTACTCGACAGCTACCTTTTTAAGGAGTAGGGTGTGTCTCGACGCACCGTACGTTACTACAGCTCCTTGTCCACTTCCTTTATATAAGTTCTATCATGTCTCGCAGTTGTCATCATCATTATCATCATCAATTGTCACCTCTGACTCTTCGTCCTCAGGAACCTGTCTAATAACAGGGGCTTCCGATGTGAACATTAGCTCGCCTTCGCGTATCTTTTCGCTTATAAAAGCAGCCACATTTAGTCTCATCGATGTTATCGGCCCTAGCTTCCTACCACCACCTGGTATTGGGATAATCTCTTGCTTTGTACCCATGGATACAAAATATATGGCTTATACCCTAACCATCGCCAGTACCTACTGGGAGCACAATCGGCCTGAACCGTATCATATATATCAACAGTATTCATTACTACTCCCTTTTTTTCAACAGTCTCCTCTGTCGAAATACGTGTTTCCTAAATTGCTGTTATGAACGGGCGATGAAAGGAATTGAAAAGAATTACTGTTTAATTTTGTTCCCCAAAATAAGAAGGCAAGCACTGTTCCACATACAGAGCGGCTTTTGCATAACACCTCTTCTACATTTTATAGTAGAGCCTGGAAATATGTTACTTAATTTTCTTAAGTTCTTCCATAACAACCTCAAGGAGCTTTGGGTCCTTCCAAAGCGCACTGACCAGACGCTTTATAATCCTTTTTAATATCTCAGCAGCGTCTTTTTTATTAAAACGATGCATAAGGATCATCAGGATATTCCTTAGCGCTTCTTTAGCCGCCTCACGGTCCTTTTTGTTAAGAAACGCGTTAACAATTTGATCTAAAATGGTGTTTAGTACCTCCTTAACAGCGTCTTTTTTGTTCTTATCCTTCAACGCATCCCGGAGGTATTCCATAATCAAGCGCAAAATCAATATTGCGTCGTATCTTGTTTTCTCGTGTTTCAGAGCTTCGAGAAGTAATTTTATTAGTTTCCCCAGTAGCTCCTTCGCAGCTTTATGAGCCTTGCCATCCTTGCGCTTCAATAGCCAGATAATTTGATCGAAAATCAACTTAAATACTTCAATGACTATTTCTCGGGTTTTTTTGTTGAACGGAACATTTTGATAAATTGCTTTATAATGTCTTTCAGTGCTTTGTTGGCAGCGTTATGAACTTCACGGTCATCATCCATCAATAGATTGATTAGATCCTCCAAGAACTTACGCAGTAATAGCAAAATATAAAGCCTGTGCTTTTTGCCAGCTCGCTTCATCTCTTGGAGCATTTGTCCTATTAAGTACAGAATTAGTTTAACGATGAGGGCCTTAGGATACTTTGGGTTTTTCAATGCCTTTTTGAAATTCTCAAAAAGCCTTAACAACATTTCTGTAATTACCTTATCATGTCTCGAGAGAATGCCCCTCAAGAGATTATCTATAATAAACTTAAGTATCTCAAAGGCAGCATCGGATTCCGCACGGTTCTTTTTGTTAATAAATGCTTTGATTAATTGCTCTAAGATTATATCTAGTGCCTCCTCGACAGCATCTTTTTTGTCCTTTTGCTCCAGCGCATAAATGAGGCGAAGTATAATCCAGCGTAGTATGCCTTCGACGTCATATTTATGGTTCTTGTGTTCTTCAAGAAGTAATTTTATTAGTTTCCCTACTGCCTCCTCGGCAGCTTTATTGGCTTTTTTGTTCTTGCTCTTCAATAGCTTGATAATTTGGTCTAAAACCATATCGATTATTTCTTTTCTCCTCTCGTGCCCCCACTTTAGCTTACGAAACAACATGATAAGGAGCGCTATAAACTTCTTCCATGTTTTGTTGGCGGCCTCATGTACCTTTGGGTCATCATGCATCAAACTTTTTAGCAGCTCGTTTATAAGATTCTTCATTGCTTCACGGGCAACTTGCTTTGTTTTAGCGCTACGACTTTTCATTTGTTCAAGGAGTATCTCTATTAATGTCTTAATTAGCCCGAGACTAAATCGCCCCTTCGCAATTGTATCCATAAGTATAGTAGTTTGATTGCTAAAAACTTCACGGATTTCTCTAATTTCAAGGACTTTTTTGATTTTGCCCACTTTATGCCCCCTTTTCTAAAGAGTATTACTTTGTTAAAAAGCTGTGTGAGAAAATATTTTTAAAGCCGTAAGTTGTAAATTCTCATAACTTACGCCATATCAATGCATTACAGTATATTTTATACTTGATTTAACCCCTTACTCCTGCTATTAATTGCACTTATCGTTATAGGGAAAATAGGTAGAGTAGAGAGCAGGCGTAGTGGCTACAGGTTGTGGTTAGTGTTCACTGTTTCTCTCCCTTTCGTCTGAGAGTGTCACAATATTACAACCATACCCTATTACCAACTCCCCCTCATCAAACCGTACGTTCAGTTTTCCCGAATACGTGTAAGTAAATAAGGGGTCAAATCTTTATTCTTGACATAGTTCATTTTTGGCACCCCCTTAATAAATTGAATATTGAATATTTAAAAAGCAAAATCTAAAAATATAAACATCCATAAATACAACCTGTAAAACCCTCAATTCAATCCTGTTAATCCTGTCTAATTTTCAAATAAAAAAGGGTGTTAAATCAATATTACGTAGTAATATTGCATAATATGGGCGTATATAAGCATATCATAAAATAATATGTTGACATATATGGCAATATTATGTATTATTGTCGTATATGAGGACGTCTGATGTTTCAAATGTAATAATATCAAGCATTAAAGATAAAGTTGTTGATGATTTATCTAGTA
>MAYW01000279.1 GCA_001723765.1 Candidatus Scalindua rubra
CATGCGACCTTAACAGCTTCACCAAAAACAAGACCTTCCTTCCTTAACATTCTGATAGTGGATACCAGAATCTGACCATTAAGAACGGCAATACCACTGAGGGCTATAAACCCGATAGCCGCGCTTACACTGAAAGGCATACCTCGTCCCCATAGAGCAAAAACACCTCCAATAAACGCAAAAGGAATACCTGTATAAATAATTAATACATCAACAAAGTTTTTCAGGCTGAAGTACAGCATAAGAAATATCAGTGAAAGCGCTATGGGTACAACGATCATAAAACGTATTTTGGAACGTTGCAGATGTTCAAATTGGCCTCCCCACTCGATTACATATCCGTCAGGTAAGCTCATTTCGTTCTCAATGCGAGTTTGAGCTTCCTTCACAAAAGAGGCTATATCTCTCTCCCTGACATTGCATTGTATCTTTATTAAACGACGTCCCCATTCCCGATTTATGGTTGAATAACCTTCCGTTTCTCTGACTTCAGCTAAATTACGAAGTGGCAAAAGTTGCCCTGATTCAGTGGGGATGAGCGTGTTAGCCAGGGCACCTACATCTGTACGTTGTTTTTCAGGCAACCTGACTACAAGCGGAAATCTTCTCTGCCCTTCAAAGATGTCTCCTACCTGATGAACGCCAACCGTTTTAACGAGATTAAGCACATCGCTTGCGGGGATACCGTATCTTGCAATCTGATCCTGGTTTACAATTACTTGAAGGGTAGGTTGTCCTGTAATCTGCTCTCCGGCAACATCTGAAACGCCTTTGACGCTCTTGAGAATTTCCTGCACTCTATTGCTGAGGCGAACCAGTTCTTCAAAGTTGTCCCCATAAATCTTAATACCCACGTCTGATCTGATGCCGGTAACCATCTCGTTCAAGCGCATTTCAATGGGTTGGGTAAAGATCATGTTTACACCAGGCAAGTCTTCAAGTTCCTCTTCCATTTGCTTGACCAGATCAGCCTGAGTTCTCGCGCGTTTCCATTGATCTCTACGATTAAGCGTGATAAAAATGTCTGTCAGCTCTATACCCATTGGGTCTGTGGCTACTTCGGCTGCTCCAATCCGACTCCAGATATGTCTGATCTCGTCAGGAAAGAGTTCGAGCAGGAGTTTCTCTATACGGGAATTGTATGCAACCGCCTCCTCTATAGATACTCCGGCCAGACGTATAGTATTAATAGTAATTGCGCCTTCATTAAGTTTCGGTATAAATTCACCTCCCAACCTGGTTCCGATAAAAGTCGTCCCCATTAGAAAAATAAACACAGTACCGAATAGTACATATTTCCATCGGAGTATCATTGTAAGCGCAGTTGTGTATCCTCTTTTTAAGATGCGTTCTATAAAACTTTCTTTTTCTCTTAGTTTTCTTGGTAAAAAATAATAAGACAATATGGGCGAGAGTAATATGGCAATTGCCAGCGCCCCAATCATTGCAAAGATAAATGTCCATGCCATTGGCCTGAACATTTTTCCTTCAATATCTTCCAGCGCCAGGATAGGGAGAAAGACAATTATGATAATACCCATGCCGAATATAATGGGACGTATAACCTCTTTACCTGATTCAGATATGCTTTGCAGACGTTCCCTGTTTGTCAATGGCCTTCCCAAATGCCGCTGCCTCTCGTTTAACTTCCGCATATTTATTTCTGTCATTACCACAGAACCATCAACAATAATACCAAAGTCAATAGCCCCCATGCTCAACAGACTGGCAGCTATGGAAAATTCATACATACCGAAAATAGCAAAAAGCATTGAAATTGGGATTGCGACTGCGACAAGTAAACCAACTCGAAAATTGCCCAATATCAGGAATAATACCAGGACTACCAGTATTGCCCCGTAAATCAGGTTATGCTTTACGGTATTGATTACCTTATATATAAGATCAGTGCGATCGTAAACAGTTTCCACCTTTACATCTTCCGGCAGGGATTTACGAACAATATCAAGACTCTTTTTTAATCCTTCAGTTACCTTTTTGCTATTTTCGCCCATTAAGGCGAAACCAAGTCCCAGAACAACCTCTCCCTGCCCCCCGGCAGTTACTGCTCCTCGACGGATTTCGTGTCCGATTGCAACATCCGCGACATCCTTGATATAAACCGGAGCGCCTTTGTGGGCCTTCAGTACTATGTTTTCGATCTGTTCAATTGTGCTAACCCGACCCAGCCCACGCACAAGCAGAGATTGCCCTGCTGATACTACTCGTCCACCACCCACGTTATGATTATTTTGAGCAAGTGTTTCAAATACATTGTTTAGAGTTAGATTGTATTTTACCAGAGACTCAGGTAAGACGATTACCTGGTATTGCCGTTCAAAGCCACCCCACGAATTAACTTCCGCCACACCTGACACTTTGCGAAGTTCGGGTTTTATAATCCAATCATGAATAGTCCGAAGTTCATCTAATGTACGTTCGGGATTTGAAGATCGTATAATGTAATGGAAAACCTCTCCAAGACCGGTGGAGATGGGACCCAATTGCGGACGATCTATACCTTCAGGCAGATCAACGCTTATAAGTCGTTCTATAATGAATTGACGAGCATCGTAAATGCTAGTGTTGTCATCAAATGTTGCAACAACCTGAGATAGGCCAAACTTTGATATAGAGCGCACGTTAATAAGACCTGAAAAACCGGATATGGATAGTTCAATTGGCAGTGTTATCTGTTGTTCAATCTCCGAAGGATTAAGATTAGGCGCAACTGTATTGATCTGAACCTGTACAGGAGTAGTGTCAGGAAATGCGTCTATAGGTGTGTGCATAACAGCACGAATGCTAATCCCAATAAATACAGCAAATAGTATCAGGATAAGCAACCTGTTTTTCAGAGAGAATTCTATAATTTTATTCATCCACACAACCCTCCCCTAGACGAGACTTGAGGAATTCTGATTTTAGTGTAAAACTTCCTGCAACAACTATATTTTCATGAAGCGATACTCCTTCAATAATCTCAATCTTATCATCGTGTCTACTACCCAGTACAACCTTGCGAATTTCGTAAAGATCGTCCGATAGCTTAACAAACAGGAAAGACTTTTTATCAAATCGCTGTATGGACTCAACAGGAACATACAACCCTTTGATAGACTGCTCAGACAAGAGTGAGCTTTTTCCAAACATTCCATGTTTTAACAGGAAGTCCGGGTTTTTTACAATTGCACGACCCTTTAACATCCGGTTTTCTTCTTCTATTCTGGAAGCCAACCAGATCAAGTCCCCTTGCAGTTTCTTCCCGGGAAGGCTATTAAAACTTGCCTCGACTCTGTTACCTACCTTGAAAAAAGGCAACATGTATTCCGGAATAGAAAGCTCAAGCCACATTGTAGATAGGTCTGCCAGAGAAAAAAGGGTATCACCACGTTCGACTGCTTCGCCCAGGACAGCATTCCTCTCAATAATTGTTCCTGCAAATGGAGCGCGAATAGGGAAAACAGAACTGCTTGATCGGGTTTCAACAATCTTTTTAACTTCGGCTTCTGTAAATCCGTAATTGAGAAGTTGTTGACGTCTTGTATTCGTGGTGTTTGCAGCCGCCTGATACTCTGCCAGCGCTTGTTGATACTCACGTTGTGACGATATTCTTTTTTCAAAAAGCCCTTTTTCCCGTTTATAAGCAAGTTTCTTTAATGTTTCATTTGACATGGCAGTTAGATAATCGACCTTCGCGTTTGCAATTTCAGATGAGACAATCTCGACCAGGACATCATCTTTAGACACATATGCACCCACATCTACAAGGACTCTTCGAATGACTCCTGAAGTCAAAGGTGTTATACGGGCAAGATAATTCATGTTGTAGGTAACCTGGCATAGAACGCTATGAGTGGCATGGTGTTTATCTTCATCCGGGAAAGCAGTGACCACACCTGCTTTTACCGCAGACTCTGTAGATTCCAGTCTTACCTTTAAGCCTTTGCCTGGTATCAGTGAAGCTGTTAACTCAGGGCGACATATCCCACACTCCTGTTCAGGCACCCTGTGTTCTTCACAATAAAGCACTACTGACGGCGCTTCGCTGTTATTTGATGTTAACTCAGGACGGCAAATAAGGCATTCGTCCTCATAGACGCCGTGTTCATTACA
>MAYW01000280.1 GCA_001723765.1 Candidatus Scalindua rubra
TTTGATACATTGAAGCCATGAAAAGGATTGTCATAATATTAAACTTAGCTATTGTATTATTCATTCCTTCCATCGCTTTCGCCTTTGAGACAGCCCCAAGGATTACGGATAGAGAGATTGTGGAAAGGCTTACGAGGCTTGAAGAAAGACTTACAAAGCTTGAAGAAGGCCAAAAAGCAATATTGAGAGAGATTGACAAACGGTTTGAAGGAATGGACAAACGGTTTGAAGGAATGGACAAGCGTTTTGAAGATATTAACAAACAGTTTGACAGGTTAGTCAATATATTCTTTGTCATACTTGGCGCGTTCGTTGCCATGTTCGGCGGAACCATATGGTTCGCCCTCTGGGACAGGCGGACGATGATCAGACCCTTTGAGGACAAGGTCAGAAATATAGAGGGGGAGATTGCTGAGAACCGCAGTAAACTCCATTCCCTTATTGACGCCTTCCGTACCCTTAGCAAGACAGATGAAAAGGTTGCCAAAGTTCTTAAGAAATTTAACCTGCTATAAATAATATATCTGTCTATTCCTTCCATTCCCGTGTTACCTTGAGTATGGGTCTCACACCTTATAGAATTTCTTTTTCTGCTTGAAACCAAGTTTCCAACTCTTGTCCATCTGGCTTTCCTTTCTCTTCCCAGAGAAAATATGAAATCTTGTAAATCCTGTTAATCCTGTCTAAATTGAACTAAAACCACCCAACGAACACATTAAGAATGAAAATAGTTACACCGGTAACCCAGCTCGGCCAGATAACGGCCTGAGATCGGCTCAGAAACCATCCGACCTTTTCCCTCCAGCGCCTTACCGAGAGGAGCGCAAGGTTCACCATGTAGCCGAGCATTCCCAACGTGGCCAGCACGACGGCAATCGAAAAAAGGGGATGGCGCCACGGCACTCCCCCTGAGTTATCTCCCAGGTCGCTGGTTGCTCCAAAGACCGCCAGCGAGATATCCAAAACGACTCCAAGCATTATGCATCCCAGAGTAAACCGGTCAAACCGTTTTCCGAAGAGGCGATAGCTTCCCAGCGTGTATGAGCAACAAGCAAGAATCTGTCCAATAATCAATAATTCATGGGTTACAAAGTTCACTTGCTTACTCTCCCCCTCTCCCTTTAATAGGAACAGCGACTATTTAATCTAAGCCAATTAACGGTCGCTGTCCCTATTTATGATTGATAGTCCTGGACATGTTTTTGATGGGGATGTGGTAAAGAATGGATCGAAGATTTTTCCCTTAAGTTCTTCTTTTATACCAACACCTGTATCTTCAAAGATTATAGGAAATTGCTTTTTGAACCTGTAGAAACATTAAAAAAAAATCAGGAAAATTGCAAACTCTTTTTCTGATTCCTGAACTCCTGATACTGTCAAGAGCAGGCTCTGTCAAAAAAAAGGCAAAAAAAGAAAAAAGGGGGGACTAAGGGGGATTTGATTTTGCCGTTTCCACTACCCTCTCAAGAAGATTTTTTAAAGAAATATCCTGTGGATATAAACGTAATGCCTCTTTGATCAATTGGGCTGATTCTTCATGCCTTCCTTCTGTCAAAAGTATAACGATCAAATTATAATAAATAGAAGCCTCTTTTTGCCCCAGGTTTATGGCGATCCTGTATTCATCTGCCGCTTTTTCTTTTTCACCAGTTTCTATATACAAATTTGCAAGCGCTATATGTGTGGATGCCAGTTTTGGTTCTATCTTAATGGCATTTTTATATTCTCTCTGTGCTTCGTCCGGTTTAAGTTCCTCAACATAAATACTCCCCAGTAGTAAGCGAGCTTTACCATAATCAGGTTTCTTATCTATTGCTTTTTGCAATGCTTCCTGTGCAGAAAGGTTTTCTCCTCCCATGTAATAGGCATTACCGAGCCGATAAAGGTCTTCTGCCGAAGCTTCTTGTGCGGATGTTATAAATCTTTGATAAAATAAAGCAGCCTCTCTATGCATGTTTTCATTTAAGTATAAATCTGCGATGCTCCGTTTTAGTTTTATTCCCCCAAAACCCAGGCGTTGCGCAGATTCAAAGGTGTCTATGGCATTGTTGTATTCCCCTTTATCCAGATATATGTTGCCAATGTCAATAAGTACTTCTGTTGTCTCAGGCCATTCCTGTAAAATATAACCATACACTGAAAGCGCATCTTCAAGCTTACCACAATTATGCAACGTTGAGGCCAACTGCAGATTTGCTTTTTTGGAAAGTGGAGATAGTGTAACTGCATTTCTATATGCACATAAGGAGCCTTCACTATTACCCAGGTTTTCAAGACAAATGCCGATCGAAATAAAAAGGTCACTATCAAGTTCCGGAGGCCTTGATATTTTTTTAAACGCCCGTAACGCATTTCTATAATCCTCATTCGCCAAATACGCAGTACCCAGGTATCGTACCGGTTTCAGGTTTTCAGGTTCGATATCTAAAGCCTTAACGTATGCCTCAATAGCGTCATCCGCCCTGTCTTGCATCATCATATAAACATGCCCTAAGTTAATATAAACATCTGCAGTTTCTTTCTTTGCTAATGCAGACACATAAGCGGCTTCAGCGTCTGAGAATCTATTTTCCTTATACGCTTCATCCCCTTTCTTGATGAGTTCTGTGTAATTGCCTTTTATTTCAGTCGGTTTTCGATAAGTCTCTGCTCTGGTTACAGGGTGATATTGTGAAAATAAAACAAGTAGTAAAAATAACAAGCTAATCATCCGGCAACTTTTTCGATACTCGATTTTGGTTGCTCGATGCTCGTTGCGATTGTCACGCATCCAGTATTTTGAAAGTATATACATTAAATAAACATCCCTTTTAATTGAATGTTTTGAAATTTCTATAATTTACTGTATCGGAACATTTTGATTTGAAATGTCAATTGCTAATTTTGCATTTCGCATTGAATTGCTTAAAATCTACAAGATTTTGAGCAATTACTATCTTTGCCTCTTTACCCCAATCTACAATCGTCAATCATCAATCGCCAATTGAGAGCAAAGCGAACTAAGTTCCTCACTACAATCCTTTCAGGTTAAAAGAGATTTTCTGGATGCACCATACTGCCACAGGCTTTCCGAAGTATGTTGCAGGCTTAAATCGCCATTTCAAGACGGCTTCTTTAGCTGACGCCCCAAAACCATCAAAACCGTACACATCTAGTATCTGCACATTCGAAACATTACCCTTTTCATCTACCAGAAACTGTAATGTAACATCTCCTTCAATCCGTTTAACTCTTGCGTAATATGGATAAGGAGGCTGAACGTGATGGACTTTCCATGGTGGTTGATCTACCTCATCGAGTTCAAGTATATGCCTATCTTTGGGGATTGCTTCAGAAAAGTAATCGGCTTGAAATGCCAGATCAGCGTCTGAAATATTAAGTGATGGTTGAACATCAATGTTTAATATCCTTCTTGTCTTTCTTGGTCTCATCTTTTCTTGATTGAGAGAAACCGTTTTTAGCCGCATTTTTTTCTTTTTAATTTTTTCGACAGGTCTTTCCTTTGATTTTTTACGATTATGTGTCTTCGGCTCTTTAGGCTGTATTTGCCAAACCTCTATGACGTTCAGTTTATCTTGAACATCTTTTGGTTCAAGCGTCCTGTTCATGGATACAAGGGTCAGGAAAAACAGAAGGTTCAACCCTAAAGCGCCTAAAATAATCCATACGTTATTTAGTCTAAATCTGGACATAATATTAAATATGTAGGGCGCGTTTCCCCGCCTTGAATGACGAAGTCGGGCAGGTTACGTGCCGAATAATTAATTATTGTCGGGTTTGCCTGCCCGTCGCTCCCGCCAAAATGTTTGCCCGTCCGGATGCGGTCGGACGGGTCGGGCTAGCAGGCGGGGAAACCCGACCTACATGCTGTGTTTAGGGTTTATGATGAAATAACATCACCATAATCAGAGAAAAGTGTAAAATCACAAACCACAAAACCAATAAATTACTCATCCTCACACAAAGGCACAGAGAACACTAAGAAAACGAAATTTAAAAAAATAAAAACAAAAGAATAAATAGCTTTTGCCTTTGTTGTTCTTTGTGCCTTTTGTGTGATTATTTTTTAAATTCTTAATTACTCTTTTACACTCCCTATTCTTCTCCTACAT
>MAYW01000281.1 GCA_001723765.1 Candidatus Scalindua rubra
TGAAACCGATTGGTTTGATAAAACTATCCGGATTCCATGGTTGGATAACTATAAAATTGAATTTGCAATAAACTCTAGCCTGTGAGTAAATTTGCAGGTTTTTAAACCATAATGAAAAACAGTGATAAAGATATTTTAGAATTAAGGGATAGGATGAACCGCTTAACACTCAAAGCGATTGAATTTGCAGGCATCGAAGATGATTTTAAAATAGGAGAAACGTAAGGCATGGATAATAAAGTGCCGGAAGGGGGTGGCGTTCTTGGCAAAGGTGAAATATTTGCATATATGGAGAAGCCTGATATTAAAGAGCGTTTAATCATTACTCCTCTAATCGATTACGAAGACTCAATTGATGAATGCTCTATTGACGTAAGGTTAGGAAATGAATTTATAGTAATGAGAAAACAAACTTTCCCTATTCTTAATGTTGCTGATCAAGAAAACCTAAAAACTGATATAGGAAGATACCAAGAGGAAATAAGGATAAATTTTCACGAACAATTTATACTGCATCCACGTCAGCTTATAATAGGGTCCACTTTTGAATATGTCAAAATGCCCACTGATTTAATGTGCTATGTAAGTGGAAAGTCAACTTGGGGTAGAATGGGTCTCATCGTTGCTACAGCAACAAAAGTTGATCCAGGTTTTAAAGGTTGTATCACATTAGAAATTATAAATGAAGGTGAAGTGCCAATAGTTCTTTACCCTGGCATGCCTATAGGGCAAATTGTTTTGCATAAAACACTGGGAGAATATACATATGATGGTTCATATGATTGTCCAACAGGTCCACAATTCCCATCTGTAATAGAAAAAAAGCAAAAGTTGGACGTTTTGGTATTCTAGCAAAAAGTAAGTAAAGTAAGAGATTGACACTTTTTATCACTCTGATCAACAGAGGGGGTCAAATCTTTGTTATTGAGAGCGCCGATTAAGTATCCACTCATGTAATCGAACCTATCATTTTCTTTATGTCTGTAAATTCTTGAAAAACCGCATAGTGCATATCATGCTATTTATGTGTTTCACTTGAGGCCTTTATTCATTAAGTTCTTAATGTCATTATCTGTAGATCGTAAGATTTGCATACAAACAAAGATCAGGATAGAAAATTGCCAGCAATCTTCCGGGCCTATGACAAGGCCAGAGGTGACATTCTCTTCTTTTTGCAGTTCATGAGAGCATTTCTTGATCGCTTTGCTGAGCCGTCCTTCAAAGATATCAAGTGAGTATGTTTTATTATTATACTTTAGAGACGGGAACCCGATACCACGAACAAGAAGAAAATTGATAATCATATCCTGTTGGTGTCTGGAAACATCTTCAAAATCAAATCCCTCAAGCTGAGGTGAATCCGGTGGTAGAATGATCGATGGCTTTTCCACCAAAACCTCTCCTTTACGGACCACAGAGTCCCCCACATTGACTGAGGATTCAGCCAAAAATATGTATGGCAAATGGGTAGTCTTAAAAGTATTAAGAGGCTCTACCCGCGGCCTTATGATTTCGGTATATTTGCAATAACAATAGGTGACCCCATTCCATTCTAAACACTTCTCCCCATTTAAACATGTGAATTAACTTTTCTCTTTTTCTATTGTCACCAAACCTTCTTCACCAAATTCTCCTTCAATATGTATCCTGGTATTTAAAAATAATCTTATGACCTCTGCATTGGTCAAAAAGTGTTGTGTAATCTTTGGTGTGGTAAATTTGGATATGTCTTTTGCTAATGAGAGTGGCAGGATGACTTGATCAGCTAAATGTTCATCTACTACACCTTTCGTTTCCAGGAAATGTCCTAATTCTTCACATGCCTCATCGGCCACTTTTTCTGCCCTCTTACCAATTGCACCAAGGCTAAAGTAACAGCATTGAGAATTTTCAAATTCACCAATAAGTAATAACATTGTACCCTTAGCAAACGCAGGCATGGTGACGACATCTATTTCTGGCAGGATGTTTCTTTTGGACAAATGCTTAAATGCTTGTTTTTTTTGTCTCTCTGCAATACTTAAATCAAGGTTTCCAACGGCAGAGATACCCCTTAACTTCAACAGTCTTCCCCTTTCCATTAATTCCAATGGACAAACTTTTTCTACATGTTTTATAGATATATTTATCTCCCCACCACCCTTTGGATAAAAACCTGCACGAGCCATCTCTATCTTTGCATCAAGACCAATCTTTTTAAGGTAGTAAAGCCACTGTTCTTTGAGATAATGAAAACACGGACTAAATGGAACATGTGTGCCACCCCTGATTGTTACGGAAGAAGATTCCTTTGCAAGAGCCAAAGGTAAAAAGGTTGTTTGCAGTACAAGCGAAACCGAACCAGCAGTACCTATTTCAAAACAATAGTTTCCGTGCTTAATCTCTCCTGGATTAAATTTAAGGGACAATGAGCCTACCTTGGCTCCATTTACCTCTGCATTGCATATTTGGGCCATTGCCTCAACACATTGCAGATGCTGTGGGGCAAGTCCAGGTTTCTTTCTGCCTGCCCTGATATTGAACATTTCGAAAGGCTTATTTTCTATTGCTGACAGCGTAAGAGCAGTCCTCAAAATCTGTCCACCACCCTCGCCGTATGAACCGTCTATTTTAATCATATTATAAATTAGTTCACTACTCGTTCACTAATTTATGGCATTTTACTTCGTAAAATGAGATTCTACTCGAAAGATGGCTATAGTTGATAATATTTAAATTTTTATCCCGAATTTTTTAGGTTCAGGCTGCAAGCCCGAACCAGCGTAATGTAATTTCTATGTTTTCAATAATAATTTAACGTCTTTCTTTAATGTTACTTTTTCAAAATAATAACCAGGATAAATGTAATCCTCTCCACTTTCATCAATAATTCTTATATCCCCATCTTCTTCTACAGTTTTATCTGGTATGACTCGATATAATTTATGTAATTCCGGAGAAGCCTCATATCCTTCGTTGTTGATGCAAACTACAAATTTAATTTTCTTAATATCCATTTTCTTTATACGCCTAAGATCGCGTATCCCACGTCCTTTAGAGATAACTTCAATATTTTCAATCTTACCTAATATCTTGAAGAACATATATTTTGGCTCATAACATTGCTTTTATATTATTGCAAAAAGTGTATTTATTATTTTACTGTTAATGAATACAAAAGGTTCCAATAATAACATCTATAGTCTTACGAACTATTAACCCTTTTTTTCTAAGAAGCCTATAGTTTATTGCGCTCTTGATTGCCAACTCTTGTCCAACCATATCCACAAGTGGGAAATTTAAGAGCAGTTTTTTAGCTATTCTGAAGTCTTTATCATTTTTAAACCCCTGTAAAACTTCTGTCAAAATAAGGTCTCCCATTATGATTGGCTCATTTCCAAGTGCATAATCCAACCAATCAGTCTTGGTGTTTTTGTTACCATTGAAATAATCAATCCAAACTGATGAATCCACTAAGATCATTAGTCTTTCCGCATCTCATCAAGATTGCCAATCCACTTCAGTTTACCTCTGAATTTTCTTATTTTTGCCTGACGTTTAAACTCCACTAATAGTTTTAGACCGGCTTCTATGACACCCTTTTTTGTTTTCAATCCGGACTCCTTAAGGGCGGAGTTCATTAACGAATCGTCGATAACTACGTTTGTTCTCATTTTTAACCTCCGAATGTGTATATATGTTAGATTTTATACACATAAGAGCTTGATAGAGAAAGATAATTATATTGAATCTAATGACCTTGTATAAGCTGCCGCTATTAGCGGTCGGCTGGACAGCCTTGTTAGCCTTGATATAATAAGCTACATATATTCATTACAAAACCATTCACTATATTCTGAGACTAGTTCATAATTTTTTTCATTAATATCTATTACTTGAATATCACAAAGTGGGATTGAATAAGACTGTCTTTCACGATCTACTTTAACAATAATTCCATACAAATCATCAACTACGGATATACCGATCACTTTTAATTTATCACCATATTTTAGTGGGCCTTTTTCTTTGACCTTCAGATACTTTTGCAATAAAAGGGAATTTGAGCTCCCTTTGTAAATTATTTTTCCACATT
>MAYW01000282.1 GCA_001723765.1 Candidatus Scalindua rubra
CAAGCCGTAGCAAAAAACCCCTACATACTATGTCCCGTAAGATACCATTAGGTTGTACCCAATTCCAGGCCTTGCAAATTTTACGAGAAAGAGCACAACGACTATCATGAGGATTCTCCTCAATTAGTTTTCTGATAAATTCTACGTCCTTGGTAGTTGCAACCCTGCCTTGATATTTTACTTGCAAATCCATATGCAAAAGATAGCATATTAATTCTCCGAATGCAAGAAAATATCAAAAAAAATGATTGCTAGCTTGAACTACCTGGTGAACTATTACAATATTTGTTATTCTTTATTCGACATTATGTTTCAATTTCTTAATTGATCTTAACAATCTGCGTTAATCTGCGTCCCAAAAAAAATGACTACACCAAATCTCACCGTTGACCTGTGCGGGATCAAACTATCCAACCCAACTATTTTACCATCAGGATTTCTCGGAACCTCTAAATCCTTACTGAAACGAGTTGCAGACAATGGCGCTGGAGCGGTTACCATAAAGTCAGTCAGTCTCGAACCAAGAGAAGGACACAAAAACCCAACCGTTATTCTCTTTGAAGCAGGTATGTTAAATGCAGTCGGTTACTCAAATCCCGGTGTGGAAGAGACAGCCAGGGAATTTGCAGATATAAAAGAAGTACCTATACCCGTAATAGCAAGTGTCATAGGTACAGAAGCAGAAGATTTCGTACGTGTTGTAGAAAAACTGGCAGAAACAAAATTTGACGCCATCGAACTCCCGCTCTCTTGTCCTCACACACCAGGATTTGGACTTTTAGCCGGTCAGGGAACACCCGAAAGCACAAAGGAAATAGTCTCTGCAGTCAGAAAAGCCAGCAAATTGCCAATCTTTGTAAAATTATCACCTAACATACCAGAAATAGGATACTTAGCAAAAGTTGCTGAAGCCGCAGGAGCTAATGCCATAACGGCCGTAAATACATTAGGCCCGGGAATGATCATAAACATAGAAGCACGTAAACCCGTTCTTTCTTACAAGGTTGGCGGGGTCTCAGGACAAGCCCTGAGGCCGATTGCAACCAGATGTGTTTATGATATATACGAATCGGTTAAAATTCCAATAATTGGTACTGGAGGAATCTCCTCAGGCCGGCACGCAATTGAGATGATCATGGCCGGTGCAACCGCCATCGGAATTGGTACCGGAATATATCAAAGGGGAATGGACATCTTCAAGAAGGTATGTCAGGAAATGGAGACTTGGATGTCTGAAAATAATTTTAATAGTATCGACGAAATGATAGGAATTGCCCATGAGTGAAGGTCTTTACTTCGAACAACCAGTGATGTTGAAAATTGACGAGATCATCAATGAATCTGATGATACAAAGACCTTTATGTTCAGACACAATCTCAACTACAATATCGGACAATTTATAATGGTCTGGTTACCTGATACAGATGAAAAACCTTTTGCTGTATCATATCATAGCAATGATTCTTTTGGAATCTCAGTGCTTGCGAGAGGTAAATTTACAAGACGCTTGCATGTCATGAGAGTAGGAGAGCAGTTAGGAATAAGAGGACCATTCGGAAATGGATTCAGCATTTCCAGCAGCATTAAGAATGCTGATAGAAACGTATGCATAATCGGAGGCGGCTGTGGTATGGCATCGTTAGCCGTACTTATTGAAAGATTACAACCTAATCATAATCAAAAGGGAGACACAAACAAAAGTGGACAAAAACACCTCTATTCCCCTCCTTCCCGCCCGGCAAAGCCCTTTGCCAGCCCGACAGGATCATTCTGGCGGGGACGGGCACAAGAAAATATAAAAGATTATTCTACCACCCCTTCATCCCCTCCTTACAAAGGAGGGGAACAAGGGGTGGTTATAATACTCAACGGAGCAACAACAAAATCAACATTATTATTTAAAAACCGATTTAAGGACATAACCCTGTTTACGGACGATGGAAGTGAAGGCAGGAAGGGATATCCAACAGATAACTTAGAAGATTTACACAAAAAACATAAATTCAACATTATATATGCCTGCGGGCCTGAGATTATGATGTTCAAGGTATACGAGTTCTGCAAAAAGCACAATATTCAATGTGAGGTATCATTAGAGAGATACATGAAATGCGGCATTGGCATATGCGGCCAATGTGTGTGTGATGGGCAGATGGTATGTAAGGATGGGCCTGTATTTAACTCACATGCACTCAGCGTCATGAGTGACTTCGGAAAATACTCTCTCTTAAAAAGCGGTCAGAGAGTTTCTATAAAGGACTATGGTGAGTGGAGAGAAAAATAATAATCCTATTCTAATGTCCCACAGCTAATTCCGGGAACAGCGTAATGGCATACAAAGGATAATTATAAATTTTCCCATCACGTCGCATATTCAAAAGTGTCGTTCGCGACAATGTGTTTGGATTGAATTGGTGGTCAAAGGAATTGAGACTCTTGCTTTTTGGATTAATACCTGCTTTTGCCTCAAGCGGGTAAATCTGGGAGCTAAATTCACATAAGAAGTCTAATTCTGCCTTTTTTCCTCCACTAGTCCAATAGTACAAATCTATCTGTTTTTCCGAGTGCAACTGCTGGGCAACATAATTTTCCACAAATGCGCCTTTGTATTCACTAAACAGGCTGTTCTTGCCAATGAGTGTTTTGGGGGATAAGTTAGCCATTGCGCCCAAAATACCGACATCAAGGACAAACACCTTGAAGCTGCTTCGATTCATGTAACCCTTTAGAGGACACTTTGCCGTAATAACATGGTAGGATTTATATATTAAACCAGCGTCTTCCAGCCATTGAAGTGCGCTCTCATATTCCCTTGCCCGAGCACTTTTGCGAATTGCTGAGAAGATAAATTTTTTATTTTCTTTGGCCAGTTGGGCCGGAATTAAGTTCCATATCATTCTTAATTTGGGTATCTCTGAAGTTATGACATGCTTGGAGAAGTCCAGCAGATAGGAATCAATGATTTCCTTTTGATTTTCTCGTACCCCGGTGAAATTACCGGTTTCAGTAAAAAGCTTAACAGGTTCCGGCATCCCCCCGACAAAAAATATTTCCCCAGCCATTCAACCAATTCATTATGAAACGGTTGGGGAAAAGGGGTGCATTCTTCTTTCGTTTCGATCAACTGCCTTAATCCCGGTCTTCCTACGGCATCCAGATACTCTAAAAAAGTCAATGGATACATATCCAAAAATTAACCTTTCCCACAGGGAAAGACCCTGGCCGGGAAAGTGTGATGCCTATCAGAGACCCTGCTGCAGCGATATGGTACTCACTAGCCTGTTCGCAGAAATACTTCAGGGCATTTAATGCATAATTCGAAGCTTGTATCTCATCAAATATAATCAGATCACTTGCCGGTCTAATTTCACGACCCAAGTACAGAGATAAATTAGCAATTATAGTCCCAGGATCCAGCTTTTGCTGAAAAAAATCGTCAAGGGCGGTGTTTTCTTCAAAATTGAAATACGATACGTTGTCATACTCTTTGCTTCCGAACTGTTGCAGTATGTATGTCTTTCCAACCTGACGCACCCCTCGTAGAAGAAGTGGCTTGCGCCGTTTAGACGATTTCCATTCAAGCAATCTCTGGTAAACATCTCGTTTCATATTCAACGTTATAACAGAAATCAAGCAATCATGTCAAGATAATTAAGGAGATATTCGTGATGTATATCACAATATACGACCATATAATGTGATATCTACCACTATATTCCGATGTATAATATAATGTAGATATGTCTGTATATCTCATATCATACAATTTATACCTGCGGACCGGAGATTATGATGTTTAAAGTATACGAGTTCTGCAAAAAGCACAATATTCAATGTGAGGTATCATTAGAGAGATACATGAAATGCGGCATAGGGATTTATGACTATTGAGTTAGCTCACCATAGGTCGTTGGAGGGCAACCTAGGCAAGCAGCCAGTAATCGATTAAAAAGTTGCCCCTCCCAAAACCTTCTGTTAAAGCGATAAGAGAATTCGTCCAAATAAGCTTGAAAATGTTTTGGATCAAGACCATGAAAAGTACCACTGACAAATGCTTTAGCATTAGATATTATA
>MAYW01000283.1 GCA_001723765.1 Candidatus Scalindua rubra
AAACAAATATGTGATTGAACTATCTTTCCTTGCAAGCAAAAATATCTTTTTTTCTTTAAAAGTATAAAATATTTCTTTTGTAATTAATTCATTTTAAATTAGTTATGTAAAGCGTCTTGGTTTTTGGTTTATGGGGATTGTAAAGAAATAAGCTCAGGAATTTCTGTTAATTGTATAAAAATGGGATACTAGATTTATGTATTATAAAGTCAAGAAAAAAAAGGAAGGGGACTATTTCATCACGAAAATTGTTTTTTTGTTCCTACAAATTTAAAAAATAAGGATGGAACTACAATCATATTTAGTAACGTGGAGCTGAACAATCCACACAGTATCACGATAGCCATAGGAGATTCAATTTCATTTCCAGGTTTATCACCGGCTATTACCAGTGGTACAAGAGCTAAGCCTGTAGTTAAAGCGGTCATCAGAATCGGTCGTAATCTTTGTAATGAACCTTTGATAATTGCATCATTAAGTGAAAGTTTCTCTTCTTGCATCAGATAGGCATAATAGGAAATCATCATGAGACCATTACGTGTTGCTATACCAAATAACGTAATGAACCCCACCATGGAAGCAACATTGAGAACCCCATCCGACAGGAACACGCCTATAACACCACCTATAAGCGCTAATGGGAGGTTGGCCATAATAATTAATGTATATCTTGAAGATTTAAATGTAGTATAAAGAATAAGCCATATACCTACTATGGCAACAATACTCAATATTCCTATAATTCGTGATGCCCGTTCTTGACTCTCAAACTGTCCTCCATAAACAACGTAATATCCTTTTGGCAACTTAACGTACTTCTTTATCCTTTCTCGAATATCGTTTACAACACTTCCTAAGTCCCTCCCCGCAACATTTGCCTGTACAATGATTTTTCGCTGCACATTTTCACGGCTTATGAAATTTGGTCCCCTATCTTTATATATGGATGCTAATTTACTTAATGGTATCTTGGCACCGATGGGAGTATCTACCAGGGAGGACTTTATAAGATCAATATTTCCACGAGATTTTTCATCAAACCTGACAAAAAGGTCATAACTATATTGCCCGTCCAGAATCCTGGATACAGTTTCACCGTTAAAGGCTGTTTGGATCATTTTCGACACGCCTGCAACATTTGATCCATATTTTGATGCAAAATGGCGGTTGATTTTGATTCTGACTTGTGGAATGTCCGTCTGCTGTTCCACCATAAGATCTACCATGCCAGGTATCCCTTCGACAGCTTTGCGAATCTCTTCGGCCTTATTACGAAGCTCATAGATGTCACTTCCAAAGAGTTTTATAACGATATTAGCTTCTGTTCCTGAGAGGATATGGTCTATCCTGTGGGAGATAGGTTGGCCGATAGTAATCATTGCTCCAGGTATCAAACTAAAGGATTGACGAAGTTTATTAACAAGTAGGGGCGTACGGCCGTACGCCCTTACTCTTGGGTTTATTAACGGTCTTAACCGCACATCAATTTCGCTGAAATTAACTGTTTGAGCATGTTCATCTAATTCAGCACGACCTGTTCGACGGGCAGTTGATATAACCTCAGGAAATGAAAGAAGGATTTCTTCTGCCATCTTTCCAATCTTATTAGATTCTACTAATGATGTGCCAGGCACAGTTCCCACAGTAACAGTTAAAGTTCCTTCATTAAAGTCCGGCAGAAAAGAACGTCCCATTAGGGGAATTGTAGAAGCAGTAGCAATTAAACAAATCGCTGAAGCACATATGACCACCTTTGGATATTTAAGGGTTTTGTTGAGAACTTTAAGATAAATTTGTTTCAAATATACAACTACAAAACTATCTGCCTTTCTTTCCATAAACCTGGCATTAGGTAAGAGATATGAACATAATGCAGGGGTTATTGTCACAGCAACAACGAGAGAGGCAAGTATAGATACGATAAAAGATAGTCCTAGTGGCATGAACATACGGCCTTCTATTCCACCCAGGAAAAATAAAGGGGCAAATACCAGGATAATTATGAACGTAGCTGCTACCACAGAGGATCTGATTTCATTAGAGGCATGAAGGATTACGGTTGTCGAAGAAATACGCTTATCTTCAGGCTTATTCCTGTTTTCCTTAAGGCGTCTGAAGATGTTTTCAACAAAGATAATTGCATCATCAACCAAAACTCCAACTGCAATCGTCATCCCACCTAAGGTCATGGTGTTAATAGAAAGGTTAAATAACTTTAATACAAGAACGGTTATAATAAGAGAGAGTGGAATTGCTAAAGCTGATATAAAAGTTGTTCTTAAATTTGCCAGGAATACAAATAGTATTACGACAACCAGTATCCCCCCATCACGTAATGCCTTCAAGACATTATTTACGGCAACCTGAATAAAATCTGCTTGTCTGAAAATATGTTTATTAATTACCACGCCTTCAGGTAGTGTTCCCTCAATTTCATCAATAGCTTTTTCTATGAGCTTTGTTAACTTTAGGGTATTTGCTTTTGGTTGTTTCTGTATGGAAATAATGGCCGCAGGAGTTGCATTCACTGACGCATCTCCACGCTTTACCTTGGGGCCAAACTGTACCTTTGCCACATGCTTCACGAGTAAAGGGACGTTTTTGTTGATGGATACCACAGAATTTGAAATATCTTCAAGCGTCCTTATCCTGCCAAGTCCACGAATCAGATATTCCTCACCTGAATCTACAATGAAACCCCCGGAAGAAACGACGTTAGATTCTGAAAGAGCAGATGAAACCTGCTCTAGGGTGACGCCATATTTTTTTAAGAGCTTTGGTGATACCATAACCTGATATTGTTTCACTTCTCCACCTATCGTCACAACCTGTGAAACACCTGGAACAGCCAGGAGCCTACGCCGCAGCATTCTATCGGCAATCGTGCGGATTTCCATCGGAGAGTGTAACTCACTGCTTAGGCTTATGAGCATAATTTCTCCCATGATTGATGATATAGGCGCCATAACTGGTTGGGAAATTGCAGGAGGAAGTGTTGGTGTAATCAATTGCAGTTTTTCTGTAACTAATTGGCGTGCTATGTATATATTTGTATCCCATTCAAATTCAACCCAGACAATTGAGAGACCGACTGTGGAAGATGAGCGTACACGTCTGACATTTGTAGCGCCATTCATTACCGTCTCAATTGGAAATGTAACTAATGTTTCTACCTCTTCTGGCGCCATACCATGCGTTTCTGTCAGTATAGTTACGGTAGGCGCCGTCAGATCCGGGAAAACATCTACAGGCATCTTTAATGACAAATAAGATCCTGCTAATAAAACTACTATAGCGGCAACTATAAGAAAAAGACGATTCTTAAGTGACCATTGAATAATTTTTTCAAACATAATTTTTTAAAATATTTAGCTCTTTTTGTCTTAAACAATAATATCTTCCGGCTAAATCAAAACGGTCTTTCCATCTGTCCATGAAGCAATGGGATTGTCAGACTTCTTATACTGCAGAAGAGCTTCTCTTATCAATTTTTTCCCGAAGAATTGAAGGTAAAAACTTTTTTACCTTCTGAAATACTTCGTTCCATTAGATTTATTAGTTTTCCATTTTGTGATGCATAGGCAACAAATATTTCGTCGGCAACTTTAGCCATCATTTCATTACGTTTTATGGCTGTTTCTTTTGTAATGCGCTTAACTGATTCCCCAAATGGTGAAATTATAAGTAAACGATTCCCATTTATTGCCTTTTGAATTTGAGGTTCATAACGTTTCTTTAAACCTCTGGCTAAGGCTAAGATAATGGGCTGTTTGCCCTTGAGTAAAAAATGAAAGACGTCTTTTTCGATTTTGGAATGGAAGCCGGAAATTACACAATTGCCTTTGTCACGCTGCTCAATAGCCCAGTCATAGGATTTTAAGACGATATCTGCGGGGCACTGTTGAGAGCAGAGAAATGCAGTCTTTTTACAATTGATAAGATCTATATTGCCACTTGAGTCTTTAAACATTAGATTTTTCTTAGTAGTTCAAAGTATTCGTCCCTATTCATATTAACAGTTCGCATGTTATTTTTAATTATTTCCACATCTATTTCGTC
>MAYW01000284.1 GCA_001723765.1 Candidatus Scalindua rubra
TACGAAAATTTGCCTGCCAAGTTGCAAGCAGAAGGCATTGCTCCAAATGTCCCATGGTTATATGATTTTAAAATTGACTTCAGGTTCAAATGAATTGTCAAATAAACTACTATAATAAAAAAGATGCTATATGTATGAAACCTTTAAGGTTATGTTCCGGGCATGTACCGGCAATGTTTCTCACGGTCGAAAAACCTTTTGCGTCTGAATTCCCAAAAAAGGCTGAGATCACACCGTTAGCGCCTTCCATATTAGGGACAAATGAATCTTTTTCAAATGGATTTTCAAAAGGGCCTACATTATGCTCTCCATCACTATAGATAAAAACTCGTATATTCGGGACATGCCTTACTTCTTCGTCTTTTAGAAGGACCTCCTGGCTACCAACGGAAAATCCCTTTGCGCCATATTTGCTTCCGAATGTTCCATTAAGGGCGTTCCTATAAATCTCATAAGCTATTTGCAGGGCTTCCGTGATGTTTGTAAGATCACTTTGTTTTTCGTGTTCATCTTTTATGAAGTTAACCCAGTATTCTGGATCTTCATTTAATTGACTTGCCTGGTAAACGTCTATTAGCTTAGCATTAGTTGAAAACCCTATTATGGCAATGTACGCATTATCTGCATTAGACATATTTCGTGCCTTAGACAATGCAGATCCCAATGCTTTGGACACCAATTCAATTTTTTTCGCTGGGTGATTATGCAAAAATGCATCTTCTGTCATAGATGACGAAAAATCCAATACAATGATACCCAACCCATGTTCACCTTTAAGAGGAGGCTGTGGTGGTGCATCAACAGTGGGTTGCTCTAGAAGAGGCACCTCTTCACAAAGAATACTATCAATCCCCATTTCCTTGCATCTAGGGCAGAAACCATCATGAGGTTCATCATACTTGTGTTCCTCTGGTTTCTCTACGCATACCCATCTTCTTTCTTTTTCATTTTCCATGATTTTTCCCCTTTCTGAATCGATTAAAATAGTAATTTTTTGTCCATTAAACATTAAGAGAAAATTTTTTGTATTTTTCTTTCACTTTTTTGTAAGATATAGCATTTTTTTTTAATTTGAAAATGTGGTTATGTTTGTTGAGGTTTTGTTGTAGCGTGGCCTTAGCAAACTGAATATTCTTCTGTTTATTATCAAACTATTAGTGGGGTTGAATTATAGGATATTTTCTTTGATGACGTTGGTAATATACATTAGCAGAAGTGCACCGAGGTGAGGTATAATCCTTCGTGGGTATTGTATCGGATGTGTCGAGATAAAATAATATTTCACTTATTTTTCAGCTACCATCTCATGAAGTTGTAATCAACGAAAGGGGCGATGTTGCCGAAAGTGGTATCTTTGTGGAAGCAGTGATTAAACCTTATAATTTCAAAGAGATCTAAATTTTTTTTGATTGTGGTTTAACTGAAGTATGGTATATTAAAGAAACTATGGTAAAGGAAGATTTAAAAAATATAAAACCAATGAAATTGACTTAAAATCCTTACACAATTCTGATGCTTTGTTCCGTTATCATGTAATGCGAAATGTGGCACTCCTTTTAAGGCCGAAGTTGTGGCCTCTATGCCGGATGCAGGGAAGACCAAAGGGGACAGGCTACTTTAATAAAATTGTGAAACCTGCCTGCTCAAAATGATGGTCTGTTGTAAAGACATCTGTTATACCCTGATCTTTGGCCACAATCATACAGACACAGTCAACTAAACTCCAATTTTTATCTGATATTTGTTTATACCTATTAAACCCCTTCATCATCAGGCCATCATCCAATGTAATGCACTTCCATTTTTTAGAACCATAGATGGTTTCAATCAACTCAATTGCAAGTGTCCTTCTGTGTGATTGGCTGAAATAACTAGCTAATTCCAAAATAACCGCATTTGTAGTCATAAAACTACTTCGAGATTTTCTCAAGTCGTTTCTAATCTGCATTGCTTGAGAATGAAAGTGATCCCCTTTGTCTCCCAATGCAATCAGCGCAGCCGTATCCACAAAGACAGTATTCATTTCTTAGGTGTTCCATAAATATAATGATCGTGATTAATTGAGCCATCGACCCTACCTGTATCAACTGCAATTGCTTCTATATCGAGTGCATCCCATGGATCAATCCTTTTATCCTCTGTTACACTTTTATTTTGTTGAATAATTTTAGCTTCTTTTTTTTAAATCTGTTTCTAATTTTTGAATCTTTTCTTTGAGTTTATCTTTTGGGTAATTATCTGGTACATTTATTGTTATTTGCTCCATTGTTTTCTCTCCATTTGTGATGATTATTAACTGTCATTAAGTTTACTATATTTTGAACCAGTATATCCATTAAAACAAAATACTCAAACATTACAACCATTTTTTCAGAATTTTGCCATACTTTATTTTATCATCTTACAACAGAATAACCTATAGGCCAAACAATAGGAATTCAAGACACCCCCCATCCCCTATTCATACGTTTCCTGATGCTATCCTCTGATCTTCAATCTACATATCTACTGTGTCAAACTCCAACAATTTTCTTTTCTATGTATTAAAGTGAAAGATAAAAGTGTTTCTTTGCATCTTACATAGTAGTAGTTCAGCGAAAGACAAAAAGTTTACAAGAAAAAAAGTAAAAAATGAAAGATAATAGAACTGATTTTCATCATATTATTTAGTTTCCTTTGATCGATAAATTTAAAATTAGGCAAGATATGAAAAGGAGGTGGAAAGACATACTAAAAAGATTATTTCAAAGATATAGTTATTATTAAAAGCATTTTTAATTCTATTTTTCTAAAAGGAGGATTTGCAATGGCACAAACAGCATATGCACATGCAGTACCTGTAGTACGATTGGAAGTTGATGAGCGTACAGCCTTTATTGGTAAGGTGTATCTATACTTTTTACTATCATTACTTACAGCAGCGTGTGGCGTTATGTTCGGGTTGACGACAATGGTTTTACAAATCGTGTCTGAGCATTATGTTCTATTTTGCTTCGCAGAAATAGGGCTTCTTTTTGGCGCCGGGAGGTTAATGCATAAGCCTGGTATCAATAAGATAGTACTCTTTGGCTTTGCCTTCTTAAGTGGTATGGTTCTAGGCCCTCTATTTTATGGTCTTATAGCGATGGCAGGTGGTAGCCCTTTACTTATATACAAAGGATTAGCCCTAACAGGTTGCATATTTTTCGGATTAACAGTTTATGTATTTGTTACAAGGACTGATTTTAGTTACCTTGGTTCATCATTAATTGTAGGACTTATTACGTTCCTGGCGCTCACACTTTTATACTTTGTATTTCCGAGTAGCACATTTGATCTGGTGATTACGGGTATTGGGGCTGCCCTTTTCAGCGGGTTTGTGTTGTACGACACCTCAAGGATTATGCGCCAACTCTCTCAAGACCAATACATAGATGGCGCTTTGTCTTTGTACATAGATTTCCTAAACCTATTTCTCATAATCTTAAACTTTGTTTCGGGAGATGAGTAGTAACTACACAATCCCCCTTAGTCCCCCTTTAATAAAGGGGGAAAGAGGGGGATTTGTTCTTGTTAATAAAAACAATAATCACACGAAGACACGGAGACACAAAGGATAATGCCTGTCTGCCGTCCTGACAGGACAGGTAGGACGTAAAATGAGATTGGGAAAATAGTAGTTGATACCGTAATTATGGAATAACACTAATTATAGCCTGCCCTGGGCAATCCGCCCTGCGGTCTGGGCCAGGGACAGAGAACTCAAATAAAGACATTCTTTGTGCTCTTTGTGTCTTTGTGTGAGGATTAGTAATTTATAAAGTTTATCTGAGTATCTATGAGCCATGAAACTAGACATTAACTATTATCAAATCTTAGCGTGAGTTTACGAATTAGCCGTGGCTAATTCTGCAACTTATAATACTATAACAAGTTACAGCATCCAGTCCTTCCCCCTAACTTGGCAAGTAATGCTTCATTTTAAATAAGTCGAAGATTCGTTTCTGCACCTTATCCATTTTGCTAACAATCGACTGGGTTGCTGGTTTTTCTTTCCATTTGGGAAACATTCAATACCT
>MAYW01000285.1 GCA_001723765.1 Candidatus Scalindua rubra
GGACCGGCTTACGAAATTGTCATCGGTTGGCGATCCCGGAAATGCAGATACTCAGGAGATGACGCAACTGGTACAGCGACAGTACGTTCCCAACCGCGTACTGCTCTTGAAATCTACTGCCGAGGATGGCGAGAAGCTGGCCAAACTAGCACCGTTCACAGAAACTCAGTACGCCATAGACGGTCAAGCCACAGCATTTGTCTGCCAGAACTACGCCTGCAAGGCGCCGACAACTGATTTGGAAGTTGTAATGAAGGCGTTGCAATAGCACGTGTTGACAAACAATCAGGAACGAATACAGATTGGAAGTTGTATTTTGACTCTATAGATTTGCTGCTGAAGTATGTTAATACTCTGCAATAACAATAGGTGGTCAACTTTTCAAGTCTATCCTGCCCTACTCCTCTTCTCTCAGATCTTTCTAATTGGTTACTACAGGCACAGGAAGTGGTGGAAAACCTGAGAAATGAATAGATGCATAACAACCGCCTACAGCAGACGAGAATAACTGCCAGTGCTATAAATGAAGTCAATTAGTAAACACAATATTGGAAAAATGTTAATATATCTAAGTCCCGCTGTTGAAGCGCAAGTCCGTAAAGCATTTAATTAATAGGAGATAGAATGAGTACTATCGATGAAATGAGAATAGAGATGAGCAATAAATTCGAAAAATTTGTATTTAAAATGGCTAGTGATTTCGAAAAGTCCATTGTCTCAAATAGTAGTTCACCTCCAGACGCTCTTGAATTATACTATTTCACTCATTTTGTATTGCTTTCAGAACTTGCTGACTCAAAACAGGATGGGGTATTAAAAAAATACTCCGACATATCATTACAACAGATCGTCAAAAGATTAAACATTAAAGATGTTGAGAGTATTAGAAACACTAGACAAGAGAGATTTGATGATTACTTAATATACAGAGATCAGATAAAGTATGATGACGAAAGGTCTGAAAGTGAGAAATTCTTCATGTATGTCAATGCAGCAGGTGATAGAATATTCAAGAACAATCTGAGTGCCTCTTTGATGTTTGATGGTATATTTATGGATTTTATAAGCAAACTTACTATCGAACGGCAGCAATTGGCTTTAAACATACTCAATGGTTTCGCTGGCGAATCCGAGAAAAAACAAAAGATGGTTGTTTTGTTGCAACAGTCGTTTACGATGATTATGGCTCCTGGCAAGTAAAAGCATTGAGAAACTTTCGGGATAACACTTTATCTAAAAATACTTTGGGCCAGGCATTTATTTACACATATTATAAGACGGGTAATTATTTTGCTAAACTTGTAAAACTTCTTCCCTTTTTGAAAGGACCTATTCAATTATTATTAGATTTGATAATTAAAAGACTAATCAGAGGTAAGGTGCATTAATGTTAGTGCAATTTCTGAAAAATCGTTTTATTGTTCAAAGAATAATTAGAAGCGCCAAAAAACTGTTAGAAAATCCTCCAGATGATATTACACTTGCAATGGGGGAATGAAAATTGGCATGTTCATGAGTTGGCTAGAAAATTGTCCCAATGATGAAATAAGGGATTTATTGGTAAAAGATATTACGATTCATAATTCAAAAGAAGAAACGCGCAAAAATAGTCACAATAAAGCGTTAAAAAATATTCTGATTATTCAGGTGACAGAATGGTCACAATCTTCCGGGTATTGGTCTAGTTATGATTCCGTTAATGTGTTTTTTCTTTATTATGATCTTATGACTAAGACAAAACTCTGGGAACCAGAAACGGCACAACTACAAATGTTAGTAAAACATAATGTAGTTACCAAACTTGGTATCAATTCTTAATCCAATATAATATGCTTTACAATCCCCATTCAACCCGACGTGACAAGCGCGCAGCGTGGTTATGGGTTTGGGAAGAAAAACCATGTTAAATTCGACTCTGAATGTTCAGAGAAAAGAATTGCCGCGTGCGGTTAACTTATCCGATATGTGCAAGCAGAAAAGAAATTTAAATGGAACAAATTATGACAGATAATAAACGAAAAAACCCCAAGATATACATGAGAATGGCGGTAGACGTCATGAAGAAGTCTATCTCTGAAGGGAAGAAGGATAAACCAAGTCCGCATGTAGGAGCTGTATTAGTATTTCCAGATGGTACAGCAGATACTGCCTATCGTGGGGAACTCAGAGCAGGAGATCATGCAGAGTATGCTGTTCTGGACAAAAAGAACCAACATCGCGAATTGTCTGGATGTTGGTTCTTTTCAACGCTTGAACCTTGTGCTCCTGGAGCACGAAACGCACCGAAAGTGAGTTGTGCAGAGCGCATCGTTAATGCTCGTATTTCAGAAGTATGGTTTGGAATAGAGGATAAAAACCCAAAAGTGGACCATGGCGGTATTGTGTACTTGTTAGACAATTACGTTAAGGTTCACCAGTTTGATCCTGAATTTCACAAAGAAATCGAAGATGCCAACAAAAGATTCAACACTTGGGCTGAAATAAAAAACATCGAAGCTAAAGCCAAAAAGTCGAAGCCCAAAGATTATCTCAATGAAAAAGCTATGGCTACCAATATGAATAGTCTTTCAGAAGAGGCTCTTCAAAAATTTCTGACCGAATCAGGCAGAAAATGGAAACCAAATTCCGATACATTTCTTCAGGAACTGAAGGATATGGAGTTGTTGGAGTACGATAAAAAAACAAGTAACTATTTACCTACAGGTAACGCAATTCTTCTTTTTGGCAAAAGACCGAGAAATAAGTTCCCTCAAGCAGCAGTAAAAGCAAAAGTTGATTTCGGTAATGGCGAACTTGGAGCTGAAACCTTTGATGATCCATTAGTACTTATTCCGGATAAAGTGGATAATTGGGTCAGAAAAGTGTTGCCAGCAAGCATAGATCACTCAAAGTTTAAGGCTAAACAGGTTCCGGCTTTCCCGGTTGAAGTAATCAGGGAAGCCTTGATAAACGCAATTGTTCACCGTGACTATGCTAAAGATGGTGCAAAGGTTCAGCTGGAAATTAAGCCGGATCGAATTATCATCAAAAGTCCTGGTGCACCAGCCCCACCTGTTACGATAGAATCATTGAAGAATTTCACTGCTACTTCATGGAGTCGCAATAAGAAACTTACATTCATTTTCAATGAGATGGGATATATGGAAGAATCTGAAATCGGAATGGACACTTTTAGATCACTTAGAGATAAACATCATCTTCCACTTCCTATCATTAATTATGATGGAAGTAATGTTATTGTGATATTCCCAAGGACAGCTGATGCTGTTAAAAAAGTAAGCGGTAAAGAAGCAATTGATAAACTGAACGAAGTAGAACTGGCAGGTTATGATTTTGTAAGATCAAGAAAAGAGGTTTCTAAAAAGGAATATGCTGTTCATTTTGATCTTAGTGATAAAGTTGCACAGAATCAACTCAGGAAGATGCGAGATTTAGATTTGATTGGAGATAATGGAGAACCACATAAGTCTAATAAATATAAGTATGTGTATAAAGAATAGTAGCGCATGGAAAGACGCATGGAAAATAATTCCATGCGAAAATATAATTAGATTAATGGATACAGCGCATAGAACACTGCATAGTAAACGATTCCATGAGAAAAATCAAAATTAAGGTTGAAAATCAAGGCATAATACCATTATTAGAAATTGTGGTTAAGTGAGAGAAAAATTACAATTGTATAGTCAAAGCCCGTTGAGAGATCAATGAATAGAGCACATAACAAATCATTCTACTTGACCTGTACTCCAATAATGCCACTGTTAGGTAAACACAAGATATGGATAAATTTCTAGAAGCAGCAATTGAGGAAGCGAAAAAGGGACTGACCGAGGGGGGTATTCCCATCGGTTCGGTACTTGTGATTGATGGAGTAATCGTAGGCCGGGGGCACAATCAGCGTGTACAAAAGGGGAGCGCGGTACTTCACGCAGAAATGGATTGCCTTGAAAATGCGGGTCGTCTAAAAGCATCCGATTATCGCCGGGCGACTCTGTACTCGACACTGTCTCCTTGTGATATGTGCAGCGGAACTGTGCTCCTTT
>MAYW01000286.1 GCA_001723765.1 Candidatus Scalindua rubra
CGAACGGCTTGGCCGGGCGGGCTGGCGGGGACAGGTCGGGCAGGAATTTCGGATTCCTATTTCTGGTGGAGGATATCTGAGGCTATTTCCTGTATGCTTAATCAGAAGGGCCATAAATCACATAAATAAGCGTGAAGGACAGCCAGCAGTTATCTATCTTCATCCCTGGGAGATAGACCATGAACAACCCAGGATAAGGGCTGGTATTAAATCAAGATTCAGACACTATACAAACCTTGATAAGACAGAAGAGAAGGTTAAGCATCTATTGTCTTCCTTTAACTTTGCTCCTATAGGACAGGTTCTAGAAATTGCATGAAAACTAACATAAAATAATATAACATAATGTGACTAAAACCCTTGGGATTAAACAACCACTTCCAGTTGAGGTTATAGTTGCTTAGGAACGGGTCAGAAATATCGAAAAGGGCACAATATATCAAGTCAAGACACTTTTTTTACACAAAGTCATTTTGTGAAACGAGCGAAGTCTTTATTTCCGGATAATACCTTTTAATTGTCTGGAAACTTTTAGGTAGGGACGTTCTTTGGAATTTGACTTCTACAGCCTTTACTTGTTCTGGCTCAGTAATGATAAAGTCAATTTCAGTTTGATTGGTAGTACGCCAAAAATTGATCTTATTAAAACCATAAACATCTTTATTTAAAAGTTCTAAAAAATAGAAATTCTCAAAAAGCCCTCCCACGTCGTTCCTTAAATCTAAGGTATTAAAATTATTGATAATAAAGTTGCGTAATCCCAGATCTAAAAAATAGATTTTAGGTGTTTTTGTAATCTCTTTTTTGTAGTTTTTAAAAAACGGGTAAATAAGCTTGATAACAAAGGTGTGTTCTAAAACGGCAATATATTTTTCCACCTCTTTTCTTGTTATCTTTAAAACCTTAGAAAGGGAATTAATGTTTAGCAGCTTACTGTTTTGATTGGATAGCAAAACAAGAAGCTTGTTAAAAGCGGGGATATTGCTTATCTTTAAAAAATCAACTACATCCTTCTCTATATAACTCTGGTAGATGTCTTTAATGGACAATTTTCTTTCGTTGATATTTTCTTCCTGAACGACACCAGGATACGTACCATATATTAGACAATCATTTAATGCGTCTCTTTTTGTAATAGGCTTTCTAAAGTTTAAGTACTCCTCGAAGGAAAGGCGCTGTAGCCCAAATTGCCGTGCCCGGCCAACCAGGTGTTCTTTAAGCTTGGATCTGATTTCAAGCTGTGATGAACCGGAATAGAAGATTTTCAGGTTAAGATTTAAATCATAAATCTCTTTTAAAAATAAGCCTGGATTTGTCAATCTTTGTATTTCATCGATAAAGATATATTTTGTTTCCGTATCTTTTCCTATGAAATGAACAAACTCAGCAATATTTTGAAAAAGCTCATGTAGCTTTAGATCGTCCAGGTTGAAATAAAAGATATATTCTTTCTTGATCCCGGATCTTATCAGGTGGTCAATTATTAAATAGATAAGTGAGCTTTTACCTACCTGTCTGCTTCCGACAATACCTATAATCTTTTTGTTAGTTAAATTTTTTATTAGTTCTGGAAGGATTTTTCTGGTTTTGAAATCAAACAGATAGCCTTTTTGGAAACGCCAGGGATTTTGTAGTTGAAAAATTTCTCTTAGCATTTAACTAGTTTATTGTATATAAATGTGTCTATATTAACTAGTTGTTATTTTGTTGTCAAGTATAAAGATTATTGAAGAGGGATTCACATATGATTCAAGTATATTTCCAATTTTGCATGATATATATGGGATGCCCAATGCTAGAAGGTTTCCCCACGAGATAAGTAGACCCTCTGGGATGATAAAGGAGTTTCCCATGTCAACATTTAAATTTCGGATTTCGGATTTCGCCCGTCTGCCTGCCGGTTGGCAAGGTCTGCCATTTGTTGGGCAGGAATTTCGGATTCCTATTTCCGGTGGAGGTTATATGGGGCTCTTACCTGTATGTTTAATTAGAAAGATAATAAACCACATAAATAAGCATGAAGGACAGCCAGCAATACTCTATTTCCATCCCTGGGAGATAGACCATGAACAACCCAGGATAAAGGCTGGTATTAAATCAAGATTCAGACACTATACAAACCTTGATAAGACAGCAGAGAAGGTGAAGTGTCTTTTAACTTCCTTTAAGTTTGCTCCAATAGGCCAAGTTTTAAAAATTCCATGAAAACTAACGTAAAACAATATCATGTTAATACAAAAGCATTCTGTTAAAAGTAAATTAGACAGACAGGATACACAAAAAGTTTCTAAGGAGCATTGAAAATGACATTAACCACATATACGGGAAAAATATCACTCAAAAAAGCAATAAAAAGGTACGAGAAAAATTTCTCATCTTCGGCAGTCCCTTAATTGAAAAACCAGAGATAGAGGAAGTCGTTCACTCAATGCGTACGGTCTTCATGGAATGAATAAGGATGCATGGAGGAGGTACTCGGATGAAGGCTTCAAGCATTACCAGGTCATCTATCCGGGTTTTAAATACAATATGATGGACATTCAGGCATCGATTGGAATTCATCAAATGGAAAGAGTTGAGAAATACCTCAAGAGGAGAAAGGAAATATGGCAAACGTATGATGAAGCCTTTGCCAATTTACCTCTCTTTACACCGGCACCGCCTGAACCAGCTTCTGTACATGCTAGACATTTGTATACTATCTTGCTTGAACATAGAAAACACAAGAAAGTCCAGAGATGAAGTGCAACAAGAGCTTTATGAAATGAACATTGGAACGGGCATTCACTTTATATCGCTGCATCTTCATGATTACTACAGAAAGACGTATGGCCTTAAACAAGATGATTTCCCAAATGCAAAATATATTTCTGACAGAACAATATCGTTGCCATTATCAGCTAAATTGAAAGATGAAGATGTGGAGGATGTGATTGAGGCGGTGAGAAAGGTGTTGGGAGCGAGTTAAGAAATAATTAAAAAAATTAGAAATGTATACCAAGAACACAATGACTGATAAAATATTTATCCCATGCTCTCTGCGCTATGTTTACCCCGTTAAATCAAATTTATTTAACCGGAGCCTTTTGTTCTTCACTCCAGTTCCAGGCTTATTTTAATTGCGCGGTTAACAAGAGAAATCTGTTCTAATGTTATTCTCCCCAATCTCTTAATGAGTCTGTCTATTGAGATGGTTAAAATTTGGTTAAGCTTTATGCTAGATAGTGTTTGTAAACCGTTCTTTTTATTTGGCTCAATATTAACGCAGATAGGATAATCTTGGACACTACTTGTAATAGCTGCAATAATAGTAGTAGTACCTACGCGATTTCCAACGTCGTTTTGGATAATAAGGGCGGGCCTTATGCCGGATTGTTCACTGCCACGTGCAGGATTAAAGTTTACTAGCCATAGCTCTCCTCTTTTAGGACTCAAGGCAGTACCTCGGCCTGGGCATGAAGGGCCAATTTGGCTATTTCCTGGTCATCTTCCTTCATATTTTGGTATGCAGTCTCCAGCTCTTTTTCTTGTATTTGTTTTAACAATTGCTCTAATGCCTTTTCGATGAGGGAACTTCTCGTTACCTTTTCTTTTCTTATAACTTTGTTGAGCCTTGTTAATAGGTTAGTATCTATAGTAGCGCTAAGCCTTGCCTTGGCTTTATTCATGGCTTATACCTCCAAAATTACATAATGGTAATATTTATTATGAACATAAATGATAATACAAAACAAGCGGCGGTTTTGTCAACCATAAAAAGTTGCCGAATTATTGAGCATATACAGGTGTCCCTATTTGTTAAATCGTATACGTCCAGGAATGACCAGCGAGTCATTTTTTTACAAGCTTACGTGTAGGAAACAGCACTATGTATCAAGTCAAGACCTGACACTTCTCTTACTTTTTGATTTCTCATTCTCTACCCTTAAATCCTCAATATAATTCAAAAGACTCTTTAAGACTTCCTTGAGTTTTGAAAAGGGCAGTTTAGCCAAGAATTCAAGTGACTTATCCTTTATCTCTTCAA
>MAYW01000287.1 GCA_001723765.1 Candidatus Scalindua rubra
ACATTTTATGAAATTGAAATAATGACATCGGTTCTCTTTGAGCCATCGTGGAAACTTCCTCTGTTTGTTGACTTGGTTAGTTTTAAAAGAAGTATACCACAATGGTGAGTTAACTCAATAGCCATAAATTTTATTAAGAAAACTGAACAATGACTACTGCTAAAAATAAATCCTTCAGGCTTGGCCAGATAGCTACACATTTAACTGCCATTGCCGCAATGCCTGAATCGCAGATATCTTCCATTAATCTGACACACCAATCACATCGGTATTTACATAATCGAGTAAAGCATCCTCGTAACTCCTAATAGGTTTTAACTTGACAGATTGAAGTGCAGTCCTGAGGGGTTTGTATATTTCAGATGAAAAGTCGCTATCTTTTGCTCGATAAATGTTGTTGTCAGCATTCATTAATTCCTTAATTCTGATGACAAAATCATAATAGCTGACACAGCCATTATTTGCAACGTGATATAAGCCATATGGTTCATTGTTCACAATTAACGAAATTACCACCTCCGCAGCATCAATTGAATATGTAGGTGAATCCATCTTATCATCGGCAATCTTCATATCCCTTCCCTCCCTAATCCAGGTAATAACCTTATCTACGAACCCCATAGAATTGTTTTGCCGGAGACCGTAGAGAGTTGGGAATCTGGGTATATAATACTTTTTGCAGTATGTAGCAACAAACCGCTCAGACAAAAGTTTTGTAGCACTGTATATGTTTGTAGCTTTAACCTGATCATCCTCAGTATAAGGTTCTTCCTTCAATCCGTCAAATACTGCATGAGTACTCGGTTGAACAAACAAGATATCACGCTTTGCACATTCTTTAGCCAAATGGAGCACTGCTGTACAATGTAGTGCAAGTGGTAATTCAGGATCCTTCTCACAAGGATCTATACTGGGAACTGCCACGCAATTGATTATCGTATCAGGATTATATCTTTCAATAACATTATTTACCATCTCCATAGATGTAATTTCAATATCCTGATGGCTCATGCCTACATATGATATACTTCGCTTCCTGCATACTGTTTCAAACGCAGTACCCATCAAGCCTGTTGACCCAAAGACAATTATATTTAAATCAACATTCATAATCTTCCCCTCTTGCTAAATAAAGTTAACATGCCTGGGTGGATTCTTAAGATCCCACAGAAACTGACTGATATAATAATGCCTGCAATTAGTTTCACAATCTCTATTGACATTAACACACTGAATCTTTTTATGAACATTCCAATATCTTTCGCTTTTTACCACTTCTTTTAACGAGGCATCTATAATGTTTCCCATGGTAAATTCATCCCTGCGAATGTTAAAGAAATGACCGCAGGGAAAAACCGTTCCATCCCCGCTGATCTGTAATAA
This sequence comes from Candidatus Scalindua rubra, assembly GCA_001723765.1. Lineage (GTDB taxonomy): Bacteria > Planctomycetota > Brocadiia > Brocadiales > Scalinduaceae > Scalindua_B > Scalindua_B rubra. The sequence goes on from MAYW01000287.1 coordinate 1,384, forward strand.
AAACGAGGTACCATAACACATCTCGAAGCCTTTTCTACCTAGATTCTTCATTTTTCTCCACTTTACAGAAACAGTATAGCTTTCGTCCGAGAAGCATTCTGCTTCTTGCATTATATCTTCAATCTCCAGATATTTCTCATGTGGAGTACTCATTGTCCCATCATAAGTATCCGAGCAGGGTTTTACTACTAAATAATCTACGCCCAGTTTCTTACCTAGTCTGGCCAGTGGTACAATGTCTGAAATATTATCCCTGACTACAACCATTTGCAGCCCAATGGCGATTTCCATCTTATGCTTTCTTTTTAATTCTACGGCCGCCTGTATGTTATTAACCACTCTATCGTAAGCCTTAATCTTATGTATGTTATAATAGCTATCCCGTGTTGCAGCACTGATATTAAAGCGCATCCATTTAAGGGCTTCCATCATATCCTGCAAACGTTCACGCGGTATCTTAATGCCATTGGTTGCGATACTCACATCCAGGTCAATTTCCTTCGCAAAAGAAAGGCCGTCATACAGCGCATCATTCAATGTGTTTTCACCTTCACCGATGAATGCTATTGACCTAACACCAATGTCTTTTGCATCCTTCAATAACCTGAGCAGTGCATCTTTGGGCATGTTGAATCGTTGGTTGGCCATATCTCTTCCCTGAAGAACCCCGTAACAATAGACACACCCCATATTGCAGCCAGTGGTAATACCTATATCGAGATGTAAAGGAGCTATTCTTTTTCCCTGCTGCCACTGACAAACCCTGTCCAGATGCCATAGTAGTTTATGACTGTCCATCATATACTCGTCTTTAATTTTCTTCCCCGGGCGATCGGCCATTATTTTCATTCTATCATTATAACTATATACTGTTCACAGGCAAGATTATCTGTTTAGGATTTAATTTAATTACCTTTGGCAATATTTTTCTTAAATGATTAATTGCCGTTAACAGGATTGAGCCACCTCTAAAATCATTTATTTTTGAAGTATTCATTATAGGAACAGGTAGATTGAGATAAAACAATCCTTCTTTATTTTTATCATCATCTAAAACGGCCTCAAAAGCGGAAAAATCATTTTGTAAATGATAAGCTAAAATTGGCAATGTTAAAATAGCTCCATAACCATAAAGTGGGAATTTTGAAGCCTTAAGATATTCATTGGTTAAAAACATTCTTTTGCGATAAATTTTGTAATCTTCGATAATTTTCTCAGAATTAATTAGATTAAAATAACTTGAAGCAAAAGTTCCTTTGTTATTCCCTTTCTTGAATGCGACAAGTAAAGAACCCCAATGAGATTGATTTGTTGTGAAATCGATTATTTTCGCATTCAAATTATTTAGCAAATATTCAAAAGATTGAAGAGAAAAATAATGAATATGATGATGAAAAATCTGATCGAATCGATTCTCTTCAACTAGGGTCTCTATACAAGGAAATTGAAAAATAAAAAGTGTATCCTGGGATGAATACTCCAACAACTTACGGATCATTGAACGTGGCTCTTCAATATGTTCCAGGTTGTGACTGCTTATAACAAGGACATCACCAGAACCAGCCAAATCTCCAAGATCAATATTATCAAAAAAATCTCCAATGATTGATATTCTGGAATCAGGTAAAATCTCATCACTCTTCCTTAAGATGGGATCTATACCAATAAGTCTTTCTGCGTCATCTTTTAACTTGTTTAAAAGATACAAATCATTACAGCCGATCTCAATGATAGTCTTAAATTGTCTATTTTTTATTACCTGTTTTATGAATTCATGAAAGAAATCATTACCACTTACACTGCTTGCACTACCAGAAGTTCTAAATGAATAACTCGATTCATATAATATTTCAGGATCAATAATCGTTGACAACTGCCCATGTCCACAGTTTTCACATAAATGGAAATTTTGATCAATAAAGCCAATGTTAGTTTCTTGTTTTTCATTTACTAAAATTTCTGTAAGAGGAAGATCCGGCAACTCAATAATAGGAGGCTTTAAATCTTCTTCGCAAACAGCACATTTTAACCTTTTTCCGTAAGGGATTGCCTTAAGTTCATTGATCCCAAAATCCATAGCATAATTTTACCTGTAAATAGCTTCTTACCTATTTCTGAATGTTTCCTGAATAGTTTCTTTGATTTTATCGGAAGATATGCCATAATGTTGCCTTATACCTTTGCAGTCCCTAACCAGATGAATAAATTCATTTTTCAATCCAAGCTTTTGAAGCCTGAAATGAAGTTTCTCTCTAATTATCCACTCAGACATAACAGTACCTAAGCCACCTTCAACAAAATGTTCTTCAACAGTTAATAATGTATGAATATTTTTTAGTTTCTCTAAGAGAAAATCAAAGTCTAGTGGTTGAATCATTGGGATAGATATAACCATGGGAAACTTTTCCAAATTTTCCAGTGCCTTCATTACTTCATCGCCTATAGAACCATGAAATAGTACTGCTATTCCATCCCCTTCACGAATGATTATAGGTTTTGTAATGCTTTTTATCTCATTTTTATGAATCACAGGTTCTCCTCTTTTTGCTACCCTTATATAGACAGGGGTTTTTACTCTTAAACGCAAATTCTGCACATTTTTCAGCTTCTATTGGATCAGATGGAGAAAGAATCACCAAATTAG
>MAYW01000288.1 GCA_001723765.1 Candidatus Scalindua rubra
AAGTGAAAATCACGCCCCGGTTCGCTGGGGCGTGATTCTTCCATAATCTTTTCATTCTTCTCCAACTTTCCATCCCGGCCCCAAAAGGCTTCTTTAACTCTATTAACTGGATACCATGTCCCTTATGTGTCAGGTATTTATTACTGAAGTTCCCCCGAAATATCAGGTGAATTTTAGCGCTATTTGCCATGAACCCCAATTTCTCTTGGGTATTGGTATGATTCTCCCCGGATTTCGCCTGAAAATCGCTGAAATTCCATCTCCTAACGCATAAAATGCGAAATCTGGAACACCAAACACCCGCTTGGCCGACTCTAACACGTGTCCCGTCAGTAATCTTAGCTTCTGATTTGCATCCAGCACAACCGCCAGGAAGTAAAAGACAATCAGTAACAAAGCCATCATATTCTTCAGACAGATATAACGTAACACCCTAATATTCTCCAAATCATACGTCTGCTTGACAAAACGAATTATCTCTTCAATACTCCAACGCTTTATGTATGATAGCAATATCCCCCTTAAAACCTTCCTATTTCGTCTTAAAGGTTCTGTCGTCAGCAACATCAATGGCTTTGCCCCGAATCCCTTGACAACCAATAACCATAAAGGTGTTTTACAATGAATAGGTAGTCTTACGGGCAAATAACCATACTGGATGTTATGCACCTTCTCCTTCCCCTCCTCTATACATACCACTGTTTCGGCATAAGGACAAGGACATACCTTAGCCAACTCCAAGGTATTGTTAGGGATACGCTTGTAGATCAAATCACGTGTCCCTACTAACCGAATAATGAACTGTTGCTCATTGTTTAGCAATGGTTTGAATAACGTATCTCGATCACCGCCCCTATCAATAACCCAAATCCCACGTTTCTTCGTATATCCGCTAATCATTGAAATGGCACTGAGAATCTCAGCGTTCTCACTCTTGAAATCAGGCGCATCTTGGGAATAAAGAGACTGATAAAGGGGAACAATCTCCTTCCGGTTTAACTGTGCGCCGATTACCTGTAAAGTCCAATAACCATCACCAAGTACTTTCTCACTCCCATCTCGAACCGTCGTCAAATATTCCACCTTTTTTGCGTACTTCTTCCGAATGTCACTTATATCAACAATTAACAGGGTATCTTCAAAAATCTTTGAAGCCGCTTTCGGTAAGACTCCTCCATGTAGCTTCTCCCACAATCCTTCCTTTCCCAACTGTCTACAAAAACGCTCCTCAATCTTTTTCAAGGATACATCGTCTTCAAGACTACGTCCTATCTTTGTCAACATTACTGACTGGGACCACAGTATCCCATAAACAGTCTCTGTCACAAAACGATGAGCCGTTTTCCCCAAATGATCAGAAAGTTCCCCCGAAAATCTTACAACTTTTTCTCGCAATCCTCTGGCAATCTTACTAAAATCCATTAGCGCTCTCCTTTCGTTATCTTCGGTTACCACCGGATAATCTCATAGTAAAGGTTAGAGCGCTTTCCTTTTCTTATCAACAAAAAAGTTCCCCCCGTTTTTTCCCGGAAATAGTACTCCGCCACTTGTGAATTACCCTATCTTCACTAATATCGTATGTTATAAGATTCTATACTGTGTTTTCGGGGGAAGACCTGTTATTTATTATGCTTTAATCTTTGTCGTCGGAAATTTGGCATACGATAAGTTAAATTATCAAATAAAAAAGGTAGGTTAATCGTTTTACTTAATAAAAAGTAAATCTTTATTGGAATCACCGAAGAATCATAATAAGACTGGTCATAATCAAGTTGACAACCCTTTGTTTTAGCAACCAAAATGATAAATCCATCTGACAGCTTAGTCAATCCTGTGATCCTAGTAATTGTAGGCCATTAATGGAATTGGGGAAAATAATGCAGATGCTGCAAGCTAATGCACCCGAAATTAGCATGCTGTTTGAGAATACCCGAATCACTCATTTAGCCTGGATAATTCATGAGCCCTAAAAAGAAGAGTCTCCAGAGTCTCCCTAAATTGTTAAATTTGTGGTAGTTAATATCACAATAAAACCAAGGAGACCCGATGAAGACTCTTCAGGAAAATTTACCCCGCCAAAATGACAACATCCTAACACATTTTTCCCCTGACAGTGAGTGTCAAGAAAATCTTCCTTTTTTCACCGCCCCAGTATCAGGTAAGAAAGTCCAGTTGGATTTCAATGGTGGCTCGGTAACCAGCAATGCGGGTGTTTTGTTACTGAGTGAGACGGAAAGACAGTTGGGGATCATTGCTTCGGTGGTAGCCTGTATTACCGACAAACGGCGCCCTTATTCAGTTGAACATTCCCTTAAGGAGATGGTATCCCAGAGAGTGTTCCAGATTGCCTGTGGTGATGAGGATGCTGAAGACTGTAATTCTTTGCGGATGGACCCGGCATTGAAGCTGGCAGTGGGCCGATTACCGGAAGAAAGAGATGATTTAGCCAGTCAACCGACCATGAGTCGCCTGGAAAACGGGGTAAGTCGTTCTGCCCTGATGCGGATGGGGTATGCTTTCCTGGATGGGTTTATTGCTTCTTATGCGGGAGAACCCCGGGTTATTGTGATTGATTTTGATGATACCGACAACACCGTCTATGGCGGTCAGCAGGAGAGTTTATTCAATAGCTACCATGGTGAGTATTGTTTTATGCCCTTGCATGTCTATGAAGGTTTAAGCGGTAAACTCATCACCACCATCTTAAGACCCGGAAAGCGTCCCTCAGGAAAGGAGACGCTCACCTATCTGAAACGCATTGTAAAACGAATTCGAACCAGTTGGAAAGAAACCATTATTGTCTTCCGGGGCGACAGTCATTATTCTTCCCCGGAGGTGTTCGACTGGATAGAGAATCAGGATCAGGTTTATTCGGTGGTGGGACTTTCTGCCAATGCAGTACTTAAGAAAGCCGTGGAAGCGATTGTTCAGGAAGTTAAAGAACGCTATCTTGAGTATAAACGGCCACTGAAACGGTATCATTCGTTTTTCTATCAGGCCGGGAGTTGGGCTGAAAAAAGAAGGGTAGTAGCCAAAGTGGAGCTGAATGAAAAGGGGCTCAATGTCCGGTTTATCAGCACGGAGATGATGGAAGCTCAGGCTACGGTACTCTATGAAACCATTTATTGTGCCCGGGGGAATGTTGAGGGGTATATCAAGGATCATAAAACTTATCTTCACAGTGACCGGAATTCCTGCCATCGTTTTGAGGCGAACCAATTTCGGTTGTTTCTCCATTCGTTGGCCTATGTCCTGTTACATGCCCTAAAGACCCATGTTCTAAAAGGGACGGAGTTCGCCACGGCTACGATGGAAACACTGCGCCTTAAACTGCTGAAGGTGGGAGCCCGTGTAATTGAATTGAAGACCAAAGTTAAGCTCCATCTCCCGACCTCTTGTCCCTATAAGAAGGTATTACGAAAAAGCACAGCTATATTTTCGCAGCTGCGAAAAATGGAAAAGGCTTTGGCGCCCATATGACTATAACCATTCTCCTCTCCTCCGTTTGCTTTCATCCAATCGGGCAGTTCATTGCCAGGGAAGGAATGCACCCCCAGCGTGAATTTTTGCCTTTGAGAAGTGATCAAATCAGGAAAAATGAACCCCACTGGGGAAGCATCACCTTTTATCCCTCCTCGCAGTTATAAAATCCATATAGTGATTTGTCAAAATGACAACTTTTAACTGGAATTATTTGAAATTAAAAGCTGATGAATAGATCAGGCTAAATACTCTTCCTCAATTCGAAAGTGAGGTTCCAATTCATTCTTGAATTTTCTTTCTATTTCCTCCCAAACTTGTGCTGTAGAGAAGTCTTCATCTCCATCTCCCGCAAGACGTGCCCGACGAGCTAAGACAAGGCCATGGTGGTGGTCCACCGACAGCTTACGAAGTTCAGGTATGCGTTTCAAAGATGAAAAATTGATTAACAATCACTGACGTGCAGACGACAGCTCGGTTAACTTGTCCAACAGTTATTCCCAATTCTACTCCAGTGAAATTACGATTTTCTCGTTCTTTTTGTGT
>MAYW01000289.1 GCA_001723765.1 Candidatus Scalindua rubra
GTTAATTGGTATTTGTGAATTGCCTGCCCTGTTAGATAATACACTTTTCTTATGTATTGTAAAGTTTGAAAAGATATTACTATTATATCAGCCATAAACCTCTAAAAAACTATCTAACAGGGTGAATATCTTGTATCTTGATTATTGGTGATTTAAGTTAAATGGTGAGCCTGTCGAACCGTAGTTTAGGCTTTTTTGTTCGCGTACAATGCAATAATTTTATAATTTTAATCATATTCTTAAGGAAGGAAAGTAAGATGAAAATAGGAATGGGTGTGAAGGTAATTTGTTTGTTTTTAATAGCAGGTTTAGTTCCTCTTGCCGTAATAGGAATTCTTAGTCACAGTTCATCTAGTACGTCATTAAAGGAACAGGCATTTAGCCAATTGGTTTCCGTAAGGGAAACGAAAAAGAAGCAGATAGAGGATTATTTCTCTACCATTAGAAAGCAGGTACGTACCTTTTCGGAAAACAGGATGATTGTAGATGCAATGAAGGAATTCAAGACTGCCTTAAAAGAGTTCCGAAAGCAAAATGATATAACCGATTCTAAGCTTGAAGAATATCGTTCAGCCTTAAAGACCTACTATACAGGGGATTTTACAAATGAATATAAACAACAAAATAATGGGCAAAGGCCGGATGCGGTCGGTTATTTTAATCAGCTTGACGAGGATTCAATAGCCTTACAGTATTACTATATAAAAGCGAATCATAATCAATTGGGGGAAAAACACAATCTGGATTTTGCTGATGATGAGTCCACTTACAGCAAGCTCCACGCCAAATACCATCCCGTTATCAGGGATTATCTGGAGCAGTTTGGATACTATGACATATTTCTTGTAGACCCTGACAGTGGAGATATAGTCTATACGGTCTTCAAGGAGTTAGATTTCACTACCTCTCTAAAAGACGGGCCTTATGCAAGTACCAATTTTGGAAGAGTCTTCCGGGAGGCAAATAACAGTAACGATACAAATTATATAAAGCTAGTGGACTTTGAACCTTATGGGCCATCATACGAGGGTGCAGCGAGTTTTATAGCATCACCCATATTTGATGGTTCTGAAAAGGTGGGGGTTTTATTATTCCAGATGCCGATTGATGAGATTAATTCTGTCATGACCTCCAGTAACGACTGGAAGAATGTGGGCTTAGGTGAAAGTGGAGAGACGTATCTTATTGGAGATGATCTTACCATGAGGAGCCAATCACGTTTCCTTATAGAAGATAAAGAAGGCTATTATGCTATGATGAAGGGGCTGGGTACTGATCGGGACCTGTTAGACAAGATTAATGCAAAGGATAGCACCATACTCTTGCAGAAGGTGGAGACTAAAGGAACACGAGCAGCTATTTCAGGCAATACCAATGTAGAGATATTTCCTGATTATCGCAACGTTCCAGTTCTCAGCGCCTATGCACCGGTAGATATTGAAGATGTAAAGTGGGCTATTATGTCGGAAATTGATGAAGAAGAGGCGCTTATGCCAGTTACTACATTGAGATCAAGGATGTTGAAATTGGCAGGGGGGATGTTAGTACTTATTGTAGGAGTGGGTTATTTGGTTACCAGGATTACGGGCAATGTCACTTATGTAATCAAGAGAATGATTCAAAGCCTGACCGATTGTTCTACACAGATAGCATCTGCATCTGAACAGGTATCGTCCTCAAGCCAGAGTCTTGCACAGGGCTCTTCAGAACAGGCATCTTCTCTGGAGGAGACATCGGCATCTATGGAAGAAATGGCATCTGTGACAAAGCAGAATGCAAATAATGCTGAGGAGGCGGCCAAACTGGTAGATATGTGCAGCGTTTCCGCAGAGAATGGTAATAAAACAGTTGGAGAGATGAACCGTTCAATGGAAGAAATAAATACAAGTAGTAAGGAGATAGCGGAGATTACGAAGGTAATAGATGGCATAGCATTTCAGACTAACCTTCTGGCGCTTAACGCTGCGGTAGAAGCGGCCCGTGCAGGTGAGCATGGTAAGGGTTTTGCTGTGGTGGCAGAGGAAGTGCGCAATCTAGCCCAGAGGAGTGCAACTGCCGCGAAGGACACTACAGCCCTGATAGAAGACTGTGTCACCCAGACAGATAATGGAGCCAAGCTTTCAGGTAAGTGTGGAGAAGCCTTGCAGGATATTGTAAAAAATGTCAAGAAGGCGACAGACCTGACTAAGGAGATAAATAATGCATCTGTGGAGCAATCTGATGGGATAGGTCAGGTGAACAATGCGATACAACAGATGGATCAGATTACGCAGCAGAACGCAGCCAATGCTGAGGAGACGGCATCAGCGAGTGAAGAGATGTCAGCCCAGACGCAAACCCTGATGGAGCAGGTTAATACACTATCATCACTGGTTGGTAAAGCAGGTGATGGAGAATTGCGTACCAGTGAAGAATCGATAAGAGATACATCGCTAACTGTTCCGGGACAGCAAAAAGGTACCCAAGGTGTCCGAAGAGTTAAGAGAGTAAAACAAGTACGTAAGGCCGGGCTGGATAAAAAAGTGGATGATAATGGGGATAGTACGGAAAACGTTATACATAAGAAAGACCTGGATACAATAATTCCAATGGGTAAGGATAGAATCGTGGAGCATGATGACAAATTGAAAGATTTTTAATCAGATCCCCTTTTTTTAATGGGGAGATAGGGGGATTGAAAAGTAGGGGTTCAAAATGTTGAACCCCTACCCCACCCGAAATCCCGAAAAGGGACGTTGTCCCCTCGGCGTAAAGCCGCGAGGCGGCCACGCCGCTTTTCGCGGGACTTTACGTCCAAAATATAAAAGGAAGGAGTAATAAAATGGAAGCATCAGCAGAAAAAAGAGATATGTCAATTTATGAGGATAAATATCTAACATTTTTTTTAGGTGAAGAGGAATATAGTATAGAGATCCTCAAGGTCAGAGAAATCATTGGTGTTATGACTATTACTACCGTACCTCAGACTCCAGATTACATGAAGGGCGTTATTAATTTGAGAGGAAAGGTTATACCCATAATTGACCTGAGACTAAAGTTTTCTATGGCGGAGGCAGAACGTACTCAGGAAACATGCATAATCGTAGTAGAGGTTAACAACACGTTGATAGGCATCATAGTTGACAGTGTTTCAGAGGTGCTGGACATCAAGGGTACAGAGATAGAAGATGCCCCGAGCTTCGGGCATGGTATAGATACAAACTTTATCAAGGGTTTGGGCAAGACGAAAGGAAAGATAATCATACTGCTTGACATTGCGAAGGTCCTAACATCTGAAGAACTGGATATGGTTGAACAGGTAGCCGTAGAATAATTGGGAGATTGAGGAATTAATAAATTACAAATCTCAAATCACAAACAAATTACAATACACAATGTTCAAAACAAAAAAACCAACCAGATGATATGGATATATTTTTGATATTATAATTTTGTAATTGTGTATTGTTTGTACTATGAAAAAGATGCCTGTCCCCTTAAACCCCCACGACGATTTTTTGGTGGGCCTGCCGAAATTGTACTGTCATTCCCACGATTGTGCCTTTTTATTTGGTGGTGGCAATGAAACGGAGGATTAATACATGTTCGATAAAGACAATGTTACAGAGAATTATGGAAGTGGAAAATCTATACAAGAACTTATGAATGCAGCGGAGATTGTCTCTGCGTGTGGTAAAGATGTTCAAAGAGCTGTTGGAACTATCATACAGTCATGCCTTATAGTCAACAATAAAGGGGCAACTTACAAGGATGTGCTGCTTGCTAAAGTTGATGACTTGAAAAAACTTGCTGAATTATATAGATCGGCATCAGGGCGATTTAAGAGCGCTGCACAGGAACTGAAAGCTGGCAAACCGGAGGATAAAGTCTTGAATGATGTACAAGCTTATAATGTTTTTTTTCGCGATCAGCTCAAATCTGAACAAAGCGAACTCGAGCATATTCTCAGCATGCTCAGGGTTTGACGGGACAATTATAGCAACCGGATGTGGAGTGGGTTCAAATCTTTCCGGGCTGTCCG
>MAYW01000290.1 GCA_001723765.1 Candidatus Scalindua rubra
GGTTTGGGGTCTCGTTTCTAATCCCCTATTTCCCCCTTTTCTAAAGGGGACTTAAGGGGATTTCCCCTTTTCTAAATCCCCCCATAATCCCCCCTTTAACAAAGGGGGGGAGGGGGGATGTAAGGAGGTTTCCCCCTTTACTGAGGACTCATCGTTCCCACGCTCAGCGTGGGAACGAGAAGGGGGAATGAGGGAGATTTTCATGTTCCTTCCTGCCCGAAAGACATGTTCCGGCGGGTGGCTGGGCGAGAAAAACCCCGATGCAACGTCCGTGGTGCGGGTAGTAATATTATTAACCCTCTCATTGTGTCTTGTGATACTGTTCCATAGCTCCAGATAATCTTTTGAGGTCTGCATAAACCTGTCATACTCTTTTAGATTGTAGTAAGTAAAGGATAGGATACAGTAGCCATCTAAAAACTGACCATCCAGTTCGACTGCCTTCAGGGCATATGTCTCTGACTCTTTTAATTCCTCCTTTTCAAAATATGCAGCACTGATAACGTAATAGGAAACTAAGAAATCTCTTATATTAAATCTTTTCTCCTCTGCGAGTTCTAATGCTCTCTTGCTTTTTGCAATAGCCTCATCATATATACCCCTGTCCATATATGCAATGCCGAGGTACATGTATGGAACAGGATTATGCGGGTCTTTTTTTATCTGTTCTTTTAATAATGTGGTAGTCCGCACAAACTTCTCTTCCATTTTATCTTCAGATAGATTGTAGCCATGATGAATAATACTTAGCGGAGATTCAAGACATGTACCACTGTACTTTATCACATTGTGAACAATTCCCTCGTAATGCACTCCATTAAAATTCTTAAAGAGACGCACCATCTTTGCGTAGCCCTCTTGAGTAGAATTTTTATACTTGTTTTTAATAACAAAAGAAATAGCCGTATAGCCATTATTTTTTGTTACTTCCTTAAGCCTTGGGGCATCAGATTCATTTAATTCCTCATCAGCATCAATTATCAAAACCCACTCACAGGTCGCATATTTTAGTGAGTAGTTTCTTGCCTTACTAAAATTACCTTCCCATGGATGGTTAAAGACCCTGGCCCCATAACTTTTTGCAATATCAATCGTTTTATCTGTTGAGCCGGTATCAACGATTATTATCTCATCAACCATACCCTTGACACTATCAAGACATCGGGGGAGATTATGTTCCTCATTTTTTACGATCATGCAGAGAGATATACTTCCATCTAATCCCTCCCCCCCTTTGTCAATCCCCCTTTGTCCCCCTTTAATAAAGGGGGAATTAGGGGGATTATGGCCAGAGCTAAGCTCAGCTTTGGGGGATTTAGAAAAGTGGGGAAACCCGCCTGCCTGCCGGCGAGGCAGGGGTTTTGGATTGTTAATATTTGTGTTTTTAGAATTCATTATTCTTTATTCCCTGCCTACCCCAGGCTGTGTCACAATAAAGGTTGCGCCTATTTTGTCATTCTGAACCATGTCCTGAATCAAGTTCAGGATCTCCGAATTCAGAATCTAATGATTTCAATAGGTTAGGTACCTTAGAGATCCCGAAACAAGTTCAGGATGACAATTGTGACACAGCCCGACCGTCAGGCAGGGACGTTCGATATTCATTATTTAAGTTTTATGGTGGATTAAGTCCGATAGGCCGAATCCACCAATAATTGATGAAGAAAGGTGGATTCGCTATCGCTTAATCCACCCTACACTCTTAATATTTTGGAATCCGGCATACGGATTTTTTTCCGCAATCCGCAATCTGCAATCCGAAATTGGAAATCAAAGCTTCTTTTACCTGTTCAAATACTCCATTCCAATCCTTTAGCTGAGTTTGTCGAAACAAACGCATACTTGGATACCATGGACTGTCGTTACGTTTCAGTAACCAGCGCCAATCTGGTGCAAGGGGTAAGAGTGTCCAAACTGGTTTACCGATGGCTCCAGCCAAATGCGCAACTGCGGTATCAACCGAAATAACAAGATCCAGATTGGCAATTGCGGCGGCTGTGTCGGTAAAATCATTCAATTCATTTTCCAGGTTGGTGATTTTCATTCCCTCTTTACCCTCTGATGTCGGTCCCTTTTGAAGACTGTAAAAAGACAATTCCGGAATTTCGGCTAATGTGGCAAAATCAGCCAGTGAACAAGATCGGTTATGGTCTCTTTTGTTATGGGGATTCCCTGCCCAAACAATGCCGATTTTAAAACCATTATCATGGACAAATCTCATATGCCATTGTGATGCTAGTTTAGAATCTACAATAATATAAGGTATGTCTGCCGGTATGTTGTCCGGTGTAGCGCCAAATATTCCCGGTAAGCTTAGGAAGGGGACATGGACATCAAATTGTACAGCACTTTCGCTGGTGGGTGTTCTTTCAATAATCTTATCGATTCCAGCACAGTTTTTCAGTAAACGAAGTAGAACTTGTCGGCACTCGAATATCACGTGTCCACCTTGTGCCTGTATCATAGGCAGGTAACGTACAAACTGAATGATGTCACCGATGCCTTGTTCTGCATGTACAAGGATGGACTTACCATTGAGAGGTGAACCATCCCACATGGGTTGCCGGAAAGGTTTAAGTGCATAATCCTTTGTGCGTAATCTCCACTCGTATTCTTGCCAACCTTTTTTAAAGTTTCCTTTCAACAACGATGTAAGAGACTTATTAAAGTGGGCATCAGCATAATCTGGTTTTAGCTCTATTGCACGACTATAGCCTGTTACTGCTTCGTTGAGTTTGCCCTGTTCTTGAAATGCAATACCCAGATTATTGTGTGCTTCGGCATAATCTGGCTTGAGTGATATTGCCTGCATATAGCTTGCTACTGCTTCGTCGAGTTTATTCTGCTCTTTAAGTGTATTGCCAAGATTGTAATATGCTTCGGCATAGTCGGGTTTGAATGCTATTGCCCGCTTATAAATCGCTATTGCCTCATCAAATCTACCTAATTCTTGAAGTGCGAAGCCAAGATTGTTATGTGCCTCGGCATAGTCTGGTTTTAGCTCTATTGCTCGATTATAACTTTTCATAGCTTCTTCAAATTTACCTTGTTTTTTTAACGCCGTGCCAAGATTACTATGTGCCATTGCAAATTCCGGTTTGAGTGCAATTGCTTGCTTATAGCTTAGTATTGCTTCATCAAATCTACCCAGTTCTTGAAGTGCAGCGCCAAGATTACTATGCAACTCAGCATCACCCGGCTTGAGCAAAGTTGCGTGCCTATAGCTTACTAACGCTTCGTCAGGTTTTCCATTTTTTCTAAGTGCATTGCCAAGATTGCTATGGGCGTCAGCATCGTTTGGTTTGAGTGTTATTGCCTGCTTATAGCTTGCTATTGCCTCCTCAAATCTACCTAATTTTTGAAGTGTAGAGCCAAGATTGTAATACGCCTCATCATAGTCTGGCTTAAGTGTTATTGCCTGTTTATAACTAGCTATTGCCTCATCAAGTCTACCTGATGCTTGAAGTGCAGAGCCAAGATTGTTATGTGCCATAGCATTATCTGGTTTGAGTGCAAGTGCCTTTTTAAGGAACACGCAGGCCACATCAAGATTTCCTGTTTGCAGGTTCAGTGCACCCAGGAGAGAGATTGCGTCAATGTTATCTGGCTGTTCCTCAAGTATCTTGTTATAAAGATTTGCTGCTGCATCAAGATTTCCTGTCTGGTGAAGCTTAAGCGCTTCTTGAAGCAACTTCTTATTATCTTTTACCATATGGTTCATATTGTATTATCCCAACCCGAACAAGTCGGAAAAAATGTAGGGCAAGGCTTTAGCCTTGCGTTTGTTGCATGAAAGCCTGTCTGCCCCTGCCCGTCCGGCAGGGACAGGCAGGCAAACCTAAAGGTTTGCCCTACATGTTACATGCAACAAAATATTTTTGCCAAAATTGGCCAAAAAAATTTATTAAGGTACTACATTTTTTCTAAGCGTGTCTTAAAAAAAAATGTAGTATGTTACAAAGTTTAAAAGATAGAAACTATTATGTCAGTTATACGCGCCTATAAAAAACTATCTAACGGGGTA
>MAYW01000291.1 GCA_001723765.1 Candidatus Scalindua rubra
TTTCATTAGTATCCTGAATTTGAAGAATTGTAGCTTTTACTAATTGTTTCTCAAGAGCATAATCCGATATCTGTGGGTGAGTGTCAAAACAAGCATGGCAAGGTAAAAATCCTGCTTCAATTGCTGCCTTATTATTTATGTATTTTCTCTGGTATACCTTTGAAGGGAGATGTTTTACATTGGGTAAATGATAAAAATCAGATTTTGTGTTAGCCACAACACCAATAGGAAATAATAGTTTGCCATTCCATGCTCTTACAAAGTTAATTTGCTCAATATTATAGAACGCAAAAACTTCCCACCCTTTTGGCTTAAATCTTATGCTTGTGGTGGTTTCTACTATAGAATTTCTATCGACTTCACCTTTCAGAATCTTTCCTTCTTTAAAGATTATTTCATCTTGAGACAGTAATAATGAAGTCAGTAACAGTAAGTATATTGTTTTCTTCATTGTTTCATTCCTTAACAATTTCAGTTAGTCTCATTTAGGATGTCTAACGATATCTTTGTTTCCTTTGCTGCCGTGTGGTGTACAAATGTAAATTTACTCTGCTTTAAAAAACTGTTTTCCCATCCCTCATTAACTTCTGTGTAATTGACAAATTCCAAGCCCGCATTGTTTTATGCCATCTCTTATGTTATTAAAATTATTCCCAGGTCAATTCTTAATATGACACTTAATACCATAAATTAACAACCCAGTCAGTTTGCCAGTCGTTGATTTGATACTATACCGTTCACCTTTAGTACTGATTGCATCAATGTTTTGAGTTCCCGCAGGTGCTGTCTGTAGTTTGGGTAGTCCTGGAGTATTATTATAATGCTCAACGGCATAATACTCGCCAAGGTCACCTTCATTGTCCTTATTACACCACGGTCTTTTAACAGTGCCAATATTTTTGAATAGTTCTCAAGTAATTCAGAAATTGCTTAATTGTTCTAAATTACTCATAATCTATATGACACATCTAACAGTTAATAGCTACCGAATCCCTTATTTCAGCCCACGCCACCAGATTAAGCCGTCCGGTGGAGTGAGGGTTATATTTCTTCTTCACCATTCTTTAATTCACTTAAAAGATTTGAAACTAACTCTTCGCAACCGTCTCTTAATCTGAAATTATCTTTTGTCCAAGCATTGTCAGGATAATCGTAGTAAATAATTTGTCTCAAGTAATCTTTCTTTGCGTGACCCAATTGATTTGAAATTAAGGCTATAAAATAGCCTGCTTGACTTTCGTCCGGAGCTTCACCTGTTTTTACGAATTCCTGCTTTAGTTGATTTCTTGTTATTTGATTATTTGATAGAAGTGCTGGTAACAAAACATTTTTCATTCTGTTTGCGGAGTAATTTGCTCTTTTAAAATAGGCTTTTAACAATTCCAATAATTTATCTGACTCATATTCACCAGGTTCATCCGACATTTCAATTTTGAATTTCTTTTTACTTGTTTTTTCTTTTGCAATTTCTTCAGGAATTGTAACTGTTCTTGATAATAATTCAGTTCCACTTGATGTTTTAACATAGTTCAAAATAATTGCATTTATACTCATATCAAAATTTGAAGAAAGCCATTCTATCATTCTGTTTAGGGATTCTTCAATGGAAAATCCGACCAATAGTAATCTTTGAGTTTGATTGATTGTTAAATCGTCAATTTCGATATCTTCAAAATTTTCAGAAATATGGTCTTCTAAACTATTCCCCGTATAAGACATACAAACTTCACTTAACTTGTCTATGTCCCAAGTTGATAAATCAGAAGCATAATCAATCGCTTGTGCTAAAACAACTCTTGCCAATCTATCTCGTTTTAGTTCAACCACAACAATATTTCCATTATTATCAATGGCTAAAAAATCTAATGGCCCTGATTTTGTGTAAACTTGCTCACCAATAACTAAAATATCCGTCCCAAGAATTTCTGGTTTTGTTTTAATCCAATTTTCTAAATGTTCAGTTTCCTTCCTATTATTATCCGCAAGAGTTGTTTCAATAGGGGAAAGCCTATTTTCGATAATTTCCCAAGTTTTAATATTTGTTGCCATTTGATTCCCTAAATGTTATTTGATGAAGAAATATAACGAATGAAATAGCCTGTCGTAAAAAAATTAACCACAAGTCATTTCCTTATTCAAATTTGTTTTCATAAAACCACCAAACATAATTTAGGCAACTCACTTTTCACGTCAGGTTGATTGGGTGTTATAAAGCAATTTCAAAAGTCTGATTTGCTAGCTTTTTTCTGTTCTTCAATTGCCAATTTCTTAAGAGATTCATTATGATATTCCAAACGATGACTAATATCATAATTTTCACCACTTAATACCATTTGGATTTTTGTATCACCAATTTCCCACGAACAATAAAAATTTAAATGACCAAGACTAACTGCAAAACCATATTGAGATGTATCGTCTGCATATAAATCATTTAACCAATTCACATTATCTTCTATTGGTTCACCATATTTTTCAATAAGAATATTTTTTATTGAACTGTAATCTGTGATGAACATATTTCTATTTGAGTGGGTTTCAGAAAAAATATATGCACCTTTCCACAGTTTCCCATTCACAAAATAATACCCAATTAAGCCTTCAAGACCTGCAACAGAACCTGTAAAACCTAAAATGTTTGGGTCATTGATTTCAGGAACAATTGTTGCTGTTTCAGAAGACTTAACTTTTTCTACTGAATCACCCCACTTTGTTTTGCGAAAATCAAATTCTTTAGTCTTATTTTCGTTTGAATCAATCACATACTCCCAAGAACCATCTTCTTTTAGCAAAACTGTTTTTCCGCTTTCAGTAATTGCCTTTTCTTGTGCGAAAAGAGAAATGGTAGAAAGAACAATTATTAATGTTACAGATTTTATTTTGTTCATCTTCATTTGATGATTCCTTTCAATTGTATAGCTTTCTAACGATAGAGTTGTGTGGCGCAAACGAAGCGCAGCGTAGTTTGCGTCCGAACGAGCGCCTTGTTAGAAGCCATTACCCAACAGCTCTGAAAATAGCCTCCGATTTTGTGTAATAAATTGCAATGTTCTTAATATTGGATGATTCTCTGACATCGCATTTCTGTGCATACTGGACTTACCTATTTTTTTTATTACTTCTGATAAAAACTCAGATACAGTGACTACTTTGCCACCTGCCAGGTAAGGATGATTTACATTACTACCGAAACCTAGTAGGCATATTTGTTCTATTTCTTTTTCTTTGGGAATGTTAAAGTGCTTAATCAATTCTGGAATGTATTTTCTTCCTGCATTAAATTTTTTCTCAAACCTTTCTTCTCGTTTAGCCCAGCTATGTGCATCATGGGTTGGCTCTATGTGAATCAAATGCTTTGTTTCTGGGTGAAACGCTACTATATCCAATTCTCCTTCGTAGCCACCTTTGGGTAACTTTCCAACCATTACATTTCGAAGGATGAAGTATCCTTGATACTCATACCATTCAGCTACTAATTGTTCTAAATAATTACTCGCCATATCTGCTTGTGGCTTCTAACAGTAAATATACAGCGATCAAAGCCGTCAAATCCCGTTTGCTATTCTCATGAGTATATGTTGCAGCTGAAAAGCTCATGACTTACCCTTCTTCCAAAAAGCAAAAGCACCCAAGGATCACCAGTTATTTCCGCATGTATAATCATATCTAAAACCCCACCAAAAAGCTAAACGGGGAGACAGCTTTTCCCGCCTCCCCGCATTATTAATCGCAGAAGTGTAACACACTTCACGGGGAATGTAGCTTGTTTAACGTATAAAAGCAATAAATAGTAAAGGTTACGCTATACTGGTACATTCATAATAACCACTTACTACGGTATTTATCTTGTTTTTACTCAAGTTTCGCATTAGTTATTAAAGGGCGTACCTGCCCGCCATGTGAAATAAAATCTACGATTTTAATGCTTCGCATTATTTCACTTGGCCCGCCCTCCCGTTTGGTCGGGGGCAGGCGGGAACGCCCTTCCAATTGGTGGTGATTTCTTTCCACCCA
>MAYW01000292.1 GCA_001723765.1 Candidatus Scalindua rubra
CACGTGGTCGTAAGCTGGACGGCCGTAGACGTCCCCTGTAACGCAAGCATAATAGTAAAGGCCATAATAACTGTTATAAAATTAGGAAATTATTTTCTTAATAATTTAAACATGATAAAAACCTCCTTAAAAAAATATAAAAGCTCAGTTCTCACGCAAAGTCGCAAAGGGCGCAAAGTTTTAAAGATTGTTCAAAAGCTGGTTCAGACTTGTAGTCTGAACCGAAACATTTATTTCAATCTGCCTGCCCGTCTTTGTCATTCAGGCGGGCAAGATTGAACCTGAGAAAGGGCGTATGCCATACGCCCCTACTTTGCGGTTCCCCTGTTAGATATAACTTATCCAACAGTCAACTCCTGACCTGTTCCAAACGATGTCTTGGCTACACCCACGGGATTGATCAGGACAGGTACGTTTATCGTGATTAACGTGTGC
Organism: Candidatus Scalindua rubra; assembly: GCA_001723765.1. GTDB lineage: Bacteria > Planctomycetota > Brocadiia > Brocadiales > Scalinduaceae > Scalindua_B > Scalindua_B rubra. The sequence goes on from MAYW01000292.1 coordinate 436, forward strand.
TTATCGTACAACTAACGGTTATTTTACTTTATCTAACAGGGTGAATTTGCGGCTCTGCGTGAGAACTTCTATTTCTTTTTCAGCTCCTCTATCAGTTTTGCCACCCTTGAATCAGGGTCGACTGTTTCTATAAATATTATGTGTTCTGCATTGAGAATCATGCGATCCGGCGCATGCCACTCATTGCCTCTCTTTATAAGGGTATTGGTCATCTCATTTGTTTGCGGATTACGGCTGCTTTGCACGTAAAACACATCGGTTAAAACCGTATAAGGAGACTCCGCCTTCTCAAGCTTTCCAAAATATGCCTGACCGTTGCTTAATAATACTGCCTGGTACTCAGTCGTAAGCTTAACCTTTGTCTCTGACCGGGCATTTTGAGTTGCAAATACCACCACAAACGCCGCAATAATCCCGATGACCATAATAGTCGGGTTAGAAACCCGACCTACATTCCTAAAATTATTTTTCAATATTTTCCCTCCCTGATAAGATTTTAAATTACTAATCCTCACACAATGGGTAAATATCAACTCTGATTTCGTTCTCTTAGATGAAAGAATAGGGTCACACCTTGATTAGTGATTTATTCTTTCAAACTCTTATATTAATTCCATCCTCTTGAGTTTCAGTAGAGTTCTTCCTCCCGTAACGCTTACCCTTACTCCTTAGCTGGTTCAATTCCTGGCCTGTCGCCAGGACAGGCTTGTAGATTGAACTAAACATTTCGGTTCAGGCTACCCGCCAGCCCACCCAGCCTAGCCGTTCGGACGGGAAAGACGTGTCGGGCTGGCAAGCCTGAACCAACATTGAGGAAGGCTAAAGCCTTCCGCTACTGACATTTGTTATCTGGAATCTAGCACCTGGCATCTGCCCTCCATTTGATTCTCTTCCTTAAGTATCTTCCTCCCTTGCCTACTGTTTTTGAACTTGATTATTAAGATGAATGTTGATACAGTAATTTTGAGATTCTTAGTATTTACCCAGTTAGAGAAATCTCTCTATCGGGGTTTACACAACTTAGAGAAATACAATGGGCTTTTTAGAAATATTTACTCTTGTTACCTCCAGCGCTACCATCTTTGCATTAATCATGGGTATATTTTCCTTCTACAATGGTAGATATACCAGAAGGGAAATATCAAATCTTATTAATCAAACTCACCAAGATACTCAAAGCCTTATTCAAAAAAAACCACCAGGATACTCAAAGCCTTATTCAAAAAAACCATAAGGATACTCAAAACCTTATTAGAGAATCCCGCCAGGATACCCAAAATCTAATCGGAGAAACACATAAGGATACCCAAAATCTAATCAAAGAAACTCAAAACCTCATTGTCAGAGAATCCGAAGAAAACAGAAAGATCCTCCAGGGGATTACTAATATCCTTGATAAAATTCACGATAAAGTTGCTTAAGTTCTGCAACATTTATATACTCCCTCTCCATTTTAGATTTCGGCCTGCCCTGCGGTCTGGGCCAGGGATCTCGGCCTCCAGCTCGTAGATCTCTACAAGTCATAGACCTACGCCTCGGAGAGATTTCGGATTTCAGATTTCGGATTTGTTTCGTTCTTCAATCTTCAATATTCAATCGTCACTCGTCAATCTACAATCATCAATCAGCCTTCTGTTTAAGTCTCCTCCTCAAGTATCCTCCTCCCAATCCTACTAATCCAATTCCAAGCAGTGCAATGGTTGTGGGTTCGGGGATGGGTTCGCCTGCGCCAAATGAACCCGTATAAATATCATCAGGATCGAGCGGAGTGAAACTGAGAGTCGTGAAGATTGATTGAGTCAAATCAAAAGTACCATCAGAACCGTAATCCCACATTGCTGTTACTTGATTTGAGGTATTCATCTCAAGCTTCATAGTTATGTCTGTGTTCATTCCCAGAGCAGAAGTAATGTCTTGTGAGTTTTGACCGCTCTCATCACGCCATACTGCGAATTTATCACCTGAAGGGTTTACGCGTATGTCCATCCCCGCAAAGTCAGGGATTGCGGGTGGCCCACCAGCAGCAGAGGCAAAGTTACGTATTCTAATGCCAAAGCCTGATTGAGGAAAAAACCCATTATTAACCTCAAACTTACCAATTACGTGACCTCCAACATTAGGACTGAAGAAAAACGAGCTGTCTCTTACAGCAGCGAGTCTTTTTCTTGTTCCATCTCCGAACACAACGGCATCGGCACTATTTAACTCCAACAACCCTCCACTTTCACGATTTGGGCCAAATGCGCCGGGCACGAAATAGGTTGATGGTCCAGAGGGTCCGTCTGGAGGTTCAACACCGTCAGTAAATGTATCCGTAAAAGTATTTGTCCCGGTTGAAGTATTATCTTGTACAAATTCGTCTATGTCATAGATAAATGTTGCATATACACGGGAATTAAATAAGGCAATGCACAACAGCATAAGACATAAAGTGAATATCAATTTTTTTCATTATTTCTTCTCCTTTCTTTAAATGAGTTTTTAAGTCGCATATGGAAATGCGACCTACGTCGATAAATGTTTTGAAGTCGCTACATCCTTTGCCACAGAGAAAAACATTTTAATGCCCCATTATGGAAGGTTAAAGCCTTCCGCTACGTCTGCATTATGAAAGTCTACATGCAACTAGTCATTGCAACTGGGGACAGTCCTCTATCATCTGTCGTCTGTCTCCCATCGTCTTTCTTCTGGCATCTGTATTCTGTCATCTGAGATCTGACACCTTTTTCGTGCTCTTCTCAAATAATTGACCCCTAACCCAAATAGACCGATACCAAGTAGCGCCATTGTTGTGGGTTCGGGGATTGGTTCACCACCTGCCGGAGCAAGTGCAACTGCATCGATATCTGCCTTGTATGCATTATCAAAGTGATCACTGCCGTCAAAGAACATACTTGCCAGTCCCTCTGTTGGGCTACTCAGATCAATGCGTACGAGGTCTTCATCCTCGAATATAAAATCATCTATCTCTGCCTTCTTTGCAGTAGAGATTACAATTGAGTCTGAATCAATCATAGAGACCGCATCAATATTATTGTTTCCACCATGATGCCATCCATACCCTGACTCAAAAAATTCACTACCGTCAAAGAAAAGGCTTGCTGTAGCCGTTGACGGTTCAAATTTAACCAGGTCTTCCTTGCGAAATGTTACACCGCCAATCGTGGCCGTATTTTTGGTAGATAACAGGAGAGAACCATCTGATAATACTGATACAGCATCAACGTCTTCGTTATGGTTAAAGTGTTCACTACCATCAAAAAACAGACTGGCTGTTCCTGTAGTCGGACTCGTCAGGTCAATGCGCACCAGGTCTTCATCTTTAAAGTTAAGGCTACCTATGTTTGCAGAAGATTTAGTTGACAGCGCTATTGAATCTTCATCCAGGAAGGATACAGCATCAATATCTTCGTTATGTCCAAAGAAGGCACTGCCGTCAAAGAAGAGCGTGGCAACTTCAGTGTCAGGATTATACGTAACCAGATCATCGTCTTTGAATGTAAGTCCTCCGAGAGTTGCAGTCTTGGTTGTTGAAAGCAGCAGAGGCACTGCCTCGG
>MAYW01000293.1 GCA_001723765.1 Candidatus Scalindua rubra
TAACAGGAGTAAGGGAGAAAGTCAAGCGTAAAAATCGTTGTAAAGCATTGATATGTCGTAAGTTATGAAAATCCACAACTTACGACTCTAAAAATATTTTTTCTCGCATTTTTTTAACAAAGTAATGTTATTATTGGATGAATTTTTGCGAGGGATAGCGCTAATCCTTCAGTTTTGCTTGCTGTGGCTAGGGGCAGAAACATACATAAAAGCTCTGGAGATAGGACACTATGAAAATTCTAAAGATGAAAACGTTAAAATCTCAAATCTTTTTTGTTTCAATTCTCTTATTATGTATGTTGGCCGTGTTTATGGGGTTATTAATGAGAAGATCATTTGAAGAGAGTATGCTTTCAGAAGAATATGTTATAAAAAATAGAATTATGGGTCACTTAAATGCTTCAGCAGGATGGCAGGCAATTGAACGTGGTTATGGCGCCACAATAATCGGAAGTGGTGAGGGTGATTCATATTCCCTTTTCTTAGATTTCCTTGAAATGTCAAGAAAAGGAGAAGCAGAAGTCTTACAAGCAGAAAGGCACATAAAAAAACTGTTAAGTGTTAAAAGCGATAAAACGTTTGAAGAACAACTAAATAAATGGCGTAGAGGTTATGAGGCTCTCTTATCTGCCCGCCCCAGAATCGCAAGTAACGATATTTCCAAAGAAGAGTGGCTCAATACTGCAACCCTTAACATTAATAATGAAGTTGATCTGAGCAATACTGTCTTTCTCCCTCAAAGAACGGAGGAAAAGATACTCTATTTGAATACTGTCCTTCGTCCTAATATTGCAAGGTTATGCGAGTATGCCGGGCGGGAACGCGCTCTTATTGGCAATACTATTGCATCCGGAGAACCTCTTTCCAATGAGACTAAAAATGAAATCAAACGCTACCGTTCCATAGTGGAGCAATCTCTTGACCAAGTATTAATATTAAAAGATTTACCATCTACTTCAAGCAAGATGAAGAAAGCTATAGAAGAGTTTGAGAATGAGTTCTTGCAATCATTTCAAATTCTGAGAGAAAATGTTTTCATCTCAAGCAAAAAACAGGAAGAGAAAATAAAGGCTTCATCTGTCCAAATCACTAAAAGAAAAGCGATTTTTAGAAATTATTTAACTGGAGTATCCAATGATTTGTTGAATATGAGCAATCATAAAAGTGTGAGGGCCTTGGCTGAAGCCTTGAAAGCAGAAGAAGAGGCTCATCTATCTGAACGACTGAGTACTGTGGAAAATCTATTTAAAGCATTTTGTCGAGTAAAAAGGATCTATACGCAGATTCGGTATTTGAATAATTCTGGGCATGAGTGTGTGTATGTTGACTTTGATGGTAATACCACCAAAATTATTCCTGGCACTCAATTACAGGATAAGAGTGATAGAGATTATTTCAAGGAGACTGTAAATCTACTACCCGGTGGCATATATACTTCTTCGCTTGATCTTAATATGGAGCATGGGAGAATTGAGGTTATTCATAAACCAGTTATCCGCTTTGCAACACCCGTTTTTGTAGATGGAAAGAAAGCCGGGATTATCGTCTTTGACTTGCTGGCAAATACTCAGTCTTTTTTGCACGCAGACACAGAGCAGGAAAGAAAAGAAGACTATATATTAGCTAATCGAAATGGGTTTTATCTCCATCATCCGGATGAGTCAAAGGAATGGGGAATGGTAAAGACACTCAATAAATCACATCATAATATAAGACAGGACTATCCTGATGTTGCAGAACAAATTCTTTCAGGAAGAGAAGGTAGTGTGCGTTTAGTTTCAGGAATAGTGATTGTTTACAAACCGTTTTTCCTCAATCCTGAGACTGCCTCCGGCAATTTCTGGATCATTATCAAACGAGTCAAAAAAGTGGAGTACCCAGTAGATGCTCCAACCTGGATTGATAGAGCAACAAAGGCAATCAATACTGGATTAGCAATTTCAAATATTGCCGGTGAAGATGCAAATGGTGTCATGTTAGTAATGGAATCTACTGCAAAAAGAAATATACAGATCATTTTCTTAACTTTTGTCTTTACTATTTTGATTTTAGTTCTTTTCATCTGGTGGTCAAGGAATCGCGTTCTTATGCCTATTCAGAAATTGACCAGGATTACGCAGAAAATAGCCGAAGGAGATTTCTCTTTTAGGGCTGAAGTTAAATCAAATAATGAAATTGGCCTTCTTTCTAGTTCATTTAATAAAATGGCTGTTGATTTACAGAAATCCAATATTGACTTATGCGAGAGCGAGGCGCAATTTAGAAGTCTTTTCGAACAAGCAGCCGTCGGCATTGTTCATGTTGCTTTGAATGGTCAATTTCTCAGAGTTAATAAGCGTTTCTGTGAAATCACGGGATATACCGAGCAAGAAATACTTGAACGTACATACCAGGACATTACATATCCAGATGACCTTTATGCACAAAATGAAGCTCGAAAAAAGGTTTTGGATGGAGAAACTTCCAGCTATAAAATAGAAAAACGTTACATCAGGAAAGACGGTACTATCATTTGGGGAAATCTGACGGCGGGGTTAGTTATACGTAAACCTGGTGGTGAACCAAATTACTTTGTCTCCGTTCTCGAGGAAATCACCGAACGTAGAAAGGCGGAGGAGCAGATACGCAAGTTATCCCATGCCATTGAACAATCTTCCAGTACGGTCTTGATTACTGACACTGAAGGCAATATTGAATATGCCAATTCAAGGTTTACTCAGCTTACTGGTTACAGTCTTGAAGAAGCCATTGGGAAAACTCCACGTATCCTAAAGTCTGGCAAAACATCCCCGGAAGTATACAAAAAGTTATGGAAAGCTATTATATCAGGAAATGAATGGTTGGGGGAATTATGTAACAGGAAAAAGAATGGTGAACTCTTCTGGGAGTATGTATCTATTTCACCTGTCAAAAACTCTGAAGGTATTATAACTAATTTCATTGCTGTTAAAGATGATATTACCGAACAAAAGCAAAAAGACAGGTTGTTCCTTCAGCAGACCAGGCAGGCCCAGATGGGTGAAATGCTCTCTATGATAGCTCACCAGTGGAGACAACCTCTTACATCTATCGGAGCAATTGCCGTTAACACCAGGAACCGTTTGGTTCTTAATAAAACGGACAAAGAAATGATTATTGAATCCATGAAGAGGATACAAGATCATGTCAATTATTTATCAAATAGCATAAATGATTTTAGAACCTTTTTTAAACCAAACAAGGTAAAAGAGCCGGTGAGTGTAAGAGGCATAATCCAAAAGTGTTTGGGGCTTATCAGCAAGTCATTCGAAATAAATGAGATAAAGATTGAAACTTCTTATAAATCTGGCAGGGGGATTGAATCCTATCCAAATGAATTAATACAGGTTTTTTTAAATATCTTGAAAAACATTGTAGATGTAGTAAAAGATAGAAAGATAGAGAATGCAATTGCATCTATCAGAGAATATGAAAAGGACGGCTTTATAGTAATAGATATAACAGATAATGCAGGTGGAATATTTGATGATATTAAAGACAATATTTTTCTTCCTTACTTTTCAACCAAACAAGAAAAACAGGGAACAGGCCTTGGACTATATATGTGCAAGACTATTATTGAAGAGCATTGTAAAGGACACATTATGGCTCAAAATATCAAAGGTGGAGCTAACAAGAGTTTACGAATTAGCCGTGGCTAATTCGCCAACTCATTATATTACAACGAGTTAGAGTTTTTAATCATTCCCCCTAACTTTTTGTATTGGTATGTACATTATTTTATTGACTTTATGGCATAATTATGGTAATCTTCCCCCTAACTAATAATTGTTCGTGGGATTCCATGGCCTATTTGACCCGTAAACGTATCAAAGGCATTACTTATTATTATGCAGAGGAAAGTGAATGGAGAAATGGACGATCAAAACGGATATGGCAAAAATATTTAGGACCACTTTCAAAAATTATTGCCGCAATTGAAGGAA
>MAYW01000294.1 GCA_001723765.1 Candidatus Scalindua rubra
CAATTGCAATCCTGCATCGGCATCCTGTCTTAAGCCCAAAGCATTATCGTTAAACGTCAACCAAAATGAAAAGAAAGTAATTACTATCGTTGGAATTAAAAAGTTTTTTTTTCTCATGGAAGATGTCTCCTTTAATGTGAATTTATAATGATCTTTTTAAAACTGATATATTTAAGCATACTAATTCATAGAAGGGAAGAGTTTTTTAGATTTACGTCATCTCGCATTTAAGATTATTTTGCCACGAAGAATGTAAACAATAGATTCCCTGTCTGCTTTCCATGCGGGCAATACCACGGGAATGACAGATAATACAACAAATTAGTCATCGGCATTTCCACAGCAGAGGAATTACTTAGCAATTCTTTGAATTGTCTTAAGCACAAGAGGTTGTCGCCCTTTCGGGAGGATTCCAGGGGCTGTTTTCGGATTAAAGTCCTTGTCTAACCTCCGAATAATTCTTTTATCTTTAGAAAAATATCTTTACTGCGCATTAATGTTTCACCTATCAATATTGCGTCAATACCAGCTTCCTCAAGTTTTAAGATATCTGCCCTTGTCTTGATTCCGCTTTCACTTACAATAATTTTTCCTTCCGGGATAAGGGGGCTGAGATGAAGCGTAGTTTCAATATTTGTCTCGAATGTGTCAAGATTTCTGTTGTTAATACCAATAATTGTAGCTCTTGTTTCCATTACCTTTTTCAATTCGTCATTATTGTGGATTTCAACCAAGCATTCCATTCCGAGGCTATGGGAAAGGGAGAGAAATGTTTCTATCTGATCATTTGTTAGCAGTCTTGCAATCAGCAATATCGAATCAGCACCAGCAGTCCTTGCTTCGTATATCTGATAAGAATCAATTATGAAATCTTTCATCAGAACAGGTATGTTAACTGCTTCTTTAATCTCTGAGAGATACTTTATATCTCCCATGAAAAACTCTTTATCGGTTAGCACGGATATTGCAGAGGCGCCACTTGCTTCGTATTCCATTGCTATATCGACATATTTAAAGTCTTCCCTTATTACACCTGCTGAAGGTGATGCTTTTTTGATCTCTGCGATAATTTTAATTCCATTTATCCTTCTTATTGCCTTACTGAATTTCATTGTTTCAGGATATTCTTTACATCTTTCTTTAAGAGTTTCTATCGGGATAAACCTTTTATTTTCATCAACTTCTTTAAGTTTATGTGAGTAAATTTTATCTAATATCAGAATTTAGCTCCTTTCAGTCGCTAACTTCCTGGTTTGCTTCGCAAAGTAGATATGTCTGGTCAAATTATTAGGTAAAGATGTTTACTAAGGCGAACATCCTAACCCTTGCCTTCAACTAACATTTGTACCATCGTGTCTTTACACACCTCTCGGAAATTCTATAAAAAAAATATTCTTTTATCAAATACTTATTGTAATGAAAACGTTTCTTTATTTAAAAATGTTTGATTATGAACTTCTTTTATATTAAAATCCCTGCAAATTGTATTAAATTAAATTATGAAGAAAACTTATTTGTTTACACCTGGGCCCACACAGATACCACATGATGTGACATTGGCTGAGGCAAAGTCTATGATTCATCATAGGACTTCTGAATTTTCAAATATTTTTATTAAGGTTACAGAAGACTTAAAGTATGTTTTTCAGTCGAAAAGTGATGAAGTGTTTACATTTGCCTCTTCAGGTACAGGTGGAATGGAAGCATGTGTGGTTAATACCCTGTCTCAGGGCGACAAAGCCGTTGTAGTCAGAGGTGGTAAGTTTGGTGAAAGATGGGCAGAGATATGTGAGGCTTATGGGGTAGACGTAATACCAATTGACATAGAATATGGGAAAGCCGTAAAACCTGACCTTTTGGATTATGCATTAAGAAAAGAAAAGGAAGCAAGATCTGTGTTTGTTACACAGTGCGAAACCTCAACTGGTGTAGTTCATGATATTGAAGGTATAGCAAAAGCTGTGAAAAGCCATAATGCGTTATTGATTATAGATGCAATAACGGGAATTGGAGTTCATCCACTTATGATGGATGATTGGGGAATAGATATTGCCGTTGCTGGTTCACAAAAGGGTTGTATGCTACCTCCCGGTCTGGCATTCGTATGTGTAGCACAAAGCGCATGGGAATCAATTAAAAAAGCTAGGTTGCCAAAATACTATTGGGATTTTAAGAAGATGCGTAAAAGTTTAGGTAATAAGACCACACCATTCACCCCTGCAATTTCACTCATTATGGCAGCGGGTAAGGCATTGGATATGATTAAGAAAGAGGGAATTGAAAATGTATGGTCAAGACATGCAAGATTAGCTCATGCAACGAGAGAAGGCATAAAGGCATTGGGACTTGAACTTTTTGCTGGTGATGCTTCAAGTAATGTCTTAACTGCAGTGAAGTCTCCTGAGGGGTTTGATATTAATTCTGCTATTAAAAAGTTGAGGGATGAATCCGGAGTAACGATTACGGGGGGTCAGGAGGAATTAAAAGGCAAGATATTCAGGATTGGACATATGGGCTATGTTAATGAATTTGACATAATAGTAGCGATCTCTGCGGTTGAGAAATGCTTGCATGAAAACGGTTGTAAAATAGAATTAGGCAAAGGAGTTTCCAGGGTACAGGAAGTACTATTGAGTTGCAAGTAACCCCCCTACTCCCCCATTTCCCCTTTTTCTTCCAGGACGCCCCTCCACACTTTACTTGGTCTTGTTACGAAAATAATGACATAGCTTGTGGTCGCTATCATAGTTGCACGTTGCGCTGAAGGCTTTCGACGATGCTGGAGTCGAAGATATAATTCCTTATAGTTAGCTTGCTTTATAGATATATTTATGATATTCTACCCCTAATCTTATCATCAGAAAAAATGTCTAAAGAATTATCTATAGAAATTAGCTCACATGCTAAAGAGCAAATGTTTGAGCGTGGAGTTTCTGAAAACCAGGTAAGAATTGCTATACGCCAAGGAGAAGAAGAACCAGCTAGGAAGGGTAGATTTATGTATACAAAGAATTTCAGTTTCAAAAAGACGTGGAGAGATAGGGAATACAATATTAAGCAGGTAGTTTCCGTAGTAGCAAAGGAAAATGACAAACTAATTGTGGTTACGGTATATGCTTATTACTTTTAACAAAGGAGTTAGTTGTGAAGATTAGTTATGATCCTACTGTAGATGCCCTATATATCAGATTTTTTTGAGGGACCAATGGAATGTGAAGTCCTTCGCCTGAACGATCGTGTGGCAGTTAATATGGGCCCTGGTGAGCAGGTTGTAGGCATTGAGGTGTTAGATGCCAGTGAAATATTAGAAGGGTTAAAAGAGCAAAAGATACATCTTGAGAACCTTGTTGCATCATGATTATCTTAGGGATGTGGCCTTAATAACACTAGATAGAGTTAGGTAAGGGGGTATCTAAAGTACAAGAAATCTTGATGGGTTGAAAAACTCCCCCTATTTTCCCCTTTGCCCAAATCTCCCTTAGTCCCCCCTTTGCTAAAGGGGGAAAATAGGGGGATTAGACGAGTTAGTGCATCCTGCACAACTCTTTCAAAATGGCTACAACGACATCCATGTCGTTGCTTCACACCCTTTTGAATATGTGCTTCCGCACAAAAAAATGTAATCCATTGATTCATTTACACTTAAAATGGAAATTCCTCATACTATTAAATTATTTCTTATATGTTCTTCAAATAAGTTACAACTGTAATTACCCAATATCTTGTGGGATTTCCATTTTATTATAGAGGGGAGTTTAAGTAGGGTCAAGCACCGGTTGTCCATTTTCAATTATTTCAGCGAGGGGTGGTATTTTTTGCAGATTATAAACACGGTCCCGAACATAATCCCAAAAAGTAATTCCTTGCTTCCTGCA
>MAYW01000295.1 GCA_001723765.1 Candidatus Scalindua rubra
ATAAAAATTAGACAGTTTGATGATTTCCTGAATGTACTAAATGTAGATTTTCTTACAAGACAAAATTCCAAAAAAACATTTCTCTTAATTATGTTAGTAATACAATGGTTTTCCTTAATCAATGGGGATACTGTCTTGTCCCGGCTTATCAATTCTACAAACAATTTAAAAAAACATCAACTAGCACTTTTTGACCTAAATGTTAGATTTCATTATAGAAGGTCCTCTGTTAATAAAGAAATTGAAAAAACATTAACATATCTAAAAGGACAGAAGAATTTCCATTTACTTAATAACGGTATATCAATCTCGTGCGTAGGGAAAAAAACACATAAAATCAGAAAACAGGATTAAACTAAATAAACCACAAATAATTAATGGCTGTCAAACTGTTCTTTCAATATATACTGGCTACAATGATATGTCTCAAAAACTTCAAGAAACATTTGAAGAAAAATGTTATGTACCTGTTAGAATTGTAGAAACCGATGATGAAGAATTACTCTCTGATATAGTAATAGCAACAAATAATCAAAATAAGATGTCAGCCAGAAATCTATTATCAAACACAATAACACAGCGTAATATTCAAAAGGGGTTTAACAGTTCCTCTCCAAAGTGGTTTTATCAACGGAAGGATGAAGAATTTTCAAGCTTAAAAAGATATAAGCAAAGGGGATTCAAAGTTCGTGAATACAGTAACCGAATTTTAGATAATGAAGATCTTGCAAAATGTTGGTTATCATTTATTGGTTTTTCAACGTTAGCATCAGAAAAAATTAAAGCATTTGAAAAAGTTGAAGATAAAGGAAACTATGAATGGCTATTTGAGAAACGCCCAATTGGCGTGCATTGGGAAAAAATGACTGTTGGACCTCAAGTAAAATTTGATGATAATACCTTTGAAAGTTTTCATCCTTATCCAGAACAATACTTATTAAGCTATGTAATTTATAATTTTATTAAAGTGATTATACCTTCGGCAGCAAAAAACAGAGCAAATGCAATTCAAAGGTTAAAAGATACAGGGCAAATTGATGAGAATACTACTCCAGAAACTATAAATGAAAAACTGAATGGGGATGATATTTATATAAAATATAGAATCCTGGATAATATGAAGGAAGTACTTACAGAACTAATATCAGTTATATTAATTAAAAAATACGGTCCATTAGACCGAGATACATCGAGAAAATTATTAAAACTAAAAGGATTCAAAAATTTACTAGATAATCCAAACTTTAAAGAATACATCGAATCAATAGAAAACCTATCAAACGAAGAAAAACAAGAAATTATTCTTTGGAAATGTTTTCATTTCTTAAGTGATGTTGTAGATAGATGGCAATCAAAAAACAAAGAAAAATACCTTTCATCTCAACGTAGAATTCGATTGCTCCACGATAGTAAAACAATTGAAGAGTTTAAAAACCTCCTAAAAGAGACGGATATAGCTACAAAACAATTTGGTTACGAATGGAAAGAACCAAAGGTCTCATTTTTAACGAGTTTACCTAAAGTTAAATAATGATTTTACATTTTAACTATCACTCAACCTGACGGCTAATTCTGGCAACGTAACTGAAGGATTTTGGTATAATGAAGATTTGTGAAATAACTAAAGTTAGTTGATTGTATTCGCCGTCCGCCAGTGAGTTTATCGTTAAGTGAACAATAAATACTTTACATGAATAGGGGAATATTTAGACATGGAAAATTTAAAGCTTTTTTAACAAGAGGTATATTTAAATATTTTTTTAGACCGGTTTTTTATAAACATGAAGATTTCATACATTCCAATTTTAATTCTATTCTTAATGATTTCGCTTATAAATCGAAATATAAAATAAAGAAGGAATTTTATGACATAATTAATTTTTGGTTAGTATTAACACCAGAATATTATTTTAGTAAAATATTTTTAAAAGATGAGAAAAATAATTGCTATCTCAATATCTTGAATAATGTTGATAACCAAAATGGAATTGAATGTGCTTATATTACTCAAGCCTTTGTTTTATGGCATTTAAAACAATTTCTTTCAAATGATACCATTTTTAAAGAAACTATTGGATTATCATTTTCAGACTTTGAAGAATCGATAAACCTTGTTTTTGGAAAAGAAAATCGCACTTTGTATTACCTTAACTATTATAAAGAAAAGTTTGATTTATCTAAACTTGAAGTAGACCCAAGAGATTGGCCAATAATTTACGTTTGGGATATATGCGATATTCTTTTCGATGATACAGAAAAAATGAAAGATATGATGATTAGTTGGGATGATGATTTGGTTGTAAAAATGAATCTCGTACGATTTAATACAGAATTTTTTAAACACCACAAGGATTGGTCATTGGAAATAGTAAATGATTAGCTTAATTAATGTTGTACACCAAACCCTCACTGCACTGTACGGTTAATCTGGTAACGTGATTTTAAGTTTTGAAAAAAAAGAAGATTTTAGAAATAACAAAAGTTAGTGGAATGGATTCTCCGTCCGCCAGTTAGTTTATTAGGTTCGGTGTATAAATAAAGTTACATACTTATGGATTATTTATGGGAAATAGCTGTATGGATCATGTTCCTTTGCACATTTTGTGCAACAATCAAGTTATCACTTGAAGGGATTATTTCTTTCCCGGATAATCAAGTGGTGAATTTTATATCTTAACCCTATTGGTGTTTTTCTCTTATTTTGCTTGTTGGTTTAGTGGGTGAATTTGGCAGAAATGAATCATCTCCATTGCCGTGGGTTGCTTTTGTGGATTCTTACTCGAGACACGGTATCTCTGATGCTTTCTTAGCATTAATTGGAGTTGTAATTGTCGATTTGTGGCTATTTTGGACCCCTTCACAAATATATAAAACAAGCATACTGGAATTAAATCACGATAAGTTTTATTCATACATAAATAAAGATTCTATTAAACGAGAACGAGAAGAAATAGAAGAAATGGTTGATGTTTTTGATATTGTTCATCAAAATCAAATTAGAGAATCAAATAAAAGAAAAATAATATTTGTACGTGTTATAAACGCGTTTGTTGGTTTGTTATTAGTTACACCCAATAATCCTGTTTATCGACTGATTGAGTATTTTGTTAAACATGGCTCAAAATATTAAAATATAACCCAACCTATGGTTAAAGAAGAACTAGCAAATCCGATACGCTCTTTTGCCAGCCTCTTAACAGTGCTGTTATCTGTCTATTTTACCAATCGCTTACTCGGTAAACTCTGCTTCATCTCCGCTGCTGCATCATTGATTATCTTAATAGCAGTAGATATTTCTTCCTCCGTATTGAATCTCCCCAAGCTGAATCTAACGGCTGAATGAGCCAGTTCGGTGTTATAACCCAAAGCACGAATTACGTGTGAGGGTTCCAAGAATGTGCTTGTGCAAGCCGAGCCGGTGGAGCAGGCGATACCTTTCATCTTCATGATCAACGATTCTGCATCCAGCCCTGGGAAACAGAAGTTGGCAATATGCGGGAGGCGGTGTTCCCTGCTCCCGTTCAGAATGACGTCAGGATGTGCCTCCACGATCCCATCAATGAGCCTGTTGCGGAAAGTATCAAGCCGCCGGTTTTCCTCCTCCCTTTTATCAGCACACAGCTCAACTGCCCGCCCGAAACCGACAATCAACGGTACAGCCGATGTACCGGAACGAAAGCCCTGCTCATGTCCTCCTCCTGTCATCTGCGGAGTGAGTTCCACCTTAGGATTCCTCTGCCGGACATAGAGCATGCCGATGCCGGCCGGACCATAAATCTTATGTGCTGTGGCTGCCAGCAAATCAATACC
>MAYW01000296.1 GCA_001723765.1 Candidatus Scalindua rubra
ATGACTTACCAACATCAAAAATCAATAAAAATCAATATTTATCATATCTAACTTCAATTATTTAAATTATTTACAAAGCGGGCGATGGGAATCGAACCCACATGACTAGCTTGGAAGGCTAGGGCTTTACCATTAAGCTACGCCCGCTTATCCGGTCCGGACAACGCTTCAGGTATGTTGAACTAAACTCTTTTTATATCCTAGTTTTCGTTCTTTGGAACAGCGTTTCTTGGGATATACCGGCGAAACTACTTTGAGTGCATTAAACAACCTTTTTATTAGTATTCGCCGTATTAAAGGAAGTCTACAAATCTTAGATGGTGGGGAGAGGAGGATTCGAACCTCCGAAGGCTTCGCCAACAGATTTACAGTCTGTCCCCTTTGGCCACTCGGGTATCTCCCCTTTATTTGGATAAACCCTTAATAGACATTCAACCCATTAAGTAATATAAAGCTAGCGGTGGGATTTGAACCCACAACCTGCTGATTACAAATCAGCTGCTCCGCCATTGAGCTACGCTAGCTTACAAATCCCCGAATTTTATCAAAATTTGTTCCTTTTTCAAGTTAAAACAGTCTATTTAGATCTCACGAATTTGGTTTACATAACCGTCGTAATTTCGAGTTACTTCTTTAATACTATCACCACCAAATTTTTCCATAAAGCATCTGGCCATTTCAAAAGCCACAACTGCTTCACCAACAACAGTTACAGCAGGTACTGCACAAATATCCGAACGTTCCGTTGAAGCACTTTCTGGTTTTTTAGTTATTATGTCCACAGACCTCAATGGTTTTTTGAGAGTCGGAATTGGCTTCATAACCGCTCTTGCAATTACAACACCACCGTTTGTCATACCGCCTTCTATCCCGCCAGCGTTATTGGTTTTTCTTTTAAAACCACTTTCATCTTTACAATAAAATATTTCGTCATGCACCTGGGAACCAAACTTTTTGGAAAAAATAAAACCCAGACCAATCTCAACTCCCTTTATCCCCTGCACAGACATTAGGGCCCTTGCTATAATTCCGTCTAATCGCAATTCCCATTGTGTGTGACTACCCAATCCTGGCGGAATCCCAAATACCATTATCTCTATAATTCCACCCAAAGAATCACCTTTCTTCTTAGCCTTTTTGATTTTTTCTATCATTTTCCCTTCGGCCAACCTATCCAGACAATAAACTTTACTCTTATTTCTATTTTTCAATATTTCATTTGGATCTTTTGTTACTTTTTTTGAGTTTATGCCCCCGATGCCTTTAACGTAACCCAAAACCTTTATATCAAACTTTGCAAGCAAAATCTTTGCTAAAGCGCCAGCCGCTACTCTAGCAGCGGTCTCTCTAGCACTTGCTCTTTCAAGTATATTTCTCGCATCTCTTTGACCGAACTTGATAATTCCAGGTAAATCGGCATGGCCCGGTCTAGGCCTTGTAACATCCGGCAAAACGTCTATTTTGCTATCTTTATTCTTTATTTCTAAACAAATAGGGCTCCCTATAGTTATGTTTTTCCTTGTACCTGATAAAATGCATACTTTATCATTTTCAATTTGCATCCTCCCACCCCTACCAAAACCACCCTGCCGCCTTTTCAAGTCATCATTTATGACTGATTCATCCAATAGAACCCCTGCGGGAAATCCGTTTACTATAGCAATCAGGCACTTCCCATGTGATTCGCCAGCAGTAGTAAAAGTCAACATAAAAATATCCTCAAAAAACCAAAAAATATGCAAACAATTAATTTATATTTAAATATAACTTTTTTTACAAGCTT
The DNA here is from genome assembly GCA_001723765.1 of Candidatus Scalindua rubra. Taxonomy (GTDB): domain Bacteria; phylum Planctomycetota; class Brocadiia; order Brocadiales; family Scalinduaceae; genus Scalindua_B; species Scalindua_B rubra. Next base: position 1,784 of record MAYW01000296.1, read on the forward strand.
TTTCTATATATAAATTTAGAATCAGTCTTCATATACGTATATTTTTAATTGCTTATGTCTATATTCTTATGATAGTATTTTTAAACATCCAAATTTGAAAGCATAAAAATGTACAAACTATTTATAAGCTTCAGATATCTGCGAAGGAAAAAAATCACCTTTTTTGCAGTTGCAGGAGTTGCAGTTGGAGTTATGACTCTGATAGTTGTGCTATCGGTAATGAGTGGTTTTGATAAAGAATTACGCACCAAAATAAGAGGCACATTAGCACATATTATTGTTTTAAAAAGAGGTATTTACGGCTTAGACAACTATAAAGAAGTCATAAATAAGATAAAGTCTCTTGAACATGTCAAGGCATGTGCTCCGTATATAGAAGGACCTGCACTACTTAATATAAGAGGAGCAAGAGAGTTTGCGTACTTTAAAGGTATAGACCCTATTGCGGAAGCAAAGGTAGGAGATTTTGAAAACTATATAAAACAATTTGATAACAAACCCCAAGACCTGCTAGTGGTTCATGGAGAAAAAAAAACCCCCAGTGCTTTTGGGGGTATTGAACTATTGCGTATCGGAGAAGGCGATCCTGAAACAAATCCAGAAAACTTTGTTAAAAGCGGAGAAAAGGTTGTTTTGGTAACAATAAAGGGGTGGGACAGGATTAATGTAAAACCATTTATTATCACAGGAAAATTTAAATCGGGTATGTATGATGTCGATAAAAACTACATCTATATACCGTTAAATATTGCACAAGAACTGGTAGGAACGAAGGATTTTGTTACGGGAATAAGTGTCAGATTGGATGATTATAAAAATGCACCACTGGTACGCAAACGCCTTCAAAAAGAACTTGGATTTGGTTTTTATATTCAAACCTGGGAGGAAGCACGGGAAACATTCTTAAAAGCTGTTGCCTTAGAAAAACGTGTTATGGCGTTTATTTTATTCTTTATCATAATCGTAGCGGGATTCAATATACTTGCAATTTTAACTATGATTGTATATGAAAAATCAAAAGACATCGGCATTCTAAAAGCACTAGGTGCTACGACTAAAGGCATAATGCTTATTTTTCTCCTGAATGGTTTGCTCATTAGCCTTTTCGGTTCTGCGATAGGAACTGGATTGGGGCTCGCTTTCATAAATAGAATTAATTGGATTGAAAGAATAGTATACAAGTATTCAGGTTGGAGACCATTCCCACCAGAAGTGTATTATTTTAACGAAATACCAACCGTTGTGGACTTCAAAAGTATAATTATAATTACCTCCGTTTCTATTGCGTGTAGCATTTTATTTAGTATTTATCCTGCTTTGAAAGCAGCACGACTAGACCCCATCGAAACGCTTAGGTATGAGTAAACCCCGAATATGCCTGCCTTGAAGGACAGGGCTTTTTTCTATTTTATCTTTTATATTACCATTCATCTCCGACCTGCCCTGAACCGAGATGGTACAGGGCATGAAGTCCCGTTGATAATATCTACGGGATGAAGTCCGGAGCTTTCTGGATTTTACGGGGTAAATAATTCTATTTCTAATAGTAATTAACCGTAACACCGGAAATTGGTAAACGAAAAACTTTTGACTTACCCGTTTGCTGATGATAATATGAATAAAACTTGAAATTTAATATCTAATTTGTAAATAGACTTTCATGCTCAACGAATCCACAAATGATATAAAGTTTAGTACGGGAGAGAGGTAATCGAAATTGATTAATTATTATCAAGTTTTACAAGTACAAGAGGGGTCTGATAGAGAGGAAATCAAAAACTCATTTAGAAAACTTGTAAAGAAATATCATCCCGATAAAAATAAAACAAATGGAATTTCTTCAGAAGAAAAAAATAAAACTATTAATTAAAGCTTACAAAACGCTAACCGACTCCGAGAAAAAACTTCATTATGATAAGTTATTACAAGTTAAAAAATGTAAGAACTCTTTATTAT
>MAYW01000297.1 GCA_001723765.1 Candidatus Scalindua rubra
CTCTAAACTAACCATCAAGGGTAGTAAACGGCTCAGGATAAACTCCGTGAAAAATCCAACAAAGAGGATACAAAAAAGGCCTGCCATCTTTATAGCTACCAGTGGTTTTGCTTATAACCATTGGGGAGGAGGAGTCTTTTATCCCGATGGCCTGCCACAGAAAAAATGGCTTGAACATTATGCCGAACACTTTGATACTGTAGAACTCAATGTGGCCTTCTATCGCCTGCCATCCGAGAAGGCCTTTAGGTCATGGTACAAAAGGACTCCCAAAAGTTTTGCCTTTGGCCTGAAAGGTAGTTGATTTATTACACACATAAAGAGGTTAAAAGATTGCCAGGAGCCACTTAATTTATACTTTAGTAGAGCAAAACTATTAAGAGAAAAGCTCTCGGTAATTTTATGGCAACTACCCCCCAGATACAAAAAAGATATGGAGAGATTGAAGGTTTTCATTAAATATCTCAAGCCCTATACCAGGTATCGTCATGCCTTTGAGTTCAGGGATGAGAGCTGGTTGTCAAATGATGTATACGAACTTTTCAGGAAGGTGGATATGGCGATTTGTGAGGCTGACTGGCCGGGGATGCCTCAAAACATCCCTATAACAGCGAGTTTTGTATACATGAGGCGACATGGTCCTGAAACTGAGAAAGACCTTTATTCCGGGTGCTACAGCAAAAAATACCTTAAAGAGGATGCCAGGAGGATAAAAGACTGGCTCAAAAAGGGTAAGAGTATTTACGTATATTTTAATAATGATGCAGGGGGATGGGCAATAAAGAATTCCCTTGAGTTAAAGAAAATGTTAGCCTGAAAATTTAAAAGGAGGTGAATCAATATGTTAGAAATTGAAGATGTGCATCATATTAAAAAAGGAAATTTAATCTTTATAATTTGAAACTTAGAAAACAATAAGGAGATCGCCATGCCTGTTAGAAAATTAAGAGAGTTTCTTGATAGCAATAACATCAAATACGTTACTATTAGTCATTCCACGGCTTACACTGCTCCTGAAATTGCAGCGTCTGCACATATTCCAGGAAAAGAATTGGCAAAGACTGTAATAGTTAAAATAGACAATAAGAAATCCATGGCAGTATTACCCTCTTCTGACAAGATAGATTTTGATCGTTTGAAAGAAGCGTCAGGAGCAAGTAAGGTTGAACTCGCAAGTGAACATGAATTCAAAGACTTGTTTCCAGAATGCGATATTGGTGCTATGCCTCCCTTTGGAAACCTTTATGATATGCAGGTCTTTGTATCAGAAAGTTTGACCCAGGACGAAGAGATAGCTTTTAGCGCAGGTTCCCACACAGAGCTGATAAAATTATCATACAAAGATTTTGAGAGATTAGTAAAACCAACCGTTGTAAAATTATCATCCGGGGATTAAGGCAATTTTGTGAAACAAAATTGCTAAGTAATTCCGCAATAGCGGAATTGCCAATGACATGGGGAGACAACATTTTAATATTCGTTCCTATTAATGGACATAAACAACATATTAAAAACTGCCTGGATTAGGCAATTGAAAGTGGATTGGGGAATCGCTAATTACGGTTACTTTAAAGACTCTATGCGCCTCCCAAACCTTGAGCTTTCTTACGCAGAGGGGGTTTTAGGCAAGTGGAGGGGCGGCTACCACAGACGCCTCTCAATCAGCATTATATTAATCAATAACTATACGTGGGAATATGTTCAGGAGGTCCTTTATCATGAAATGGTTCACCAGTATGTAGAGGAAGTTTTAGGTATTCGGGAGGACGTGCCTCATGGAGAGGTATTCAAGCGGATTTGTCAGGAAAATGGCATTGATCCCATGGCTACGGGTGATATCCAGACCTGGATGGAAAATCGGAACAACAACTCCACAGCGAGTTCAGAAAACCACAAGATACTGGACAAGGTACACAAACTCCTGGCATTGGCCCAAAGCGCCAACGAGCATGAGGCTCAGAATGCCATGGCCAAAGCCCATGCGTTATTATTAAAACACAACCTGTCGTTATTGGATGTGCAAACCAAAAGGAACTACATCCATAAGCAAATCGGAGAAGTGGGGAGGCGTAATCCCATCAAGTCCATAATCAGCGCCATAATTTGCAAGTTTTTTTTCGTGGAGGCCATCTGGACATTCGGGTATGACCAACATAAAAACCGGAGTGGTCAGGTTTTGGAAATTTATGGGACACCGGAAAATGTTGAGATGGCGGAGTATGTGTATGATTACCTTCAAAACATCTCGGAACTTTTATGGGAAGAGCATAAGAGGCAAAAGAAAATCAACGGGAACAGACATAGAAGAGCTTTTATTTACGGTCTCCTGAACGGTTTTTATAATAAGCTGGACGGCAGGGTTATTGAACACCAGTCCAAAAAGCTGGTCTGGAAGGGGGATCCCCGGCTCAAGGAGTTTTACCGCCGAAGAAATCCCAGGCTCGTACGATCCTCTTCCAGGTATTCCAGAAGCTGCAAGGATACTTATAATTCAGGAATCTCCCGTGGAAAAAACCTCGTAATCCACAAGGGGATTCAAGGGAAAGGCAAGGGAGGAACTAAGCTTTTAAACTGATCCCCTTTTGGTTTAACCACGGAAATAACTGACTATCATTAAGAGGAGATTAAAATGAACATTCCAAATACTGGAAGGCGAAAAAGACAACCCATACACCCTGGTGAGATGTTGCGTGAGCGTAGGGCTGTAAGTCCATCACTGGCTTTGCGACTGTCTCGTTTTTTTGGAAATAGTCCGGAGTTTTGGCTAAACGCGCAACATACTGTGGATTTATGGCAGGCAGAACGAGCCCATTTAAAAGAGTTATCCAAAATACATCCACTGGCAAAGGCTTGAAAGAATGATATAATTGGAAATAAAGTTACAATGAGGTTATAGAGAGATATTTATATGAAAATTCCAGATTGAGAAGAAGCACATGACGAATAGATACATATTAAGGAAGAAACGCAGGACTGGATAACGGAATTATCTGACATGCTTTCTGAAAAGGACATTCCCTCCCGCATAGCGCTTGCCCCGGGATGCACTGCCTGCGGTCACCATGTCGGCAAGGACGCAAAGGAATGCTCTGACTGCGGGCTACGGCTTATTATTGAAGAAGCATAGGGAATGGGTCAAAGAGAAGATTTGATCCCCAGTTATTCCTTAAGATATAATCGCTTATAGACTTAAAAGGTAAAATTTGCTGCCTTGATATTCAAGCCAAAAATAATAGAATTTTTTGTTGACAATGAGATGAAAGAACAGTATTATTATGACATATATATATGTAGAAAAAAGTAATACTATACTACATATAGCAATTCAGAAATATAAGTACATGAACACAATTCTTTTATAAGCGCTTTAATCTGTTTAAAAGGTGAATACTAGCGTGAGTTTACGAATTAGCCGTGGCTAATTCTGCAACTTATAATACTATAACAAGTTACAGCATCCAGTCCTTCCCCCTAACTTGGCAAGTAATGCTTCATTTTAAATAAGTCGAAGATTCGTTTCTGCACCTTATCCATTTTGCTAACAATCGACTGGGTTGCTGGTTTTTTCTTTCCATTTGGGAAAACATTCAATACTGTATCTACCCAATATCTTGTGGGAGATTGATATACTTCTGAAACTTCATCATCAGAATCACCATTTCCTTAAATTCACAAAACACTTCCTTTTCAAATTCTACATCAATAGAATTTATTCTTTTTAG
>MAYW01000298.1 GCA_001723765.1 Candidatus Scalindua rubra
ATTTACTTTCATGTTTGTTCCTTCAATGACTGGAGCCTTCTCCTCATTCAGAACAACATGCTCATATTTAGTTTTTGCGGAAATTAAAGACATAGCTTACCTCCTCATGGCAAAATTAATATGCACTTTCTATTCCAAAATACTCCTAAAAAGAACTAAAGAACTCACCACCCCCACACTCCCCCACAGAATATCATCAATCCCAAAATCCCGCCACGGTAAGATTGCTTGATATATTTCGATAAATAACACATATCCAATCCCTAAAAGAATTACCTTGATGATTGCCTGCCCTGTAACGGAGTGTATCGGGGGCTTCTTGCTTCTGCCTGCCCTGTAAGGAACGAAGTGACTGTACGGGGAATGATAAAACCCATAGCATAAAAGTCCTGACAGTACCGCGAAAACTCCCCAGTGCATCACCGGGTCAGATAAGAGGAATCGCAAAAATACATTGTATTCAAAAATGCTTTCAAAGGGGAAGAATTTGCACACTACTTTCTAAATCCTCTGGTTCACCGGCTTTTGCAATGATCTCCAGATCGCGTATGCAAGCTCCAATTGAAACATGCAGCTGGTGCGCATAAATCACCCCATTAAAGAAGCTCCCCTTTCTTTGCCTTTGGGCGGCTTCTCTGATCAAATCATCGTCCTGGGTGAAAAGCACACGCCCCAATTCACCAGCTCGATCCAATAATTCCGAGTCGCTCATATCACTTGCACCGTCTTCATAAGCTGTTATCACATCTACACCGCGCAAGCGAATTCCATCTGTTATAGCACGCGGAACATGTTGATTCATGTATAGTGTCAACATGATCAAATCTGCCCTTTCGATTTCAACCGCTTGACTAAAGGCGTTTCCCCCTTTTCCTGCTGAATCCGGTTCACAAATTCAAGTCTTTGCTCAATATCCTTATCGAGATCTTGCTGATTATCCCAGTAATACGCTAACGCTGAGTATATTTGACCTAACGTGAGGTAAGGATGCTGGAACTGTAACTCTTCCGGGCTCCACCCATAAGCGGTTTTTTCCAAAACAACCTCGATTACTTTCATGTTTGTTCCTTCAATGACTGGAGCCTTCTCCTCATTCAGAACAACATGCTCATATTTAGTTTTTGCGGAAATTAAAGACATAGCTTACCTCCTCATGGCAAAATCAAATATGTACTTTCTATTCCAAAATTCTCCTAAAAAGAACTAAAGAACTCACAACTCCCACACTCCCCCACAGAATATCATCAATCCCAAAATCCCGCCACGGTAGGATTGCTTGATATATTTCGATAAATAACACATATCCAATCCCTAAAAGAATTACCTTGATGATTGCCTGCCCTGTAACGGAGTGTATCGGGGGCTTCTTGCTTCTGCCTGCCCTGTAAGGAACGAAGTGACTGTACGGGGAATGATAAAACCCATAGCATAAAAGTCCTGACAGTACCGCGAAAACTCCCCAGTGCATCACCGGGTCAGATAAGAGGAATCGCAAAAATACATTGTATTCAAAAATGCTTTCAAAGGGGAAGAATTTGCACACTACTTTCTAAATCCTCTGGTTCACCGGCTTTTGCAATGATCTCCAGATCGCGTATGCAAGCTCCAATTGAAACATGCAGCTGGTGCGCATAAATCACCCCATTAAAGAAGCTCCCCTTTCTTTGCCTTTGGGCGGCTTCTCTGATCAAATCATCGTCCTGGGTGAAAAGCACACGCCCCAATTCACCAGCTCGATCCAATAATTCCGAGTCGCTCATATCACTTGCACCGTCTTCATAAGCTGTTATCACATCTACACCGCGCAAGCGAATTCCATCTGTTATAGCACGCGGAACATGTTGATTCATGTATAGTGTCAACATGATCAAATCTGCCCTTTCGATTTCAACCGCTTGACTAAAGGCGTTTCCCCCTTTTCCTGCTGAATCCGGTTTACAAATTCAAGTCTTTGTTCAATATCCTTATCGAGATCTTGCTGATTATCCCAGTAATACGCTAACGCTGAGTATATTTGACCTAACGTGAGGTAAGGATGCTGGAACTGTAACTCTTCCGGGCTCCACCCATAAGCGGTTTTTTCCAGAACAACCTCGATTACTTTCATGTTTGTTCCTTCAATGACTGGAGCCTTCTCCTCATTCAGAACAACATGCTCATATTTAGTTTTTGCGGAAATTAAAGACATAGCTTACCTCCTCATGGCAAAATTAATATGCACTTTCTATTCCAAAAAATAATTCTAAAAAGAACTAGAGAACTCCACCTCAATCTCGTTTGCCCCATGAAATGTTTTTGGTTTTCTATTTCATCGGGGTAATCTGCGGATTATATTATACACACTGATATTCACTGATCTTAACATTTGAATTTGAATTGTAAAACTTTACTTTGCCTGCCCCCGTGAAATCATTTGCATATTTCACTGGTGTGCCCTCTGCAAGCTCTGTGGTAAGACATTCTTGACAAAACCCGGGCTTTAGTCTTCAAGGTTGTTTGTACCTTTTTTGTGGAATTTTACAATTTCCATAAAATGGTTTGATTAAAATTTCTTAAAATTGCTAAGCTTTTCTACCATCGGATGATATGATAAAATAAAACACATGAATTGCAAAAAATCCTTGTCAATAATCTTCAATGCTCCTTTTAGCATAAAATAATATCCCCAGTGAATATGGAACTTAAGCTATTTTCTAATGAATCTATCCACTTATAAGATATCCAATGTAAATTAACCCATCTTTGATCATTCTCTATCTACAAAGTTATTCTTAGGAACCATATTCTGTGACATTAACCATTTATATATTGTTTTCCCAGCTAAATGATGCCCTTCAATATTCCAGTGTCCATCATATCGATAATGCAGGTATTTTCCAGTTTCATTAGCATATTCCATAAAATACGGCAAAAGGTCAAGGTATTGAATTTTTCCCTGCTCTAAAATGTTGATTAAATTTTGCCTTGGTTTATTGAGATCCCATTGTAATTCTTTCATCTTTGGATAGGTTTTCATTGTTTCTTCCCAGATATCATTGTATACTTGTTCTCTGGCAGTAAGAATTATCACTGCAAACTTTGAATTATTCTTTTCAACTTCCGATTTTAAACGAAGAACTAAACGTTTTTGTAATTTGCCATCCTTGTGTTACTTCAGGAATGTGTTTTTTTTGAATAGATATAATAATCACTAGGTATATAAAAACGTATATTATTAGTCAGCCAATATTTCATTTTCTCCATGTTTGAAGTTTCTCTACTTATTTGCTTGCTTTTCCTAACATGGACGAGCCAGAACCATAATAAAATCTCTAAGGAGACAATTTCCTGTCAAAAAAAAGCAAGAAATTGTCTCCTTAGAGACTACATTTTTTCTAAGACACGCTTAGAAAAAGGGGGGCCCTTCAGTGGGTGTAAGCATATACATGACAATAGCTTAGATAATTAGCGACAACATGTTAGTCGTTTTATTTTTCTAAGCGCCTTACCGTCTCAAATTTTCTTAAAGTTTTGTCAACATAGCAAACATTTTTCTCTAATCTTTCCACGCCTGCCACGTAGAATAACGTAAGCTTTTATTACTTATTATTCAATGGGGTTCTAGCAATTGAAATAACATAGCTGAATCATTAACTCTATATGCATTATTCAACGTGGTCTTTTCTTAAATCAGTGTTTTGTGCCAGTTCCTTTTGTGTACG
>MAYW01000299.1 GCA_001723765.1 Candidatus Scalindua rubra
GAACGTCGAATAGCGAAGTATGAACTAAAGTGACTAAAGTTGAGGATGATTTAATCCGCAATCTGAAATCCGAATTCCGAAATTGAAATAATGAATTGTAAGAACCCAAATATTAACAATCCGAAATCCGAAATCCGAAGTCCGAAATTGAAAGACTTGCTTCAAGAAGCGCTTAAGCTTCACCATGTTGGAAATCTTGCTGCAGCAGCAAAATTTTACAACGAGTTACTTGAAAAGCAGCCAGACAACATAGATGCAATCTTTCTCCTGGGCACACTCAACCTCCAACAAGGAAGCCTTGATGCAGCTCATATGTTTCTTAAAAAGGCAATAACACTCAAACCAGACCACGCATCAGCGCACAACAATCTTGGTACCGTTCTTAAAGAACAGGGTAAACCCGATGAAGCGATGGTAAGTTATAATCGAGCATTGACGCTCAAACCAGACTATGCAATGGCACACAGTAATATTGGCAATGTACTTAAAGAGCATGGCAAACTTGACGAAGCGTCGGCAAGTTGTCGTCGCGCAATATCACTTAAACCAGACTATGCCGATGCACATAATAATCTGGGTTCCACACTCCAAAATCAGGGCAAACTTGATGAAGCAATTATGAGTTATAGCAGGGCAATTGAATCCAACCCTGACTGCATCAGCGCGCATATTAATAGATCTCTTGCATTATTGTTGACAGAAAACTTTGAGGAGGGCTGGCCAGAATACGAATGGAGGTTGCATACAAAAAATTGTGCCTCTAAAACTTTCCAACAGACCCGATGGGATGGCTCACCCCTCAATGGCAAGTCTATCTTGGTACATGTTGAGCAAGGCTTTGGCGACACTATTCAATTTGTACGCTACCTGCCTATGGTCAAGGCACAAGGCGGATATGTGATATTTGAATGTCAAAAAAAACTTCTTCGTCTGTTGAGAAATTGTGCCGGAATAGACAAGATTATAGAAAGCACATCTAAACCAGATGTAAAATTTGATACTCATGTCCCCCTCTTAAGCTTACCGGGAATATTTGGCACTACCTTAGATTCAATACCATCAGATGTACCTTATACTATGGTTGATTCCATGCTAGTGGAGCAATGGAAGATGCGACTTGGCGATGATTTCAAGATTGGCATTGTTTGGACAGGCAGGCCTACGTTTAAAGATCGTTATCGGTCTTGTTCACTTGCTGATTTTGCTCCTTTGACAGGAATTCCAGGGCTTACCTTTTACAGTCTTCAAAAGGGACCGGCATCTGTGGAAGTCTTCAATCCACCCTGGGGAATGAAAATCATTAACCTGGAAAATGAGCTAAACGACTTTGCCGATACAGCAGCTGTGATTGCAAATCTTGACCTTGTTATCTCCACAGATACTGCAGTCGTACATCTGGCCGGAGCTATTGGTAAACCCATATGGACTCTCTTACATTCTGCGCCAGATTGGCGCTGGTTTCTGAATCGTGATGACAGCCCCTGGTATCCAGGTATGCGCTTATTTCGACAAACTAAACTGAATGATTGGGCCGGAGTGTTCGATCAGGTGAAAGAAGCTTTGCTATATAAACTTACCACAAAAGGATGCAGACAACCAAAAGTAAGCAGTAAGCAATATGCAGTAGGCAGTAGTAAGTAGAAAGTAGAGAGAAAAAATAAAAAAGATAAAAATCTCTCTACTCGTTACTCTCTACTTTTAGAAAAACGGGTATCTTAACCGTTAAAGAAAAGAGTTCTGAAAGGATAATACAATATGGACCATATGGATATGGTAAAAGACAACAAAAACTTGCTTCAGGAAGCGCTTAAACTTCACCAGGTTGGAAATCTTGCTGCGGCTGCAATATTTTACAACAAGTTACTTGAAAAGCAGCCAGATAACATTGATGCAATCTTTCTTATGGGCACACTAAACCTGCAACAAGGAAACTTTGACACAGCGTGTATGCTCTTTAGAAAGACACTCGAGCTAAGGCCCGATTACGCAATAGCGCATAGTAATCTTGGCACTGCACTTCAAGGATCAGGCAGGCTTGATGAAGCAATAGTAAACTATAGGAAAGCAATAGAACTCAAACCAGACTACGCCGAGGCTCATTACAATCTTGGTAATGCACTTAAAGAACAGCGTAAACTTGAGGAAGCTGTAACGAGCTACAGGAGGGCAATAGAACTCAAGCCAAACGATGCTGAGATATACAGTAATCTTGGTAATACGCTCAGAGTACAGGGTAAATTAGATGATGCAGTAACATGTTACAGGCAGGCAGCAGCGCTTAAACCGAATAATGCTGAGTTACACAGTAATCTTGGCGCTGCTCTCCAAGAATTAGGTAGATTTGATGAAGCAATATTAAGCTGTAAGCAAGCAATAGTACTCAAACCAAACTATGCAATGGCATATAGCAACCTTGGTTCTGTGCTTCAAGAGTTAGGTAAACTTGATGAAGCTGTAGCAAGCTACAAGAAGGCAATAGCGCTCAAACCAGATTATGCCGAGGCGCACAACAATCTCGGTACTTCGTTTTTAGAGCAAGGCAAACTTAATGAGGCAAAAACAAATTTTAATCAAGCAATATCACTCAGACCAGACTATGCCGAAGCACACAATAACCTCGGTACTGTACTACAAGAATCAGGTAGACCTGAGGAGGCGATATTAAGCTACAAGCAGGCAACAATACTTAAGCCAGACTATGCCTCGGCACATTTAAACAGGTCATTTGCGTTATTGTTGACAGAAAACTTTAAAGAAGGTTGGCAAGAATACGAATGGAGGTTGCACATAAAAGGTCATGTTTCTAAAACTTCACGGCAACCCATGTGGGATGGTAAACCACTAAATGATAAATCTGTCCTGATACAAACAGAACAGGGTTTTGGAGATACTATTCAATTTGTACGATACCTGCCCATGGTTAAAGCACAGGGTGGTCGTGTGATATTCGAGTGTCCACAAAATTTTCTTCGTTTACTGAAAAACTGTGCTGGAATCGATAAGATTATAGAAAAATCATCCACCAGTAAATTATCTGCACAATTTGACGTTCATGTTCCTCTCTTAAGTCTGCCGGGAATATTTTGTACCACCTTGGATTCAATACCGTCAGATGTACCTTATATTACGGTTGATCCCGGTCTAGTGGAGCAATGGCGTTTAAGGTTTGGCCATGACAATAATTTTAAGGTTGGTATAGTTTGGGCAGGTATACCTACACACAGGTATGTCTATCATAAGCGTTCCTGTTCACTGGCTGATTTAGCCACATTAGCCGAGATTCCGGAATTGTCTTTTTATAGTCTTCAAAAAGGACCAGCTTCTGTTGAAGCCAACAATCCTCCCAAGGGAATGAAAATCATCAACCTGGAAAATGATTTGAATGACTTTGCCGACACGGCGGCTGCAATAACTAATCTGGACCTTGTTATCTCAGTAGATACTGCAGTTGCACATTTGACTGGGGCTATTGGTAAACCAGTATGGACTCTCTTACATTCTGCACCAGACTGGCGCTGGTTACTAAATCGTGACGACAGCCCCTGGTATCCAAGTATGCGTTTATTTAGACAATCTAAACCAAATGATTGGACAGGTGTGTTTGAGCAGGTAAAAAAGTCACTGTCCAATTTTCGGAACTCGGCCTGCCCTGGTGCGATCCGCCCTGCCGGTCTGG
>MAYW01000300.1 GCA_001723765.1 Candidatus Scalindua rubra
TGAAATATGAACCCCATCAAGGAGCAAGTCCAGATACTTCTCCGGGTGATCCCTGAGGGCAGGAAAAGTATGGATAGGGGTCGCTTTTCTGTACCCAAGATTTTGGAAAGAAGAGCGCGTGTCAGATGCTATAGTACAATGGATAACAGAAGAAGCAGAAAGAAGAGGTATTTCAGCATTTAACAGGGATTTTTATGCATATAAAAAACCCTCTAAGAATTAGTCGAAGTCAAACACCAGGGTTCTATTTTCCCACCATGGTATTTTGATTTCTTCTAAAGAATTAACCCATTCCATGATTACAGGATTATAGTTTTTTAAGCCAAGTTTCACCTTTATTATATCCCCTTTAATGCTAATATTGGTTTTTATATCTATAAAGTTTCTTGATATAGTTTTAGGAGAAGCATTTTTAAACCATTTGGTCTTCTGTGCCAATACTTTATATAGCGTATTGGCAATAAGTGTCATTGCAATATCAAAATCAACCTTTACAACCACAGGGGATGCTAATGCATTGAGATTGAAGAAGTCAACGTTTTCCTGAATATTGTTTTCGATTCTCCATCGATGACTATATGTTGTGAGTAATTCCTTTACACTGTTTTTCAAATCATTGCTGATAAGACACATCGGCAGTTCTCTGCCTGCTCCCTGAACTATAATCTCCCGGACACTACCTTCGTAACCTTTCAATGGTATCTCTTTCTCTCTATACCGTAAATTGCGATATTTCCTCTTCACATTATCAAGAGTAACCTTATTCCATTTGGTTATTTTTGAAATCTCTTCCAGAAATTTCTTCCCTCTCCTTTTAAGGGTTATAAATAATATACCCCTTTGATTTAGCTTGTCTAGATTCCTGTAAGTGGTCAGCTTTGAGTCAAATACTAACCTCTCAGGAAGCAGCCCAGTGCTGTTTTCATAAAACCTTATAAACTCTAATACCTCATCACTCTGTGCATCCTTCCTGATCTCTCCATCTGAAAAGCATAAAAATGTGGTATCAAGATCCTGAGCAAAAAAACTCAGCACACTTTTCATCCTCTTACCACGGGTAGGTACCCAATGTCCCTCCAGTACCGACCCATCGCCATAGTGGGGTATTACATGAAAATCAAGATTGATGTTGCGCCCCTTTATGTATCCTTCTAAATGGAGCCTTTTTATAAATCCATTTAACAGTTTGCGAATTACTCTGGCAGAATGACGATATGTGTAACCACTTATGCTGGCTGATTTCGGCAGTATATTTAACCCTGCAAATACCCCTAATCCGTAATCAAATCCAAAATCATCAATATGGCAAACTCTATCCTTCCCCAATAGCTTTAATGCCAGATACGATAAAAGATATGAAATCGATGGAATTGCCTTGGTACTACGAAATCCATCTGCGCCAAACAATTCATCTAATCTTAACTGGCGTATCAATGGCAGAAAAAGAAAAACACCTCCAAAGGTGGTTGATACCTCTTGCCTCTCAGCAAACAGTTTTCTATCAGATATCTCAGGATAACGCTTGTCCTGTTGTAATGCTTCCAGTCGCTCCCTATTGGTTCTCCTGAATAGTTTTGTGAATCCCTCCCTGCGCAGAAGAACGCTTAAATGATTTATGCTGAGTTTTACCCCTTCCTGTCTCAGTTTCTCCTGTATCTCTACAACAGAGAAATTTTTCTTGCGGAGCTCAATGATCCTTTCCCTTGCCGAAATAGTCCTCTCTTGTGGTTTCTTCGGCCCCCTTTTTAATTCCTTAAAAATATCTTCAGCTTTTATATCCTTAGAGTCTCTCTTGAGGGATTTAAAGGAATATACCGTATATGCAAAACTCTTGCTGATCTCTTCGCTAGAAAGATTATCTACATATGATGCCCTTAAGGCTTCATATCGTTTTTGCATCGGATGTGTAGGTTTTAAGAAAAAGTCTTTATTAAGCATAAAAGAGGGTTAATTATCTCAAATATGCCTAATATAATAATTATTTAAAATATTTTGTCAACAGATAAATTGCCTTAATATGCCACTTTTTATGGGTTATTCGCCATAATTGTAATCTGTATAAAGAATATGACTACTTTATATACCCCACTAGCTAGATATAAATAACCCTCCCTCTTTTTGCATTAATTTCGCAAACCCTTGATTTTACTTGACTTCTCTATGGTTTGTGCGTTTAGTGGCCCGCCTTAAGAGGGTTTTTTTATATGCATAAAAATCCCTGTTTAAAGTATCGTGTCAATTTGATGGTAACAGGGAAAATAGCCGCAGGTCCCATGAGAAATCTTCCTAGTATAAAGTTTCGCCAAATACTTGACATATATTATAAGGTTAAATCAAACTTTTTCCATTGGAATACAACAGGGCTTGAATTTATTTCTGCAACCCCTTTTAATATTCTATTTCGTAATTCGGTGACAGAATCGACACGTATGTGTTTTAAGAATGTTCGGGCCATTTTACCAAATAACACTTCTACCAGATTGAGCCATGAACCATGCTTTGGTGTATGAACATAAATAAATCTATTAGGTCTACTCGATAAATATCGCATGGTCTCTTTTGAAATATGTGCAGAATGATTGTCTAAAATAATTCGTATAGTATATTCTGTTGGATAATAGGTATCCAACTCTTTTAAAAGTTCAATGAATTCTTTGCTTCTGTGACGATCATGAACCTGGGCTATTACATGTCCTGTATGCAAATCCAAAGCGGCTAATATACTTACTGTTCCAAGCCGCTTATACTCATAGTCACGCAAAACTTGAGGACATTTACCAGGTAAAGGCGGCAAATCTGGTGCAATATTTTTTATCGCCTGTACTCCAGGTTTTTCGTCAACGGATACCGTAATAATTCGACTGCCTGGAGTCTCTTTTAAGTTATCCTGTTTGTTTTGTAAGTTAACTTCTTGATAAACAATAAGAACTTCTTCCATTTTACGCTTGAATTCAGGATCTCGTTTTTCTAAATAGTAACGTATCTTATGCGGTTGCACAGGATGTTCTTTTAATATTCTGTGAATCGTTGCTTTGGCTGCCCTTGCAAGACACGCATGCCCCTCTTTCGGAGCGCATTCTCTTGCATGTTTTGCCAAAAGACTTTGTGTCCATAGTTCTGCCGCATAGTTGTAATCCTTGGGTTTTGTGCATGCAATATTTATAACCCACATTTTTGCACTTTCTGTAATTATGGGTTCTTTAGGCCGATGATACTTGTCTTTTAGTGCTTCTTCTGGTCCTAGTGCTAATGCTTTTTCAATATATTTGTAAATGGTTTCTCTGCTAACGCCTGTAGTTTTCTGAATCACAGTTATAGGTTCTTCATGGTATTTCTTAAGAAGAACTTGTGCTCTTTTTACTTCTCGTAAAGGAGCAGTGCGAGATTTTGTTATTTTTTCTAATCGACTTAATTGTTCTGTACTAAGGTGTAATTTCGGTTTTTTGCTGACTCTTGGCATACTGTCCTCCGTTTTTGAGATCAGTATAAAAGCCGATTACTTATTTGTCAAGTGTTTAATGAAACGTTATACTAGGACGTTCATAGTTACAACTACTACGCGGTGAAAATCCTCCTCTTTTACGTAAGGGCCGTGTAATCTTCTTTCTATCAGCTTTTTCTGTCTTTACCAAACATGCAGTCCCTTTGTTATGCAGGAT
>MAYW01000301.1 GCA_001723765.1 Candidatus Scalindua rubra
GCCAAGGCGATCAAGTTTCCAAACAACTAAAGTGTCTCCTTTACGAAGTGAACTAATCGCTTCTTCAAGACCATTCCTATCTGTTTTTGCTCCACTGGCGTAATCCTTGTGAATCTTTTCACAACCTGCCTTTGTCAAAGCATCCTTCTGTAGATCCAGATTTTGATCCGTAGTTGATACTCTTGCGTAACCTATTAACATGATTCCTCCTTTCTAAATTCACAGAATAGAGGCAATCTCACCAGAAGGCATAACCTTTTATCACCTGGCTCCTGAATTTGCGCCTTAACCTCGCCACTGCTCCTTTTAATCTATTCTGTGATGTCTACTATTCTTATACCGGAGGAATCTCAAAACTCATGTAGGAGGGCACGTTTTGATACTTTGATTTTGAGATGAGTTTTGAAACATAAAAAGGCTGTTTTAAGATGGGGTTTTGAGATAATTTCAGATTGTATCAAAAAGGGTGGTTATTTAGACGGGAGAGAATTGTCCTTTTGTCCTTTCATATTTTCTGACGTTTGGTAAATTCTGACTAATTATGTTGTTACGATGCAGTGTTCTTATCTTTGCACTGTTATTAATAAGAAGAACAATACAACAAGTTTAAATGGAGATATAACTATATGTGATAAACCATGTCTGAACTAAAACATAAAGTAGAAACTCGCTTACAAAACCTGATCGTTAATAAAGATCAGGAATTGGTAAACCTTTGTACTGATTTAGGCTACGAATACGATAATGAAATCGTTGATTCACTCTTTTCTGACTGGACAGAAAACCAAAGTTCTCTTGTAAATCAAATCACCCGGCTGGGTTACCATGGAGAATTTTCTATTTTTTGGGTGAGGTTGAGTAATGATAGTTTGAACAAAACTCATCAGCGTACTGTCATTAATCTCATCAATCGCCGGTTTCCTTATAATCTCTGTATTTTTTCCAATCTAAAGGATTCTGTTTGGGACTTTGTAAATATCAAAGCAGTGAAAAATAAAGAATCTGATGAAGATAAAGAGCCAAAAAAGCGTCAATTTATCCGACGAATTCGTATTGACCAGCAGGAAAGGTTAAGAACTGCCGTTGAAAGGATTACACATCTAAAAGTCCCGGAAGATGGAGCTCATCATTTTGAATTGCAAAAACAACACGATGAAGCTTTTGATGTAGAAAAAGTCACCGATGCCTTTTTTGATGATTTCGAAAAGGTTTTTACTGGGTTTAAAAATCATTTATTTGAATTAACAGAAAAAGATGAATTGGCACATTCTTACGGACTCCAATTCTTTAACCGTTTGATATTCGTTTATTTCATACAGAAAAAACGCTGGTTAGGAGATGACCCCGAATTTGTAAAATCTTATTGGGAAACTTATCTGAAGTCAGAGCAACAAGAAAATTCGTTTGTGGATAAATGGTTAGGTATTCTCTTTTTTGAAGCATTCAACAATAAGTTTTCCCATCCCCGATGGCTTCCAAAGAAGTTACAATCTACTTTGCAGTTAGCACCCTATCTTAATGGCGGTTTGTTTAAAAAAACAGATTTAGACAACCATCATTCCGTACAAATCCACGACTCTGAATTCAAAAATATCTTCGACTTTTTACAATCCTATAATTTTACAATTACTGAAGATTCTCCCATAGATCAAGAAGTGGCAGTTGATCCGGAAATGATCGGTAAAATCTATGAAACTATGACCTTCGTTGAAGGGGATATCGAAAAAGCCCACAGCCACGGTATTGTATATACCCCCCGAACAGAAATTACATTAATGTGCCGTTTAGCTTTAGTAGATAGATTAACTAATGAGTTTGGTTCTGAACATAAAAACCTATTTTATGAACTCCTTTTTGCCTTTACAGAAGAAGATAAGGTTGAAGCAGATCAGCGCATTACAGACCAAAATCTATGGCCTGGAATCGGAATCTTTTTAGATCAAATTACCATCCTTGATCCTGCAGTAGGCTCTGGTTCATTTTTGGTTGGGATGCTGAATATACTTGCAGACCTGAAAATGCGTGCCAACAGTCAACAGGGAGTTCAGGAAACACCTTTTCAAGTGAAGAAAAAAATATTAGGTCGTTCACTATATGGAGTGGATATCATGGAGTGGGCAGTCCATGTTTGTGAGTTACGATTATGGCTTCAGTTGGTTGTAGAAACACCTTTCGAGAGTAAAAGTGAAATCAACTTTCTTCCGTTACTTCCCAATTTGGATTTGAATATTCGTACCGGTGACTCATTAGTCCAAATGGTGGGTGATGTAAATTTCAGCCATTTGCATTTAACAGATTTGCCACAAGCAACCAAAGGAAGACTCACTACTCTCAAAGGTGAAAAGCGAAAGTATTTTTATAACGATCCCAAACGTAAATACAAAACACGGAGACAGGTGGACCAAGCGGAACTCAATATATTCAGGGAAATTTTAGTGAAGCAGATTCATGAACATAATCAAAAATTAAAGCGAATTGAGCGAATAATTGAAGGGACAGACGTGGAGCAAAAAGGTATCTTTGGCGATGAACCAAAACAAAATTCAATTAATATGAAGAAAGGGTATGCCAAAGAACAGAGAAAACTGGAGGAAGAACTAGAACAATTTAATATAGCAAGGCAAGCACTGAAAGACAGGGGAAACATCCCTTTTGTTTGGGATATTTCTTTTGCGGAAATATTTAGTGAAGATAAACACGGGTTTGACATTGTCATTGGAAATCCACCTTATGTCCGGCAGGAACTTATTGCGAACCCAAAAGAAAACCCCGAAGACTTTGGTGGTGAGACTTCTCCCAATTGGAAAACAGCTAAAAAAGTGTATAAACAAAAGCTCATGCAGTCTCTCAATGCGGAATACCCAGATTTTTTTCATTTTGATAAAAAGAAGCAAAAATATCTTCGAAAACTTGATGCTAAAAATGACCTTTATGTGTATTTCTATTTACACGGCATGTCGCTCTTGAACACCAAAGGTAGTTTCTGTTTTGTTACATCCAATTCCTGGCTGGATGTGGGTTATGGGAAAGATTTGCAGGAATTCCTGCTAAAGAAAGCACCCATCAAATTGATTATGGATAATCAGGTAAAACGTTCTTTTAAATCTGCCGATGTAAATACGGTCATCTGTCTTTTTGGGGCACCGTCCACACTTGTAATTGCAAGAAGCGAAGCGACGAAGCAATCTCCCAAATTCGTTATGTTCTATGTGCCTTTTGAAGAATGCCTTGATCCCATTCTATTTGAGGAAATTGATGAAGCAAATGATAGAAAAACCACACCGGAATTTAGGGTGGTGCCTAAAGATGCCAATGAACTATTAACGGCTGGCACCGATGAAAGCAAAAAAGACAGCCTTGTTGCTTACACCGGCGATAAATGGGGCGGTAAATATTTAAGAGCGCCGGATATTTATTTTACCATTTTGGAAAAAGGAAAAGATAAATTGGTGAGATTGGGAGATATTGCGGAAGTGCGCCGTGGATTTACAACCGGTGCCAATGAATTTTTCTATCTCACACAGGAAAAAATTGATGAATGGGGAATTGAAGCAGAATTTTTGAAGCCGGTGATAAAAAGTCCCAGAGAATGCAAAACCATTCAAATAAATCCTGATGATTTGAAATACAAAATTTTTATGTGCCACAAAAGCAAAG
>MAYW01000302.1 GCA_001723765.1 Candidatus Scalindua rubra
TTATGTAAAACTTAAATATGTAAAGGAGCACGATTTACGTTTTACATATTTACGTTTTATCGTCGAGAGAAACAACAAATCTGGAAACCAGTAAAAATTTGATTACAAAGCTGATGAATAATACAGGATAAATATCCCTGAGTATTTCTCGGACATTGGTAAAGCTGGTAGTGGAGTGCATATCTAATAATTTCATGAACAAATTCATGAACAAATTTCGGTTGAGCCTGGTCATTTAATTCCATAATTTACCTTTTACAATGTGTCGACAGTCTTTACTAACTATATCAGTTGCACCTTATGTGGAAAAATATCAATCATTTTACCGTATCCCTATCATAATATTTCATTAGGTGGATATTTTTCCAGTCTATAAGGGTGATATGAGTCAAAAGTTTCCACATATTGACACTGTTAGCCATTAGGGAGAACTCACATGCTACGCATTCCTGACGCCCCCAAATCAATACAGAAGGGGGTACCCTTGAAAAATGTATTGGGTTTGGAAGCCGTCGACTGCTTAGCGAACAATATCGCATATGTCTATTCAGAATTCCGCGCGGATAAATTTCGAAAATACGCATTGGACAATCTGGGTTCCATGGAGTTTATGGAGAGAGGTACGCATATTGCCAGAGCGCTTCGAAGTAATTTGCCGGAAAAGTACGAAAAGGCTGTTGAAGTAATTCTTGCTTCACTCACTCCACCGAATACTGCAACAGAAGGGCTTGGTCTGGCGGTATTGTTTTATCAGCCTCATAGCTGTTTTATTTCTGCATATGGCCTGGATAAGGAATACAACGGAGGCGACGACCCTTTCGATATCTCGATGAAGGCGCAGTATGAACTCACAAAACGAAATACGTCCGAGTTTTCCATTCGGCCATTTCTAATGAAGTATCAGGGTCGTACGCTGTCACGGTTGAAAGAATGGGTCTCCGATCCAGATCCTCATGTTCGGCGCCTCTGTTCCGAAGGGACTCGCCCCCGGCTTCCATGGGCTACGCTAATTCCTTCTTTTGTGGACGATCCGTCTCCAATACTCCCAATATTAGAATCGCTAAAAAACGATCAAAGCATGTATGTCCGGCGCAGCGTTGCAAATAGTCTAGGGGATATCGCTAAAGATCATCCCGACTTTGTCCTTGAACTATGTGAGAGCTGGATAAGCATTGCCTCCAAAGAAGTGAAATGGGTTATCCGCCATGCGTTACGGCTCCCTGCGAAAAAGGGAGACAAGCTTGCTCTGCAACTCAGAGCTAAGGCGAAATAGGGAAAGAGAAAGGTTGTGGCTAACAATCGCATGCACTCGGACAGCAAAAAGCTTGCATTTTGCACCTGTTATTTACCCTGTAATATAATACTTATATACATTAATAACAATATATTATGTTTATAATTATTGTGAGTCAGAAAATATTAGTTATTGTAATATGCTTTTATTATTCTCCCGACATTAAAACAGGATACAGCGTAGTGGAGCTAAGTTTAAACCGGCATTTGCTGGTTTTATAGGACAATCAACACCATATTATTTTTATGGTTACAGGAATATTATTTTTCGAGCTCCCTCATCTTGTCAATAAAAATCTGGTTTTCCGGGTCAAGATTTCCAGCCAGGAGATAATATTCCTTTGCCCCTTCTTTATCCTGTAAGGATATTGAAATATCACCTAAGAGGATATAAGAATCAAAATGGTGTTCAATCAGAGTCATACATTTTTCTAATAGAATATCCTTTGCTTCTTGATAGCGTTTTAGATTTACCAAGATTTGAGCTTTCCTGAAATAAAAATACCAATAGGGTGATTTGCTTAGTGCAGAATTTACCTCGTTCAGAGCAGCTTCATAATCTCCCGAGCTGGTTAAAAAAGAAATTTTTAATAAACGAGGTGCCATATATTCTGGAAATGTATTCAAGGACTGGGAAAAATACCGCTCAGCAGTAAAACCTTCTCCCATTATATGGTAATTTTTCCCCAGGAAGAACATAGGGGGAGCGAAATTCCCAGACAATCGCATCGCAATTTTATACTGTTTATTGGCATCACTCATGTCGCCTTCATTTTCATATTTAATGCCATTATTCAGAGTAACAATCACTTTATCTGAAATATTATTTTTATTAGCCAGATATGAAATATACCAAAACTCAAAATTATATAGCATATCCTGATCAGTAAGCACTTTAAATGAATTTTTGATATATTCAATAAATGTTTCTTGATCATTACTAACTAAGGCATTGAAAGCCATAAAGATGTTATAATTTGGTTGTTTTTCAAATTGAACCTGGTTTTTCAGATTCTGTATGGCTTTTGGACTGAGAATATAACCTTTAGTCTTGATATCTTCATTGATCAGTTTCAATATCTCCATAAATTCGGCCATCCATTCCAGTTCTTCAAGTTCTTGCTTCTTAGATGGGTATTTGTCAAGGAGAGTAACATCGATTTCCTTAAATGCTTCTACCTTTTGGAAAAAATCTATATCTAAGATCAGTCTTGCCAACAAATCAATAAAGAATTCAAATTTATAATCAATATAGTAACCGGTCTCAAAGATGGCGAGTTTCATATTCCGGTAAGCCAAATTACTTTCAGAAATTTTTCTATTCAAATCACTTACTAATTGATCTAATCTCTGTTCTAATATCAGGCTATTCCTATCTGCTCTGAAATTAAAATAGGGAACAAAATTCTGTTGAGCTACGGATAGAACCATAGAGAACATTAACAATTTATCGATTTTGTTTTGATCTAAAGACTCTTCCAGTTCTTCACTGATTTCTTTGAAGTTACCCTCACTTTCTGTGATATAGTTATTTACCAACATTCTGTTGAGACTATCGGCTTCGTTATAAAAAGATAAAGCCATAACTGTAGGTTCATCGGTAAGAAAGTTATTCAGCGTTTGAAAAGCTTTTAGATAGTCATGGGTTTCTAACGACTCCTCGCCTTGTTGGTAATAGGTGTGGTATTCATCATAAATGGGCCAGTACTCCTCTGAGATATTTAATGAATCAGTTTTTCCCAAGTTATTCTCAAAATAAAAACTGTCTGTATAATCCAAGTCATTTTTATTGAAGGACAGGACAATTATGGCAATGACTTCACCAATTGTTATTTCATTGAGGTCTACATTAGGTATAGTATTACCATTTTGTTTAAGTTGAATAGGTTCTACAGATTTTTCAATATCCTTTTTTTCGAATGTCCAATCTCCAATGGGGACAAGACAAAAATAAAAGAAGGGTGAATCAACAATTACATCGGGTGATATAGATTCATTCCCATTTTCATCTGAAAAAAAGATACGAATATTGAGATCCTTGCCAATCAGGCGATCTTGATATAGCAATTCTCCAGACTGTCCGAGTAGTGTGATATTGAAAGTACATATTAAAATGAGCATCAATAAAAATTTACCATTTCTCATACTAACCCCCAGGTTATATCTTTTCAATATTATTAACTTTAAAATGTAAGATAGTTCTCAAACTAATTCAATCTTTTTCGTCTGCCCAAAATCCGATATTGACAGGCAAAACGGCTTACTTTTGGTTTGAGTGTTGTTAGAAATCATATTTTCAGGAGATTGGGTATGTGTTTGGGGGGATTCAGAGATAATTGTCCGAACAGGATCTTGT
>MAYW01000303.1 GCA_001723765.1 Candidatus Scalindua rubra
GAAATAAAATCTTCGATTTTAATGCCCAGCCCGCCCTCCCGTCTGGTCGGGGGCTGGCGGGTTCGCATTACCTGTCCCGTGAAACCGCACTGTTTCGCTGGGATTTCACAAGGCCAGCCGGTGATTTTTGGTTCTTTTGTATCAAGACAAAAGAACAGAAAGCATAAGCAATAATTAGTCTCGAGTTAAAAAAACTTATGAATTTTCAGACTAAATACGGTTAACCCCTAAAATCCATATTTCGCCATCCAAATAATCTGGACCTTTGCTCACGAAGAATGAAGGCGGGCAGGCTTAAAGGTTGAGTCTACAGGTGTGAGAACCACCGGATTCGACCTTTCCCCCAAAAAGATGCGGGATTTGATCTGAAGCTGAAGGGACTATATGGAAAAACATCATTAGAGACGGTACGGGGAAGAAGATTGGAATATTACTGGTTTTTAATTATACTCATGCACCAGCTGTTTAATAATATGGGTCTAAAAATATGAGCAAAACGGTTTTGATAACTATTATCAGCATTACATTTTTATCATGTGTGTATATTCCAAAAGAATCAGTGCTATTGAGTGAAGAATTAACAACGATGATAAAAGCAGCCGAAGTATCACACATTGCTTTGATAGATGAATATATTGCGGTACGAAGGGCAAGGGTAGATAGCTTTTTGGCAAATAAATGGATTCCCGATTTCATGAAGACCTTCACCGCAAACTCATCAATTCTTGATGATGTTAATGACGCCTCAAATATGGACTCCGCAAGCAAATACCTACGGGAGTTCAGCGAAGCAGCGGCCGAACAAATTGTTGATAGAAGAACTACTTTGTACGATGCCCTTGGAGAGATCGAAAAAACCATGAAGCAAGCGGTTGAAGGTCATTATGACGATATGCTTATGGTAAACAGTTCCTTAACCGCGCATTTAAGGGCTAAAGCGAAAGTTACGGCAACCAGGGAAAACTTGATCAATCAGATTGGAGTAATACCAAAAGACATCCTGCCGCTGGAAAAGATTAATACTGTAGTTGATAAAATTATTCAATATGAAGGCGAATTAGAGAATGTTCAGGATTTGATCGGGGAAGCAAAAATTCTAATGAAGAACGGAGATTAATTATGGGAAATCGCTATGAAAAAACCGCCAAAAAAGCCGCTGAACAAACGAACTTAAAATATACAGCGGAAATTTCCAGTCTTACACGACTGAAAGATACTCAAATCAATCGCTTGTTTCCCAAGCGGACTGATAAAGAAAAACTTATGAAACTCTTAGCCATCGTTAAAGACAGCACCGACGAAGCAGAGAAAAAGGCAAGGTTATTGGAAAATATTGAAGACTTGAGCCCTATTTTGATAAGGTTGGTAGGAGTACTAGTTTGATTAAAAGTAACATTGAATCCAGCGTCCTAAATTTCCATGAGATTGCTTTATCAAAAATGGGTTTGATAGTAAAACCACGAACTTTTCGGTCAACAAGCTAACAAACAAATAAGAGGCTAACATGCCGCGAGAAATTAGAGAAAATCAAAACTACAGAGCCAGGTTACTCAAGCTAATTCCCAGCGAAATTGTAGCTGCCTACATGGTACTAGCGGGAATCATTCCTGAAGATAGCGCCAAATGGGGAACACTAATAGTATCCATTGTTCTATTGGTATTAGTCCCCTTCTATCTAAGCAGATTTCAGGATGTCAAACGCGCCTCGCAGCTTGTCGTCACCATGATTTCGTTTGTGGTGTGGATCTATTCACTGGGTGGACCTTTTGAAGCTTGGAGTTTGCACGAAGCGTGGATTGCTTCTGTCATACTGATATTATGGACGTTGATTGTGCCTTTGGTGGTGAATCCGAGGACAGTCACAACAATTGGGTGATTGGTTGTTCTTTTGCAGAAAGATATTCTTGCCTCTAGCTCTTGCAGGGAGTTTATTGGTGCCCTTTGACGCTAATGCTGAGAGGATTAATTCCCAACAAAAACAAGAACAGATTGATAGGTCATATAGACTTGGAGATGCCAACAAAGATGGTGTTGCAGATGAAAGAGATTATTTTGATATCCCACCAGAGCAAATGCAGGCTTATTTTTCAAATAAGGGAACAGGGTTGTCTAGAGTTTTGCAGGATTCTTCTTATTATGATGCAATGAATAACTCCTTTTTTCAACCAAATGTTAGTGGGGATTTATTGTGGTATGGAAGTGGTGATGTGGATAGCAACAATGTTGTTGACTGGTATGACTATGATGCAATGCAGGAAGGTGTTCAAAATGACATGGCCGATGTTGATGGAGACAGTATTGCTTCAACAGCACAAGATCAACAGGAATTATCAGATTATTTTACGGAGGAGATTCCTTATTTGCAAGCGGACTGGAACCCACTACAAACAATACCAGAAAGAGATAATTGGACTGGTAAAATTTGGGAGATTGATCAGGTAGATACAAACACATGGACCTATCCAATATATATTTCTGGAGATTTTGCAACAGATGGATATATTAGACATTTTGCATTACATGACACAACAGATCCAAACATACCTGATAAATATGATTTATCAATGAATGGGAGATTTAACAAACCATGTTATTGGGTTGTTGTTTACCAACCAAGCAGTGGTTGGGGGCATGGTATGAATGCTATTTTAACAGGAGATAATCCACTTGATTTTAATCACTGGTGTTTTATAGAGCCTCAAAATGATAGTATGTATGTACAACCAGGAGAATGGGATATTCCTTATGAAACTTTGGTGGGAATAAGAGGAATTGAAGGATTTTATGAAAATGGGGGGAAAATTTTATATCCTGTTGTTTCATTTGAAATAGATAGTGCTGGCGAAACTAGCTTATATTCATATAATGAAAACCTAATATTAGAAAGACCTGAAATCTCTATTGCACAAGAAAATCCAGAAATACCTTCACAATATGTTTTAAATCAAAACTATCCAAATCCATTTAACCCGATAACAACTATAACTTACGATCTCCAAAAAACAGAGCATGTTTCATTGGGTATTTATGATATTAAAGGAAGAAAATTAGAAACACTTGTTAATGAGATGCAGGACCAAGGACAGCACAAAGCTTTATTTGATGCTTCAAAATACAGTTCTGGTGTTTATTTATATAGAATTCAAACAGAAAGTGGATACAGCAAGACAAGGAAGATGGCTTTGATTAAATAGTGTCTAAAATATATAGGTCATTGGCTATGGCTGACAGTACTATCGAAAGAGGCTTGGAACAGCCGCTGCTCTACATGGGACGGCCTGCCTGGCCGGACAGTCGAAACGATGCCCGCATCCGATCTCTACTGGAAAACAGCAGCAGTCCGGCGTATCATCTCACTTTGGAGGGGACGCACCATTTCGATTATACCGACATTCCGCTCTTTTCACCATTCCTTAAGTATGTGGGCAAATCCGGGGAAATTCCAAGGAGACGTGTAGTAGAAATTGTCAATCGATACACAGTAGAATTTTTTGATATCTATCTCCGTGACAGTGAATCTGAACTCTTTAGCGGCAAGCCGGTGTACCCTGAAGTCAGATTTGCTGAAGTTTACTAAAATC
>MAYW01000304.1 GCA_001723765.1 Candidatus Scalindua rubra
CTCCGCATGTATAATTCAAACAGATGGACTTAATATCTATGAGTCACTGAGCAGTTTAGTTAAAGAGCATAAGAAGCTTATCATAAAAACAGGGGCTGCTCCATTGCCGTGGGTACATACTATAATATCTAATGCTAAAGCATTTGTCAGTGGTACTTTTCATGGTCTTGATCCAAAACATTTTCAAGCTTATTTGGACGAATTCTCTTATCGCTTTAACAGAAGGTTTTGGGAGGGGCAACTTTTTAATCGATTACTGGCTGCTTGCCTAGGTTGCCCTCCAACGACCTATGGTGAGCTAACTCAATAGTCATATTTCTTTTTTGTCAGTAATCAAATCTTTATCTAGAACTGACAAACAACCTCTAATAGCATCCTTAATATTTCCAATCGCTTCTTCTACGGTCTTTCCTTGAGAATGACAGCCTGGAATAGCAGGACAATGTGCTACGTATCCATAATCTTCACCTTCTTCAATGACTACTCTGTATATCATTTTAATTCTCCTATTATTATAATTAAATTTGCTATTTAATTTTATGTCCTTTATAAAATCCTCAGATGTGTTTTGTTGCGTTACGGTCCTTGTTCAAAAACAAACCCAGTACCAGTACGGTTCATGGGCAAGCTGCCATGTGGCTACACCGTCCATAAGGCAAAAGGGGGTCAAATTTTTATTGTTGACAGCTTTCATCTCTTTGTTAGAATTATATTCCTCTCACCAAGACACAAAGACACTGAGGATCCAATTATTTAAATAATTCCACACCAGTACAGTCGTTCCTCCTTACGGGGCAGGCGGGGCGAGCAGGGCGGGCCTCAATAAATATTGACTTCCTGCCTACCATCAGGCAGGCATAGTCAGCAAAATCCCCTCCGACCAGGAATCAGTCGACTTATTAAATCTTCTCCTTAATATTAAACAAATATTTATTATTTATTAAATAAATCAGAGGGAAGTTCAAATTTTTTGATTAACCCCTTTAATGCATAAGGCAGAATCATTGTCTTTTATTTTCTCTACTTTCAAAACATCAGCACTCTCTTTAATTCTCAATGATTCATCTCTTAATTCTAACTCCCTGTATATCTTCCAAAATACTTCTTCATCGGGATCAATAATCTCCTCCATGGCTTCATGTTTTATAGCATGGTCCAGATAACTACTTATAGCATCGCTCAATGAAGCAAGAGCGTCCTCTACATTCTCTCCATGACTTGATACCGAAAAATCTAAGCATCGTGCCACAATGACACCATCTTCCTCAGTTAATAGTATGTGCAAATGTAAATGAGGTATCTTTTCAATCCTCCCTGTTAACGTCTTTATAGGTTTCATTTTATCTATCCTCCTTCACGGTACCTAATCTATTGAATGCATAAAAGCCTGGATCAGACCTTGAATAAGGAATTTGCCTAATCTGGTATTTATAGTCACCTTCATTTTATGTTTTTATTCAACATTCAGAAGAATATCTTAAAAAGCCAATTCTGTAAACAAGTCAGATACAGGCAAAGAAAAACCAGACACAATATTCTCACCATCGAGGTTGTCCCCTTTTCGCAAGAGTTTTTCAGGCTGTTGTGAGTGATATACCAGAACTATTTGTTCTTCTGGATTGACAACCCATACTAATTGTGAACCATTATCAAAGTATTCAACAACTTTTTCATGCAGTTCTTCAACTGTGTCACTCGGTGAAAGAATTTCAACAGCAAGGTTGGGGGCGCCTTTTAAAAATCCTTTGGGAAGGCGTTTAAATCCCTTTAATCGATCTTTACCTACAAAAGATACGTCAGGGGAGCGAAAATTCCCAGATTTCATCCAATACCCAGCGCTTGAACCACAAACTATTCCAAGTTTGTTTTCTCTCACAAATCTTTCAAGCGCGCCACCGAGACGTAAACCTATACTCTCATGTTCAAATCCTGCAGGATTCATTTTAAGTTTTCCTTTCACAAGTTCATATTTGTTACCATTATCAGGAAGAGACATTAGAGACTCTTCGGTCCATTCTTTATGCGCTACTGTTGTTTTCATAATATATCCTCCATATTTTTTAGGGTGCTTATTTTCCAGTCATTCATCATTACTCTCTACTCTCTACTCTCTACTCTCTACTCTCTACTTGCTACTATTCATTCACTCCATATTGATTATCCACCACATCTTCTAATATCTGTCATCTGAAATCTGTCTTCTGTCATTGGTTATTCATTAACTATCGATTATAAACCTCCTTTTCCCATTCAATCGTATTCGCATTAATATTATTCCTTGTTTTCTAATTAGGCCTCACGGCTCAATATCTTTCTAATCTCCACGACAAATGGCCTCAATAGCCATCTGAGAAAACTTCCTACCGGGGACAGATAAAACCAAGCAACAAACCAACCTGCGGTACCCAGTCTACCAAACCTCATATAAGTGCGTTCCTTGAAAGTTCTCTGTTCCCATCGTTCTCGAGTCAATCTGCTTACCTTTAAGAAAGGGGACAGATTTATTATTTTGCATAGCTTGATAGCAGAGTAATTCTTCCTCTGGACGCAGATAGACGCAGCGCAGCCGCAACCAAAAAATAGAACGCAGATGACCCCGATGAAATAAAAGAAAACAAAATTTCATGGGGCAGGCGCAGATTTAACAGATTTACACCGATTGAAAAATATTTTAATCAGGTAGGGTGGGCACCGCCCACCAGAAACATAAAGTAGAAAACCTTGCTAAAACTTGTCCTCATGAAAATGGGGAAAACAAGGTTTTACATATTTGTAGTACAGATTATCAAAGATTATTGAGTTACGCATTGTGGGTTAAACTAGCAACCTGAAACTCGCAACACGCAACTTATATAAAATAGTTATCTGCAGGTATCTGTGAAAATCCGTGTCCCAAATAGATTATTGATATTTGCAATAAAAAAACCAATGCCTTGCAGAACGTAACTTAAAAGTATTAGCAACAATATTAATGGAATCTTTTTGTCATTCCAGAAGGTCATAATTACATTTTTAGTTGACCATACTCGCATTTTGGCAAAACTGTTTACGGCAACAACTTTCTTTTTGAACTGAAAAGCACATTTACCTCTCATTACTTGCCATTGTAGAAATGAAATTAGATTTGTTCTCGGTTCGTGCTCGACCTTAACATCAGGACAATACTTAATTTTTATTCCTGCTTTAGAAATCTTAGCTGCAAATAAAGTATCCTCACCTCCAGCATACGGAAAGCTCTCGTCAAAAGAACCCAGCTTATTAAAAATCTCCTTTCTAAAAGCACAATTGCAGGTACTCAGAGTATGGGTATAACCTTCTTCTGATACTTTCCATACCTTATCAAATCCAAGGCTTCCTCCGGCAGGAAACCCCAATGCCGATATTGAATCACCAATAATATTAGATGATGG